>PWNH01000036.1 GCA_003557905.1 Methanomassiliicoccaceae archaeon | reverse complement strand
CGTCCGGGGATTATCAGGTCGGTGTTGACGTGGTCCCCGTACCTCCACACCCTGCCCTTGATCATCCCATCACCTCGCGGGGGTCGGTTATCCTTCCCGTCAGGGCGGAAGCGGCCACCGTCAACGGTGACGCCAGGAAAACCTCGGCATCGGGGGAGCCCATGCGTCCGCGGAAGTTGCGGTTGGTGGTGGCGATGGCCCTCTCACCGGATGCCAGTATCCCTTGGTGCGCCCCGAGGCAGGGGCCGCATCCCGGATTGGTGACGATGGCGCCGGCCTTCATTAGGGCGGCGATGGTCCCGTCCTCCATCGCGTCGAGCTGCACCTCGCGTGAGGCGGGCACGACGATCAGACGGACGCCTTTCGGTATCTGTTTGCCACGCAGCAACGAGGCGGCGGCTTGAAGGTCCTCGAGACGGCCGTTGGTGCAACTGCCGAGCACCGCCTGGTCGATGCGCAGGTCGCTGAGATCGGCGGCAGGGTGCACGTTATCGACGCTGTGTGGTGCTGCGACCAAGGGTACGAGGTCATCGCAGTCGATCAGATGCTCGTCGCAGACCAGGTCACCGTCGCTGAACATCTCCTCCCCTCCTGTCGCGTCACGCGAGAGAAGGTACTCACGCGTCTTGGCGTCGGGGAAGCATATGCCGGCCTTGGCCCCCATCTCGATGGCCATGTTGGACAGCACCATGCGCGATGAGACGCTCATACTGTCGACCGCCCTACCGACGTACTCCACGCAACGGTAGTCGGCGCCATCGGCGCCCAGGTCGCCTATGGCCCGCAGGATGAGGTCCTTGGACATGCAGTAATCGGGAATATCGTTCTCAGCCCTCACCCTCAGGGTATCAGGGACGCGGAACCAGAGTTCGCCGGTGGCCCACACGGCCGCCATCTCCGTGGCGCCTATCCCGGTGGCGAACGCCCCGAAGGCGCCGTAGGTGGTGGTATGTGAGTCGGAGCCGACTATGAGGCTGCCAGGCAGCACATGGCCCTTCTCGGGGAGGACCTGATGGCATATGCCCTCGCCGTGACAGTAGAAGTTGCCTATGCCCTCCTCCTCCGCGAAGCGGCGGACGGTCTTGTGCCCCTCGGCGGCGGAGACGGTGTTCGCCGGTATCCGATGATCGAATATCAGCACCACCTTGGAGGGGTCCCATACCCTCTCAGCTCCGATCTCCCGGAACTTGCTGGACACCAGGGCGGCGTTCTCATGGCTCATGGCCAGGTCCACCTTCGCCACCACCGTCTCGCCGACCTCGGCATCGCATCCGCTGGCGCGGGACAGTATCTTCTGGGCGAAGCTGCGGCCACTCATGTCTGCTCGAATCCCATTTACGTTTAAATCCGTATTGGTCCAGGGCCCCGGAGGGGTTGGCGGGCGGCGGTGGGGACCGCCCTCATCCCGCCGTCGCTGACGACACGGTCAGTCATGGCATCTCAACAGCAGCCCGCGGATTATGGCCTGCGTCTCCTGCGGCGGTGTGATGGTGTTGACCATGTGCACCGGGCATTCCTTGAGGTAGGAGCGGAAGAACCTCTCCCGTATGGCCATCTTGCGGTCGTCGCGCAACATCTGATGCGGGTTGCAGAGGTCGTGCTCACGCAGATACTCCCAGGCCTCATCGGCGTCCATCTCCCTCACCGGGACGGGGTCGTCACGGTCCCTCTTCAAAAGGATTATGTGGTGCATGGATGTCATCGGCGTCACCGAACCCAGCCCCGACACCCAACGGACATCGACGATGGCCCGCTGACGGTTGTCGAATGATGCCTTGTCCACCAACGGCTGGTACTCGTTCCATATCTCACCGATGTCGGAGTCGATGTAGCAGTTCTTCTCCGAGCCGAAGGCCAGAGGCCGGCGGTCGGAGAGACGCACGAAGTACCAATCGTCGGTCACCAGGCGGGCCTCCCTCATTCGCAGCAACCCCCACGACTGCGTGGTCTTGCCGGTCCGCGAGGGCGCGATTAGAGTGGCACCGCTACCGTCCACATCGAGTGCCGCACCGTGGACGGAGTGGATGTTGTGCTCGTCCTCGAGGATGTCCCCCGCCATCGCCAGGGCGACGCTCTTTATCCAACCGTAATAATCGAAATTTATGAGGAACGCCGTCTTGGTCAGCGGCTCGTAGAGGACCTCGAGACCTTGGGATGGGTCCTCGAGGCAGTACATCCGTGCATGCGACCGGACGTGGTCGGACATGGCGTAGAAATTGTCCTCCCACATGATCTTCGTGGCCTGGTTGCAGGTGTAGAGTTTCACGCAAATGCCGTGGATGTCGGCCTTGGTGGTGAAGAAGTTGGTGCCTTTGACCCTCTCATAAACGGCATCCTTCTCCTCGGGACTGATCAGGGTTATCTTATAGCTCACGTTATCCTCATTACATTCCCTTGGCGATGATTTAAACCATTCCCATACTGCAGTTATTTATTTGCCTTCGGACCTAGCAAGAACGTGGATTGCGTGCGTGAGCTTCCGGTGAAGGGCCTCTGCCTGAAGAAGATGGAGGAGTCCGACATCGCCTATGTGATGGAGTGTATGGAGGAGGCCGTCCTCCGCTCGGTCAGTGCCGACGAGTCCCGGGACAGTGAACACTGGCTCCCCCGTCTGCGTGAAGGCATAACGTTGATGCACGACTCCGACCCCTCCAGCGAGACCTTCATACTCTGGCAGGACGAGGAGAGGCTGGGCATGATATGGTTGGGTCGCGGTCATGACCAATTCACCCGCGAACCGGCGGGATACCTCTACGGCATCTACGTCTCGGAAGACGCCCGCAACGGAGGACTGGCGCGGTGGATGATGTCCTTCGCCGAGGAGTGGTGCACCGAGAACGGCCTGGACACATTCTGTTTGAACGTGGGCAGCTACAACCACGATGCCGAGAAGGCCTACAGGCGCCTGGGCTTCTCACCGCGCTCCACGATAATGAGCAAGCGCGTCAGATGAACCGCAGGTTGCCCTTCTTGAACGGGTCCCTGCCGGCTATGAACAGCAGCCATTGCCACAGGGGCGGGTTGTCGGCGTAGCTGGGGGTGAAGTACTCCCGGACGCGGGAGCGGTTCAGATACAGGATCATGACCGCCATGGCCACACCAGCCAATATGGCGTTTATCTCGAAGGCCTGGGCGATCCACACCGTGTCACGGCCGTCGTTCAGAGACACGATCGCCAGCAGTATGTATGCCACCGATATGCGGGACATGTGCTGCCACGCCTTCCTGTTCCCGGCCTGCAGTCGGAACGTAGTACCGAGGTGCGAGGTGTAGATGTAGAACAATATGGCCATGAACACCACGTAGCCTATCAGGGACAGGCGGTCAGCGGTCTCCTCCCACACCCTCGGCACCGACAGCAGCATGGTGACGAAATAGAGGGATGCGAAGAGCAGCGTGACCAACGCCAACGACCTCAGGTAGGGGGGTCGCACCCTCACCGGCCTCTCCACCTTCTCCTTCCTCCTCCCTCTCATCGTTCATCATAAAACCTGTTGATTATTAAATTGTCACTGCGGGGAGTCAAAATATTTCTACCAACAGACCATATGCACCCACGGTGATGATTTGGAAACCCCGGGAGACATCGGACAGCAGATAGGAGACAGCGTGCAGGGCATCGTCGACGGTATCGCCGATGAGGTTGTCGCGCAGATAACCGAGAGCCTCCAGGACCTTCTGGGCCAGCTCGGTGATCAACTGGCGGAGGGTTTCCGGGGACTGGGACAGGACATCGTCGACATGCTGAGCTCATTGGCCGATGAGTTACTGGAGCTCCTGCCGTTCATCGCCGGCCTGCTCTGAACCGCCGGACGGCGAGGGTGTGCAAGCGTTTTATCATATCAATGCGTAAAGGTAGCGATGCAGCTCTGCGACAGCCGCGACATCGCCAACCGCATACTGGTCAATGTGCACCGGCGGGAGAGGACGGACACCGTCATCGAGCCCAAGCTGGTGCTGGTGGTGATGCTGTCCTTCCTGGTCCTTGTGAACTACATGCTGATCACCCTGTTCATGTCCACCCGGGGCACGGACGTGGAGCTGGAGGAGTTGTTCTTCAACCTGGGACTGTATCTGGTCCTTCACCTGCTGATTATCCTGGCAGGCTTCTATCTGCTCATGCGTCGCAACGAGAGGCACAGCGCCCGGGAGGCCGAGTTCCGTTCTTTGGTGATAGACTATTTCCGCTGCCACGTGGAGAGCGGCGACATCCAGAAGCCGTTGCGTAAGATGATCGAGATGGACTCCCTGATAAGGAGGAAGGAGAGGCCGGTGCCCACTCTGAAGATGACCGCTCTCATCGCTCTGCCTCTTGTCGTCACGGTGATGATGCTCGACCCTTCCCTGTCCCTGTTCGCCATGACGGTGGGGATGTTCCTCTACCTGGTGTCATTCCTGGTGCTGCTTTACGTGATAAGGAACGTCACCAACTTCTCCTTCGACCATGACCGCAGGTGGATAACCTTCCAGAAACATGTCCTGAAGGCCGCGGAAGGCATCGGGCTGAAGGTGGAGTGTCCCTGCGAACGGAGGGTGGGCATGAGGTCGTTCATGCTCTTCATCTTCATCTCCTACGCCACGGGCGGTCTTTTCTTTCCGGTGTGGATATGGATGATCCTCACTGACATGAACCGGCATTTCCAAGAGCAGTGGGCCTTGGAGGAGTCTTTGATCGAAGGTCTTCGGGACATGGAGTCGTCACCGCGCTCCTGGGGTGCGGGACTGGGTGCCTGAACGGAGAGTGGTCCATGCCTGAGCTTCCTGAGGTGGAGACGTTCGCCCGTGAGATCATCGCTGTCGTTGGCGGACGTGAGATAGATGCCGCCGCCTGCTCCGGGCTGCCCTACTGCCGTGAGAGCGTGGGACTTGTGGAGGAGACGGTCCCCGGCAACATCGTCACCGGTTACCGTCGTCACGGAAAGGCCCTTTTCCTG
>PWNH01000067.1 GCA_003557905.1 Methanomassiliicoccaceae archaeon | reverse complement strand
CGTTTACCAACGACATCAGAGGCCTCGAGCGTAGTTGGCAGCTTCCGCACCGGCGATACCGCCCTCGCCCACCGCCTTGGGGACCTGCCAAGGCTTGCCGGTTATGTCACCACAGGCGTAGATTCCGTCCACGCCCACCGAGCATTTCCGGTCCACTTTTATTGTCCCCTCGGGGTCGGGCATCACGCCCAGGTCCATGGCCATGTCGGTGGTGGAACGGGCGCCCAGCTCAATGAACACCCCGTTGACCTCCAGCGACTTGCCGTTCGCCAGGATCAGCGAGCTCACCTTCTCTTCCCCGCCGATCTCCGTAGGCTCGGCAGTGACGAGTTCGGCACCCGCTGCCAACGCCTTATCCCGCAGGTTGTCCGACGCCTCCATCTCCTGGGCCACCCAGTAAACATGACTGGCATAATGGGTCATGAGTTCAGCGGATATCGCCGCCTCACTGCCGGTGCCGATAACGGCCACGGGGACGTTCTTATAGAAGTTGCAGTCGCAGGATGAACAATAGCTCACGCCCTTGCCGAACAATTCCTTCTCACCGGGGATCTTCAGTTTCTTACGTGATATCCCCGAGGCGAAGACCAAGGACTTGGCGGTGAACTCCTTGCCGGAGTCGCTGACCACCTTGAAACCCGCATCGGCCTTGGCCAGTTCGATGACGTCCTCCTCCATGAGCTCAGCACCGAAGGATGTGGCCTGCTCCATGCCGATCGCGAGCATCTCCTTTCCCTCGACGCGGCGCACACCGAAGTAGTTCTCCACCTCCGCCCAAAAGAGAGCGCTGTCCTCATGCTTGCCTAGGACCAGGGTCTTGGCCTTCTTACGGGAAGCGGCGATCGCCGCTTGGAGGCCAGCAGCGCCCATGCCAACGATCACCACATCGTAGTTCAAGATATCACCTTCACATCTTGGACATAAGGTATTTCTTTATGTCTTCCTTCGGCCGGACACCCACCAGGGGCTCCTGCATGACGCCGTTCTTGAACACCAGCATGGTCGGGATGGCGGATATGTTGAACCTATAGGAGATCCCGGGGTTCTCATCGACGTTCAGCTTACCTATGGCCACCTTACCAGCCAACTCCTCGGAAAGCTCATCCAATATGGGTGCCAGCATCAGACAGGGTTTGCACCACTGTGCCCAGCAGTCAACCAATATCAGCGGGTTGTTCTCGATGAAACTGTCGAAATCATTGTCGGTGAGAGTCTTTATGTTGCCAGACATTTTATTGTCCTCCTGTGGTCCAAACGTTAACTTGGAGTACGAAACGATGGAAAAGGCGGGATAAATAGCTTTCATCGAAACGGTTTAATAAGCGCACGTCTCCCGAAGCGCTAGGGTATTAAATCCAATCGACCATATCAAAGAAGGGATGCCCATGCGTGACAATGCCACTGCGCTGATAGGTATGAGGGTCTACACCCCCAAGGGCACACTTCTGGGCGAGGTGAGCAACCTGGTCCTCAACCTGAAGGAGAAACGGATAGTCGGTCTTTTCCTGGACTACACGAACCCCGACCTGGTCGAGAACTCCATGGCAGTCAACATACCTTACCGCTGGGTGCAGGCATTGGACGACATCATAATCCTGAGGACGTTCCCCGAATGGGTGTCGGCGGACTTCCGCAAATCAGCGCTTTAAGGCTTCGCAGGGCCCTTCTAGGTCGGGGTTGCTGCCCAGGGATGCAACCAAAACATCCAGATCCTGACCGCAGACCTCTGATAATTCAAGATGTAGCATCTCTATGCGTTCGGCGCCACGGTAACGGGAGCGTGAGATCAGTTTGTCAACGGTGACGCGGCAAGGCACGAGCCGGTCGTCCGAGGTGAGGTTGTCGGCATGGGCCACCACCTTCTGTTCGAGGGTACGGGGGAAGTAGTCGCCGGGCGGCAGGCCCATCTCCTTTGCCTCCTCTTCATCGATACCCGCTCCGATGTGGCGGCGGATGACCTCCACCAGATCATCGGGCAGACCCAGCTCGGCGGCCATCTCGGCGCCGATAACCGCATGCCTCATCCCCATGTCCCGACAGCGGCCGAGGTCGTGGAGCATCGCTCCGCTGGAGACGAGTCCGCGATCGGCGCCACAGAGATCGGCCATCCTCACTGCCAACGTCCTGACGGTGCAACAATGGATGATCACCCTGTCCGGGCAACCCGCCTCCTGCAGTATGCGGAGGCACTCATCTTCATTTGGATGAGTCGATGACCGTCTTTCCTCTCTCATTGGGAATCACCTTCATTCTTCCGCCGCGTTCCTCATAGAGCGACCGCCCCTCAGTTAGACGGTCCATGAAGATCGCCAGGGCGGCGATCTCCGAATGCGGCTGGTTGCCCACGGACACGTTCACAGTGGCCAGCTGGTACACCTCGGGAGGGACCTTTTCGGCCCCCACGACAACGAGCAGGTCCTCGTCCTGTAGCAGAGGTACCGCCTCATCGACGCGCATGCCGTACATCGTGAGATGGGCTATCTTACCATCGAACTCCCGCAAAACCTTCCGCCACTGGACACCGGTCTCGATGCTGAAGTCACCGCCGAAACGGTCCACGACGCTGCGTACGTTCTCCTCCAGCTTGTTGTCCTTGGCGTCCACCAACACAGCCTTGGCGCCCAGTGCGCGCGCTGTCAGCGCGGTGTGGGTGGTGACCCTCTTGTCCCGGTCAGGACGGTGTCCGATCCTCAACACTCGGATTTCCGCCATCTCCGACTTCAATCCTTGTTGAGTTCTATGCGGTGGCCGCGGTAGTCCAATATGACGGAGCGACGGACGAGGCTGCGGAGCATCGTCGAGGTTATCGCCAGTTGCTCAGCGACATCGCCGGAGAACTTGCCCCGGTCGCCGACGGCTTCTGTGATCTTGCTCTCCATCTCCGTGAATTCCTCCTCGGACATCATCGCGGCGGATAGAACGTCACTGATCTCATAGACCGGCCATTGAGCATTGATATGAAAAGAAGTGTAATAGGTATGGTAAGCCTTCTCCGGGAAACCTCCATCGGTGGATTGCCAACGCGATTCCACCAATTTCATCTTCTCAAAGAATGTTATGGCGTCTTTCCCCTCGACACCATATTTCTCCTCTATCTCCTTCGAGGTCCTCCATTCCAAGGTCACTTCCTTCAAGACCTCCCGTTTCACGGAAGTGTCGACGGCCCGCAGCATGGGTACTAATTCTGAGGGCTCATTTATGACCTTGATACGATTCATATTCTACTCCATAGACGAACAATGATATAAAGTCAATGCCAGAGTTTATATCGTATTATTTCCTAGCTTCCTACCCACATTTTTTTCAGTCTCAGGTACTGGACCCCGTTTTCGAATAAGTTTATTAACAGCGTTCCCAATCAGGGAGGACGATGGCTAAGGAGAGAAAAATGGAGCGGAGGTTCCAATGCCTCGATTGCTACAAAGTCTTCAAGGACGAGCAGGCCGCCCTTGACTGCTGTAAATCCGCCACCCAGTCTTGGTGGACCAACTACGAGAAGTGGGGTCGCCACAATCTGATAGGGCGTTAAGCCAGCAGACTGAAGACCGCAGCGATTCCCAGCAAGGGCACCACTATCATAGTGAAGTCATCATCTATCTTCTCAGTTTTGAAACCTTCAACCCATATCGCCAGCACCGTCGCCACCGCGGCGGCCACTATCACGTGCGTCTCCATTCCGTAGACGTATGACATGCTCCCCAGGGCGAGGGTGAAATACACCACGAGGGGCAGGGCAGGGTTCAGGCGGGATGATCTCATCCTGAGCTCACCGATCAATGGGTCGACCAGACCCATGCCGAGAAAGACCGGCAATGTGTAGCCCAGGGGGAAGAACGGAAGGCTGACAAGGCCGGCTAGGACGAACCATCCGGCGGCCGACATCCTTCCCGATTCATAGTCCCGCATTCCTATCAGCGGAACCCGCCTCGCCAACCTCCAGGCCTCGATTGCGAAGAATATGCCTGCGAGTATGAACAGCCAGATGGCCTTGTTCAGACCCAGGACCTCGTCGGGGATGAAATAGTACACCAGGAACAACGGTGCCGTCAAGTGCACCGCCCTGCGTACCAGATGTCCCCTGTCCATGCGTCTCTATCCCCGCGGGCATCAAAAAACTTTGCCCAGAATCATTGATATATTGTCACCGCCCTTTTCATCCGAGGACAGATGGAAGAGGCCCCTTCTTTGTTGGATAAGCTCTCGTCAGAGATGGAGATGCTCGAGCGTCATGTGCAGATGCTAAGGACACTGCGGGCGAGTCAGCCCATGGGCATAATACGTCTGTCGGAACAGCTCGGACTCCCGCATCACAAGGTGAGATACTCGTTGCGGCTCCTGGAGAAGGAGGGGTTGATCGTACCCTCCCCCGAGGGGGCGATGACCACTGGGACCTACGACGATTTCCTCAACGATTTGGAAGTTTTCCTCGCCGCCCTTTCCCAGAGGGCGGACGCCCTGAGGGCTACACTGGAGGGTAGGCAGTAACACTTTAATATGAGTGCCCTATTTGCTGACTATCACCTGCCGTCGTAGCTCAGTTGGTAGAGCGTGTGACTGTTAATCACAAGGTCCACGGTTCGAGCCCGTGCGACGGCGCCATCCCTTTCACAAATGACTTAACAATTATTACGATAAATAAAATATATAACTAGGGCATATGTCACGATGAACCCCTTGCGAAACATCCTTCCAAATTTCTTCCTTCTTGCCAGCACAAAGTATATATCTTCTGGGAAAATAACCACCGTGCACGGGCCTGTAGCTTAGTCTGGTGGAGCGTCTGGCTCATAACCAGATGGTCGTCGGTTCAAATCCGGCCAGGCCCACTATAATTCCAATCCTCTGTTTTCACCTGCTTTTTTCATTCCGTTGTCGAAAATTGCGATCTCCGCGACGGCAGGATGTTGGGCGATGACGCTTGCAAAACGCTCCTTGACCGTTTCGGGATATTCTCTTCGGCATCGGATTCGTCTCACCAGGGCGGTGCAAATGAAGGTATCCAGCATGCCTGAAACATAAAATTAAATATACTGTTACCCTGTTAAGGACGATTTCACAATCATAGGCTCACTGAGAATGTTGGCCTGTTCCCGAAATATGAGTCCGAGGTGTCCTGATGGGAAAAATGCCCCGAATACAGAAGGAGATGCTTGCATGTCTCCAATGCGGTTATTGCATCGATGTCTGCGAGACCCACGCCCAGACCCCCTGGGAGTCGGTAACCCCTCGCGGAAAGATATACTACTTAGCTCAGTTTGATAAGAAGAACCCCATAGACCGTGTGCTAGGGCGCAAGGTCGAGCTGAGTCCGGAGTTCGTCGATGCCATGTACAAGTGCACCGGCTGCGGAAACTGCGAGGCGGTTTGCCATGCCAACATAGAGCTGGTCGAATTCTGGGAGAAGGTCCGTGACTGGCTGGTTTCCGAGGGAGTCGCCCCTCTTCCGGCCCACAAGAAGCTGAAGGAGCGCATCGCCGAGGGAAGGAACCCCTATGGTGAGAAACCGTCCGACAGGGACGCATGGTGGCCCGAGGACGTTCCCCGTGCCGAGACGCCGGATGTCATATTCTTCGCCGGTTGCACCGGCTCATACCGTATGCAGGACATCGCCCAGGCTGGCGTGGAGATACTGAACCGTGGCGGAGTGAAGATCAACTGTCTCGGAGAGGATGAGTGGTGCTGCACCTCGCCCGCCCTCAGGACGGGGCAGAGGGACGTCACCATGACCGCATCCCGGGAAGTGGTCGACAAGGCGGACTCCATGGGAGCCAAGGACATGGTCATGACCTGCGCCGGTTGCTACAAGACCGTCAAGAAGGACTTCGGCAAGTTCTACTCCAAGACCTCGCAGGACGTCAACCATTTCACCCAGTACGTCGAGAAGTTGATCAACGAGAAGAAACTGAAGATCACCGGTGAGCTGCCGGCCAAGGTCACCTACCACGACCCCTGCCACCTCGGAAGGCATGCCGGTGTGTTCGACGCACCGCGCAACATCCTCAAGAAGATCAAGGGGCTGGAGTTCGTGGAGATGGAGCGCAGCCGCGAGAACTCCCGCTGCTGTGGAGCCGGAGGAGGCTACAAGAGCGCCTTCAACGACTTCGCGGTCAACGTGGCGGCCGAGAGGGTACGTGACGCTGAGGAGATTGGTGCGGATATTATCGTCACCGCCTGCCCGTTCTGCGTCTTGAACCTCAAACAGGGCGCCAAGAAGATAGGCTCACAGGTCAAGGTCATGGACATGTCGCAGCTCCTGCTGCAGGTGACCGACCCGGTCGAGTGAAAACCCTTTCAAACCCCCTTCTCTTTCTCCCATCAAGATAATATTAATCGCTGCGATTCATATCGGGTAGCATGGTCGAAGGCGGCCGGCGTTCAAAGTCGGTTCCGAGGCGTTTGCTCAACACCGATTTCCGCGAGTATCTCGGCAAGTGGATACCGCTCTCGATAGCCGTAGGCGTGGTCGGCGGTCTGTTCTCGGTGATGTTCCAGGCACTCATCGTTCTGATAAGCGATCTCGCCGCATCCACAAGCCTACCTTGGTACCTCATAATCCTGGTACCCGCAACCGGTGGCCTGGTTGCAGGCCTGATACTCACCGCCTTCCCCCAGGCCCGTGGTTTCGGCAACGACGAGGTCATTGAGGCCATCCATCACCGCGGGGGCAGGTTGGACTGGCGTCTTGTTCCGAGCATCCTCCTGGCCTCCTCGTTCACGATCGGCTCCGGCGGCAGTGCGGGAAGGGAGTCCCCGGCATCGTTGATCGGTGCGGGTATATCGTCCGTGATCGGTGAGCGTTTTGGCCTCAGCCGTTCGGACATGCGCATCCTGATCATCGCCGGTACCGCCGCTTGCTTCTCTGCCTTGTTCAAGGCCCCCTTGGGATGTGCGGTCTTCGCTCTGGAGATACCGTACAAGAACGACATCGAGTCCCGGGCCGCGATACCGGCCCTGCTGTCCAGCATCGTCGGTTATCTGATGGCCGTCTCAGTGTTCGGTCTCGGACCGTACATGGATGTGTCCGATATCGCCTTCAACCTCGACCACACCGCATTGGCCATGGTGGCCATCGTCGGAGCATTGGTCGGCCTGGGGGGCATCGCCTTCATAACACTGTTCAAAGTCACCCGGGGGCTGTTCTCAAAAATACGGTTGCCGTTCGCCGCCAAGGTCGCCCTGGGCGGCCTACTGACGGGAGTGGTAGGACTGGCCGCACCGGAGGTCCTGGGTCTTGGCGAGGAGACCATGGCTGGAATGATAAACGGCGGCGTCATGGCCCTCTCCGCCCTGGCGCTGCTGTTGGTCGCCAAGATGTTGGCGACATCTCTGACGGTTGGGTCCGGTGGCGCTGGAGGGGTCTTCTTCCCATCATTATTCATCGGCGGGACTATAGGCGCATTGACAGCCACCACCCTGGGTCTTCAGGACACGGGACTCTACGTGGTCGTCGGCATGGGGGCGATGATGGCCGGGGTGACCAAGACGCCCATAGCGGCACCGATAATGATCACCGAGATCGTCGGCGGGTACGGTGTCCTCATACCGGTCATGATCGCTTCCGTCCTGGCCTACATCCTCACCGGGGACTACAGCATATACCAGAGACAGCTGACAAGACGTCAGTTCAGATTCGACATCAGCACCCTGGGGCAGATCAGGGTGGCGGACATGATGAGGACTCCGGTCATAGCGATGCGGAAAGGGATGACGGTGACCGAGGCGCTGGTCACGGCGGGGCGGGAGGCTCATTACATATACCCCGTCGTCGACGGTGAGAACCGCATCATCGGGCAGGTGAAGGGGGAGGTCCTGAGAAGGATCGCGGAAAGGGCCCCCGATGCCTTGGTGGAGGACATCATGAGCCGGTTCTTCCAAAGCATACCCTCGGATATGGAGGGGGTCAATGCCTTCGAGCGGATGAACTCCAGCTGTTATCCGCAGGCCATAAGGTTCATGGTCGTTGACCCGGCGGACGGCGAGACACTTGTCGGCATCCTGTCGCGGATCGACGTGTTGGAGGCCTTGGAGAGCCTGGACGAATGGCATCACAGCTGACGGTTCCGACAAGGTATTATCCAAGTACGTTCTTCAAAGCTGGCCGAGGTCGTTTTTCGATCCGGGACCGTGGGAAGAGGAGTTGAGTGAGTGGTGGAGGTGAATCCCGACAGGAGGGTCTGCATAATCTCCTCGGTCGAAGAACCGAGTCTGGCAGGGATAGCTCCCATAAGGGACATGGTGAATCTCTTCACTGAGACCCACGGCCACATAACACTCGTCACATCACAGAGACTCGTGGATGCGATGGCGGGAAGCAGTGACAAGCTGGAGTGCTTCGTCGTTAACCGCTATAGCAATGGACAGATGCCGAATCGTCTGGTTCAATACGTCCTGTCACAGTTACGCAACGCGAAGGTGATGCTTTCAGTGGCCGATAGGACGGATGAATGGTTCTTCTTCGTCGGCGGGGACACCCAATTCATACCCGCCATCCTGGCCAAACTATCGGGCAAGCCGACGCATCAGATGTTCGGTGCGGCGTCCAAGGAGACCATGAAGACCTACGGCAGGGGGTCGGGGATGCTGGTGCCGCTTCTCAGCTTTGCATCCAAGATCAACTGCGCCTTGGCGACCCAGATAATCGTCTACTCCGAACATAGCCTACGCGAGTACGGCCTGGAGGCCTTCCGTGACAAGACCGTGGTGAACCACCGTCACGTCATTGATTTCGAGAGGTTCCGACCATACACCCCGTTGAATGAAAGGGAGGATGTGGTGGCCTTCATGGCCCGTCTCGCCCACGAGAAGGGCATCCTTGAATTCATGGACTCGTTGCCCGAACTGTTAAAAAATAATGCGGACTGCAAAGTCCGGATATACGGCACTGGGAGTCTGGAGCATGAGGTCGCAAAGCGTGTCAGGGAGCTTGATGCCGGCGAAAGGGTGGAGTTCGTTGGGTGGATCCCCCACAAGGATATGCCTGAGCATCTGAACGGGATCAAGTTGCTGGTGATGCCTTCGTATGCCGAGGGGCTTCCCAACGTGATGCTGGAGGCCATGGCCTGCGGTGCGGCCGTTCTGATGAACCCGGTGGGTGCTATCCCGGATGTCATAAGTGACGGTGACACCGGCTTCCTGATGGACGGCAACTCCCCCGGGACCATCTCCAAACGTATACTCGAGGTGCTGGAGGACCCCACCCTGAAAGATGTGTCGTTAAGGGGAAGGGCCCTGGTTGAAGAGGAGTTCACATTCGAACGCCAGGTCGAGAAATGGCGCCGTCTTTTCTATTGATCTGTGGTTCCGACAACTTCGCTGTGGGGTTCGACACCTTGAAATAGTCATTAGCTCTGGATTCACACCGGCCGATGAGTTTCGATATCCTTGACCAGCGTATAGTGGGGCATCTCCGTGAAAGGGGGATAGTCACACCATCCCCTCCACAGAGGGACGCGTTACCTTTGCTTCTAGCGGGCAAGCACGTCCTGGTTGTTGCGCCGACGGGGATCGGCAAGACCGAGGCGGCCATGCTCCCGGTCTTCGACAACATCCTCCGCCACGGCGGGGAGGGGATAAGATGCATCTACATCACCCCCTGCGGGCACTGAACCGTGACATGTTGCGGCGCCTGGAGGAGATGGGGGATGAGTTGGGGATCAGCGTCGGCGTCCGACATGGGGACACCTCCCCCGCGGAGAGGGCCAGGCAGTCTAGGACCCCTCCGCAGATACTGATAACGACGCCGGAGACGCTTCAGGTGCTGTTCACCGGCAAGAGGCTGAGGGAGCATCTGCGCAACGTGCGTCACGTGGTGGTGGACGAGATCCACGAACTGGCCTCCAACGAGCGCGGGGCCCAGTTGGCCATCGGCCTGGAGCGCCTGGTGGGATTGAGCGGGGAGTTCCAACGCATTGGGCTGTCCGCCACCGTCGGCGACCATGATTGGACCCGGAGGTACCTGGAGGGCGTGGGCAGAAGGGCGGAGGTCCTCTCCTACAAGGTGACCAAGGACGTCGTCCTCGGCGTGGAGGCTCCGGAGAAGGACGAAAGGGATGAGAAGTTGTCGGAGGAACTGCGCGCCGACCCGGACATGGTCGCCATGATGAGGCTGGCCCGGGAACATATCGAACGCAGCCGTTCTTGTTTGTTCTTCGTCAACACCCGTGAGGCCGCGGAGGTAATCTCCGCCCGCTACCACCTCTGGGACGAGGATTTCCCCCTCGGCGTTCACCATGGGTCTTTGTCCAAGGAGATACGCGTCGAAATGGAGGAGCGGTTCAAATCCGGGGACCTGAAGGCACTCGTTTGCACATCCTCTTTGGAACTGGGCATCGACGTGGGCAGCACCGACATGGTGATACAATACAACTCTCCGCGACAGGCTTCGAGACTGGTGCAGAGGATAGGGCGGGCGGGGCATCGCATGGACCAGGTCACCAAGGGTTCGATACTGGCCACCGACCCCGATGAACTGTTGGAATCGATGGTGATAGCCCGCCGTGCCATGGCCGGGGACATGGAGAAGGAGGTTGCCAGACCGTCGCCCTTGACGGTAGTTGCCAACCAGCTCATCGCGATGACCATGGACAGCGCCGTGTCGGTCGATGACGCCTGGAACACCATACGCCGCGCCACGACGTTCAGCACCCTGGAGCGGGAGACGCTGGACCGGGTCATCGAGCAGCTGGCATCCATATCGCTGATATACGTCGATGACGGACGCTATCGCCGCAGCCGGAAGGGCATGAAGTACTTCTACGACAACATCTCGATGATACCCGATGAGCGTACCTTCCTGATACGGGACATCGGTACACGGGGCATCGTGGGCACATTGGACGAGAGCTTCGTCATGAGCTTCGCCGAACCTTTCGCCACCTTCATAGCCCAGGGCCGGAGCTGGAGGATCGTGGAGATACGGGAGGACGAACTGCTGGTTGAGAGGGTGGGGGACATCGGATCGGTACCATCCTGGATAGGGGAGGACATCCCTGTGCCCTACGGCGTTGCGATGGAGGTCGGACGACTGCGCCGCACCGGTGATTTTGACGGATACCTCGGGGACGGGAACGCCAAGACCATCGTCCGCGAATACCTCGGAAAACAGCTCAAGGACGGTCCGATGCCCTGCGACACCCTCTTGACGATCGAGACCGGCGACAAGATGGCCATAGTGAACTCCTGTCACGGCAGCAAGGTCAACGACACGGTGGGGAAGATACTCTCCGTGCTGTTATCGGCACGCTTGGGTGATGGTGTGGGGGTCACAGTCGACGCCTACCGCATCATCCTCGAGCTCCCGTCACGGGTGGATGCGCGGATGATATCCGACACCCTGATGTCCATCAGGCCCGAGACCCTGGAGGGGTTGTTGCGCCTGGTGGTTAGGAACTCCAACATCCTCAAGAGGCGCTTCGTCTACGTGGCGAAGAAGTTCGGTATCGTCGACCGTGACGCCGACTACCGTTACATGCGCATACAGCGGCTCATGGATGTCTACGAGGGTTCGCCCGCTTACGAGGAGACCATGGACAAGGTCCTCAAAGAGGACATGGACGTGGAGAACACCGCCGACTTCTTCCGTCGTCTCCACGATGGCAGCCTGGAGGTCGGGGTGGGCCGCATCGGCACCGTCGGAAGGGCGGGTATAAGGAGCATCAAGGACCTGGTCCAGCCGGCGAGGGCGGACCGCTCCATATTGATGGCGCTGAAAAGGCGCTTGGAGGAGGAGACCCTGCACCTCAGCTGCCTGAGCTGCAGAAGTCAGTTCCGCCAGCCAGTGGCCAACGCCCCCCGCAGCGTTCAATGCGCCGGCTGTGGCGGAAGGATGTTGGCAGCCCTCAAGACCTATGAGCGGGACAACATCGACCTCTTGAAAGAAAAGGAACCGAAGGCCTCCGCCAAGACGGAGATAAAACGAATGGTCAAGAATGCTGAACTGGTTCGGGAGTTCGGCGGCAAGGCGTTGCTGACATTGGCCGGCAGGGGTATCGGTCCCGATGCGGCGGCACGCATACTGCGTCGCTTCCATCAGGACGAGGACGACCTGCTCCGCGACATACTCACCGCGGAGATAGAGTACGCGCGCACCAAGCGTTTCTGGGATTAGACCACGGTGTTGCGCAGGATGCCGACGCCATCGATCTTAGCGACAACCTCATCGCCAGGGGTCAGAGGGCCGATGCCCTCCGGTGTCCCGGTAAATATGATGTCCCCGGCCTCGATGGTCATGAATCTGCTTATGTAGGCGATGAGCTCGGCCACCGGGAATATCATCAGCGAGGTCCTGCCCTTCTGCCTCAGGACACCGTTGACCTTGAGTTCGAGGCGCAGGTCCTGGATGTCTTCCACCGTGTCCAGGGGCACCGGTTCGGAGATGGGGGCGAAGGTGTCCATCCCCTTCGCCAGCGCCCAGGGGTTGCCGGTATCACGGGCCTTGTTCTGCATTTCACGTGCGGTCACGTCGTTCGCGACGGCGATGTGCGAAACATGGGACAGGGCATCATCCGCGCTGACGTCACGGGCATCCCTGCCCATTATGACTGCCAGTTCGACCTCGTGGTCCACCCTCCCTGCGCCCGCCGGTATGCGGATGGGGTCACCGTCTCCGATGATGGCGCTAGTCGGTTTCAGGAACACTATCGGTTCGGAAGGCAGCTGTGCATGCGTCTCTCCCAGATGGGAGCGGTAGTTCCAACCCACACCAACGATCTTGTTCGCTTTCATAGGAACGTCCCCTTGCGTGAGAATTCGGGTTTCTTCTCCTCGACCACATCCTCGACCTCCTCCGCATCGGAACCCAGGAAGCCCTCGGCGATTATGTAAAGCTCTGAGGACGTCTTGCGGCTGGCATCGGGCGAGTGGACCTTAACGGTGTCGAAACGTTTTTCGGTGTCGCGGCGGAGGCCCTCCATGAGATCCCCCTGGAACACCTTCATTATCAGGCTTCCGCCCTCGCGGAGCATGGAGTCGGCGGCGGCGAGACAATACTCACAGAGCTCGATAGAGCGGGCATGGTCGGTGGAGTAGGCGCCGCTTATGTTGGGCGCCATGTCGGATATCACGATATCGGCTTTTCCCCCCAGCAGTTTTCGCAACGCCCGCATAGACTCGGTGGAGCGGATGTCGCCGATGATCGCGGTGGCGCCCTCCACCGGTTTGATCGACCTCAGGTCTATGCCGACCACCTTGCCCTCGGGACCCACGAGGTCCACCGCAACCTGCAGCCATCCTCCCGGCGCCGCACCGAGGTCCAGGACCCTGTCGCCATCGTTGAAGATGCGGAACCGTTCATCGATCTGCAGGAGTTTGAAGGCCGCTCGGGAGCGGTAGTCGAGCTTTTTGGCCTTGCGATAATAGTACTCGTTCCTCCTTTCGGCCAGCCAGCGTTGCGTCATCTGATGAATGATTCCCCGTCTGTGATATATGCTTTCTGTCCGGTAAACAATAATATACGGAAGGTCAAGATTACCGTTCGAGCGTTATGACGAAAGAAGGGTGGACTTACGCCAAGGCAGGGGTGGACATCGACCGCAAATCGGGTGCCATCGAGTCATTGGTCAAACAGTTGGGATTCCGACGCCAAGGTATGGGGTCCAGGGTGGACGCCAAGGGGCAGTTCGCCGGACTCATCGATTTCGGCGACGTCTATCTGACCCTCTGCACCGACGGTGTGGGGACCAAACTGCTGTTGGCGGAGGAGCTTGACGTCTGGGACACGGTCGGCATCGACTGTGTGGCCATGAACGTCAACGACACCATCTGTGTCGGCGCTGAACCCATGGCGTTCGTTGATTACATCGCCATCGACAAGCCTGATGAACGCCTGACCTCGGAAGTGGGCAAAGGCCTTGAGAAGGGCGCCGAGCTGTCCAACATGGACATCGTCGGCGGGGAGATCGCCGTACTTCCCGAACTGGTCAAGGGCCTGGACATCTCCGGCACCTGTCTGGGCTATATGCCCAAGGACCGTCTTGTCGACGGCACGGGCGTGGAGAGGGGGGAGTTGATCGTGGCCCTGCGCTCCTCGGGTGTGCACTCCAACGGACTGACCTTGGCCCGCAAGGTGGTGGAGAGCGAGGGGGTTGCCCTCACTGAGAAGGTGGGCGGCCTCGATCGGAGCATCGGCATGGAACTCCTGCAGCCGACCGACATCTACGTCCGCCAGGTCTTATCGATCCTGGAGACCCATGAGGTGAGCGGGATGGTGAACATAACCGGTGGCGGTCTGCGCAACCTGCTCCGCCTCCGCCGCGGGCTCTGCTATGAGATCAGCGAGCCGCTACGTCCGCACAAAGTCTTCGACCTCATACAGGAATGGGGCGGGGTCAGTGACGAGGAGATGTACCAGACCTTCAACATGGGCATGGGCTACATGATGGTCATGAGGGCTGATGACGCTGAGGCGGTGGCCGCCGAGCATCCCAACGCGCACATCGTCGGTTCCGTCACCGAGGGCGACGGCGTCCTGCTGAAGGAGCAGGGCATCAGATATCTGAATTATTGAGACTGGTGGGCGCATACCGCGCCCACCACCGCCCCCAGGGCGGTGCAGGTCTCCAAAGAGAAGCCGCCGCCGGTGACGTCGAGGTCGCTGCGGGCGATCTCCGCCACCTTCCTCGGCAGTCCGTGAGGTCCGAGTCCGAAGACCAGGAGCACGCTCTGCCCGTCATCGAGCATCGCCGCCACGTCACGGGATGATATGGCCTTGTCCGCGCGGGCCTTGCTGGTGGTGGTTATCGGTTCCCCCAGCTGCGGAGGGAAGCCTTTGCCAGGGGCGGGGAACGACTGGAACCGGCCTTGGGACGTTAGACGAACGAGATAGTCTCCGTTCTCACCGACGCTGGTGGTGGTGGCCACCCACTCCGCTATCTCTGTCGGGGTGGAGAGCTCGGGCGGGAAGGGGAACCCGAAGGTGACCAGATTGGCATCGAAGGCCAAGGCCAAGGGCCCCGCCCTCGCCAGTGCCCGGCGGTGGGCCTCGCGGAAGCGTATGGGGTCGTAGGAGTTGTGCAGGCCTATCGTAAGCCTGCCCCTCCGTCCCCGGCTCACGGACTCACTCGGTCGATCTTCTTAAGCTCATCGCCGTCCCAGTCGAAGGACAGTCGGTCGCGTCCCTTCCAGACCCCTTTCTGCAGGATGTATCCGGCTATGAGGCTGAGACCGATGGTGGCCTCGACGTATGCCACGGCCTTGCGGGCGTCACGGTTGATCTTGCCCCAGGACTGCGCCTCCTCGAAGGTGCATCCCGACAGGCCACCCCAGAAGGGAACGTCGGTGGTGACCTGTATGGCGTAGTGGTGGCCTCCCATGTCGTGACCCAGCATCTCGGAGATGACCTCGATCTGCTGGATGAAGTTCTTGGGTATGCCGCCACCGATGTAGATGACCGCGGTCTTCTTCGATTTTATCTTGATCTGTGTGAGCTCGTAGTTGTCCCTGATGGGGTCGAGGCTCATGGACTTCTTTCCCGACTCACGGGCACGGGCGTAGAGATGGGTCAGGCCGATGCCGATCGACGAATCGTTGAGGGCCGGTGCGAACACGGGAACGCCGTACTTGTGGGCGTTGTACAGGATGGAGTCCTCGTCGTCGATGTGGGAACCCAGGATGTCCAGGAACTCGCGCGAGGAGTATCCGCGGGGTTCGAGGCCTTCGGCGATGCGGCCTATGTACTCGTCGGTGTCACGGAACATCTCCTCGTCCACTATCGTATCGTAGATACGGTCGAGGAACAGCTCCCTCAAACCGAGGTCGTCGATGTGGGGGGAGCATTTCCAGTGATGGAAACCGCGGGACTGGTAGAAGTCCTGGTACGGTATGGCGCCTATGGTCACCACCACATCCACCACTCCGCGCTTGATGAGGTCGGAGATGATCTTGCGCATACCGCCGGCTATAAGGGCCCCGGACAGGCCCAGTATCACCGTGGGGCGGTCCTCGTCCTCCATGGCGTTCTCCAGCGCCGAGGCGCAGGTCGCCAGGGCACGGCTCTGTATGGAGCTGTCCTTGTAGGCCTCCATCAGGTCGGTCACTGTCTGAATCTGGTCGAAGTCTATTGCTTTGACCTTGTCTCTTAGGACTTCCTCTCTTTTCAACAACTGTCCTCCCGTTGATTAGATTCTGAATCTGCCGCCCTTTCGGGGGCGGCTGCGGATGGCGTGCTCATCGCCATCGAGGAATATCTCCAGGTCGGGGTTCTCGGATTGGATCTCCTCGATTTTTCGGAGTACCTCGGTTAGGGTGAGTTCGTTCTCCCGCACATCGATGAATATCTCCTGCATGGGGGCCCCGTCCCTATCCCTGTTGGATTGGGATGAGGATATAAAACCTTTGCATGACACAATCGTACGTTGTATCATGTCTAAGAGTGCTCTTGGGTGTGCCAGGCCTTTGCTTCCATAGTGGATTGTGAGCCGGGATTGGCATATTATATTATATTGAGAAAACTAATCATTACTGAGAAGGGTCGAATCGACAGGGTCTGATACCATGAAGGCCACCACGCTGTTGGACTACGAGAAGCGGGGAGTACCAGAACCCCAGGATTTCTTCGAGGAAAACCGCCATCTGGGGCTTTCCGAGTACCGCAGCATGGTTTCAGAGACATATGGTCCGGCATCCAACCGTAGCCAGACCTTGAAGGTGATGGTCAACGAGGCGGTTATGTTGTACCTGCTCGGAATTAGAGGAAAGTGAGATGGCGGACAAGGAACCTGAGAAGAAGGGCGGCGAGTCCCTGCGTAAATGGTTGAAAGGCGATGATTCCAGCCTTGTCTCCTGGTTGTCAGGCGACGTCAAGGAGGGCACGGGGAGCGAGTCCCTGGAACTTCGCAAGAAGATCATGCAGTTAGAGGATGAGCGGACACGTCTGATAAGAGAGTTGGAATCCGCCCGCCAAGGACAGGGATCGTCCAAGGTTACATTGGATGAGGTGTTGGACTCCCGACCCGCCCTGCGGTCCAAGATGGAACGTTTCCGCATGGGGATCGACGGGCTGAACAACAAACTCGACAACCTGGGCGGACAACTCTGTCCCGAGACCCAGAAATACATCTCCGTCAGAAAGAGGATCGAGGACATCGACAATGACATGCGCCGGGCGCTACGCGATATATTGGAGCGGCCGGAATCGATCGATGAGATTTCAAAGAACATCGCGGCCATCGATGCCAAGCTTGAGGAGGCCGTCCCTGAATTGGAGAGGGAGATGGTCAAAATCGAGGCCGATGTGGAGCAGAAACGCATCGCCGAGGCCTTGAACAATGAGAAACTGGAGTTGATCGAGCTCGGTGCTGACGGCACGGAGCAGTTCTTTGACGAACGCATGCGCGACCTTCAGAACTGGAAGGAGGAGCGTATAACCCTGGAGAGGGAGAACCAGCGTCTCAGGGTGCAGTTGGATGACCGCAACGACGAATTGAACCGTCTCCGTAGTCTGTTGCGTTACAAGGAGGAGGAACTGGTCCGCCGCGAGGAGGACCTAATCTACCGCGAGCGGGTCATCGCCGAGGAGCAGAAGCGCTTCGCCAGCGAGAAGGCCGAGGTCACCGGCATGGATGAGTTGAAACTCAAGAAGAGATTGGAGGACCTGAAGGCCGAGGTCCATGCCAAGGAACAGGACATAATCAAAAAGGAGCGCTACCTCAACAGCAAGATGGAGGAGCTGCGCCGACGCGAACTTGGCCTGATTGAAGAGGATATCGACATCCGTGAGGAGGACCGCGCCAGTGAGGTGGGTTTGAACAAGGCCCACACCGGCAACCAGCGACTGAACGACCTCCTGCTGGGAGGATACCCGTTCGGGTCGAGCATCATGGTCTACGGACCGTCCTTCGTCGGGAAGGAGGTGCTGGTCAATCAATTCATGGCGGAGGGGCTCATCAAAGGAGTGCCCACGCTCTGGGTCCTGACCGACAAGACGCCCGCTGACATCCGCGGTGAGATGTCCTTCATCGTATCCGGTTACGAGGAGTATGAACAACTCGGACTCGTCCGTTATGTGGACGCCTACAGCCACACCGTGGACGATCCCGCGGACGACCCGTACACCACATATCTGAAGTCGCCGGACGACCTCGATGCCATGATGGCTGCGGTGAACAAGATCGCTGAGGAGTTCCGCTCCAAGTACGAGTACTACCGCCTGGGATTCCGCTCCCTGTCCACGCTCATAGCCTATTCCAACATCAACGCCGCCTTCCGTTTCCTGAACCCGTTCGTGGGCAGGCGCAAGAAGGAACGCTCGGTCTCGATGTTCCTGTTGGAGAAGGGGATGCAGGAGCAGCAGGAGATCCAGATGCTGGGTATGATCATGGACGGCATGCTGGACTTCACCGTTGACCAGCAACG
>PWNH01000071.1 GCA_003557905.1 Methanomassiliicoccaceae archaeon | reverse complement strand
GGTGATAATGTAGAGCCAATGGGTTCGGATACCGGTTCGTTCAGCGGACCGGTTATCAATCTTATACCGAACCAGCAGTATTATGTCAGAGCCTATGCTCAAAACTCTGAGGGTACTGCTTTCGGCAATGAACGGACTTTCACCACCCAAACCCAAACCCTCACCATCGACGGGTCTTTTTCAGCCGAGGCCAAAACGTATGATGGTACGGTTGATGCCAATATTGCCAATAACAGTCTCGGATTGAGCGGTGTGGTTCCTGGTGCGAATGATGTCCAACTCACCAATATCGAGATTGCATTCATGAATGCCGATGCCGGCAGCAATAAGACGGTAGAAATAGTCTCCGCAGATCTTAGCGGTTCGGATGCCGGAAGTTACGACCTGAGTTTGTCCGGTGCTCCGACGTTTACCAATGGCGTTATCGACCCATTGCAGCTTAGTGTGATCAATGCCGAGGCCCAGAGCCGTGCTTTCGACGGAACAACCGATGCCGACATTACCGGTGCTCAGCTCGATGGAGTTGTGGGTTCAGATGATGTCTCCCTTACCAACGCGACATCGGGGACCTTTGCCAATGCCGGGCCGGGTGACGACATCCCGGTGACCACTTCGATGGGACTCACAGGTTCGGATGCCGGCAATTACACGGTTGCTCAACCAACGCTCACGGCCGATATTAGACCCCGTGCGGTAGTCACCGACATCACTTTGGATGACCCCACACTTACCAACGCTGATTCTGTGGGTTTTACCATCACCTTTAATGAGCCGGTGGGATTGAATGGCGCGGCATTGGATATCACAACCACGGGAGACCTTTCCGGAGTTTTTGTCGATGATGTAAGTCCGGGAACGGGCAGCCTGGCAACCACACATACGGTAACAGTGAACACCGGTAGTGGGGATGGAGATATCACGGTAACTGTTCCGGCTGCAGCCGGGGAGGACCAGTTTGGTAATGATCTGGATGAGGGCTCCGATGAAAGCGACGCCTACACCATTGATAAAACACCCCCTGAAATAAACACCATCACTGCCCAGCAATCTTCACCCACCAACGAAACCGATCTGGAGTTCGTGCTGGTGTTTAGCGAAGATGTGCAGGCACCGGTGGCCGGAGATTTTAATATCACCAACGCCTCCTTCCAAGCTGCTATCGGCAGCGGCGGCACCTTTACGCTGGTCGTCAATCCCGACGACCTTTCCGGCGCGGCCACCGTATCTGTTGAGGTTTTGGAGGGTGGAGTTGAGGATTTGGCCGGTAATACGCTGGACAACTCTGCCACCGAGTCTGTTGATTATGATGGTATTTCGCCAAGCCCGGTAATATCCAGCACGGCATCGTCCAATACCAATGTCAGCCCGATTCCCGTGGAAATTGATTTCGGGGAACCGGTTGCGGGCTTCTCGGCATCGTTGGCGGAGGATGCGATCAGCGCTGCCAACGGAACCGGCTTCTCCATTGAAGACTTTGAGGCCGACGGTGCCGATGAGGTCTTTACATTTGATCTGGTTCCTGATGCGGATGACACATTCACCATTGAATTGGCGGCAGGTGTTGTCACCGATCTCGCGGGAAATGACAACGTAGCCTCCAACGCGCTCGAGGTCACGCTGAATACCAGCCAGCCCCAGATTGCTTTCACTGCCGTGGAGGAGGGCGGCCAGATCACCGATGATGAACTCGAAAGCCCAATCAATAATGATTTCTTCACGTTGTTCATCGATTTTGGGGAGCAGGTCCAAAGTTTCGGATCGTCAGATATTGGAAGCTCCAACGCGAACCTTGATAATCTCGCAACGGTTAACCTGGGCAATGGCATCTATGAGGTGAGAGTTGAACCCCTTGGTGACGGAGAAGTGACCATCTCGATTGCCGAAGGAGCGGTGCAGGATCTGGCCGGTAATGATAACGAGGAAGGTCAGTTCCAGATCAATTCGGACCAAACGCCCCCGACCGTCACCTCCATTCAGAGAGCGACTGGCGTGAATGATCCAACCAATCAGTCGCCTTTCGATATCGTGATCACGTTCAGTGAAGAGATCTCGGACTTTGATGAATCGGAGTTGAGTGTTACCAACGGTTCGGCCACAGACTTTTCCACGGCGGACAATGTGGAATTTGTCGTCGAGATCACTCCCGATGCTGTCACAACTTCATCCAATTTCCTGGAAATCGGCGTGCCTGCGGGGGGCTTCACTGATCTGGCCGGCAATGAGAACGAGGCCGATACCGAGAACTTCACCATCGAGTTCGGCGATACGCGTCCGACGGCAGAGTTGTCGAGCAGTGAGAGCGATCCGACCAACGCCGACGATTTCGAAGTCACCCTGGTCGTGACGGAAATCTTTGGTCTGTCGGTCAGCAGTATTGATGCATCGGACTTCACGATCAATCGCGCCGCGATAACCAGTATCGATGCCTCAAGCAACCCGGCGTTCACGCTGACGGTCGAACCGCTGGAAGAGGGGGAAATATCGGTACAGCTCAACGAGAATAGTCTGTTTGACGCGGCCGGTAATCAGAATGAAGCCTCCGATGAATTCACGATTACTTACGACATCAGCCCGCCGACCGTAGCGATTACCAGTTCAGAACCTGACCCCACCAACGCGGAGGAATTTGAAGTGACCTTCACGTTCTCGAAGCCGGTATTCAACTTCGAGGTTGCCGATATCATGGCAGGCAATGCCCAGCTTTCCGGATTTACCGGCAATGCCGGCGACACCGAATATACGGTCATGGTTTCTCCTGATGGTGATGGCCTGGTGACTGTCGGTGTGCCCGAGGGTGTTGCACAGGATGGTGCGGGCAACGATAACGAGGAAGCTGAGACTTTCGAAATCTTTTCCGACCGCATCGCGCCGACGATTGCCTCTATCGAACGTGGAAGCGGCGTTGCCGACCCAACCAATCAGTCACCGTTCGATATCGTGATCACCTTCAGTGAAGAGATCGCGGATTTTGACGAGGCCCTGCTTGCCGTAACCAATGGAGAGGCCGTCGATTTCTCCACTGCGAACAATATCGCCTTCACGGTTTCCATCCAGCCCGATGAGGTCACCACTTCGTCGAACATTCTGGATATTGGCGTACCGGCCGGTGTGTTCACCGATTTGGCCGGTAATGAGAACGAGGCCGATACCGAAGACTTCACGATCGAATTCGGAGATACGCGTCCGACGGCAGAGTTGTCGAGCAGTGAGAGCGATCCGACTAACGCCGACGACTTCCAGGTCACCCTGATGGTGACGGAGATTTTCGGTCAGGCGGTGAGCAGCATTGATGCCTCCGACTTCACAATCAACCGGGCAACAATTGTCAATATCGATGCCGCCAACAATCCGGAGTTTGTGCTGACGGTCGAACCCCAGGAAGAAGGTGAGGTTTCTATTCAGTTGAATGAGAACGTCCTGGAGGATGTCGCCGGTAACCTGAACGAAGCTTCGAATGAATTCACGATCGAGACAAATCGATCCGCACCCGAAGTGGTGGCTTTGGATGCCACGATCGATCCGGCTCCGACCAATCCCGGATTCACCAATGTGTCGACCTTTGAACTGCAACTGCAGTTCAGTGAACCCATGGCCGATTTCGACACCGGAGCACTGAATGTGGATAACGCCTCGGTCTCGCAATTGGATGAGGACAACCAGCAGACCTTTACGCTGGGCGTGACGGCCGACGGCGTCACCGACAGTGCGCATACCGTATCCGTGGAAGTCCCGCAGGGCGCATTTTCTGATGAAGCCGGCAATACGCTGGGCAACAGCGAGTCCTTTTCCATCGTGTTCGGCGATGTTCGGCCAACCGCTGTGTTCACGACCACCACCACCGAGCCGAATGATCTTGAACCCTTCCCGGTCACCCTGACGATTACCGAAATCTTTGGTCAGGACGTCAGTGGATTCGATGTCGCAGACATCATTTCCGACAATGTCGCCCAGATCGAGCTGGTCGAAGACAGCAACCCGGTATTCGAGTTGATGGTGACCCCGGATGGCGTCGGACCCTTCGAGATCACCCTAAGCCTTCCGGAAGGAGCGGTCAGCGATATTGCCGGCAACGAGAATGAGGCATCCGACCTGTTCACCATCGGCGTGGAACGCGGTGTCGACCCACTTCCGGTGCCGGTTTCCAGTCCGCTGGGATTGGTGATACTGGCCATGCTGATGTTGATGATGGGGGTGAGGGCTCGTGAAAAAAGGAACAAGGCGCAAGGAACAAGACTCAAGGAAAACCGGTAGACCGACGGGTACTCGGAGGTCGGAGGTCGGAGGTCGGGAGACGGATCCGGAATGTCGAATAGCCTTGTCGCGCTCTCGAGGGCGGCCCGTGGTTTGTTCGGCGGGTTGGGTTGGCGTCGCTGCTACTGATCAATCGCCGCGCGCGCTGCTGCTTCCACCAGCACCGAGGCGTCATCTACGGCGCGCCGGATACAGGTTGCCGTCGTGGGGGTGCCACGAGGATACATATCCGCCAGGTGCTCGCAGACTTTGGTCGCGGCCTCCTTGACCCGGTCTTGCAGCTCGAACAATTCGGCTGTTTGCGTCAGATCCAGGTCTCTGAAATACACGTACTCGCTGAGCTCGGCCATTTCGACATCGTAGCGGCCAACACGAGTCTGGGTTCGCGCCACCCTGGGCGCCACGACCCGGATGCGATCGGTGACCTCTTCATCCGTTGCCTCGTCAGCAAATGCGGGCATCGGTTCGATCGCGACAAGGACCATTGCAAGTGCCGCCGAAATCGCGGCCGTAAGCAGTTTTGTGATCATGGCACGCACTCCTCGATAATGAAATTCGATCAAGTCGTTGCATCGTGCCACAACCGGCACGAACCCACTTTGACCGTCGTCAAGCCTGCAGCAGAAACCGGACCATGAAATCGAAAGGAGTATTCCCGGTGGCCGTCGGGAGCTGTTCGTGTTACAGAACCTGATCTTCAATAAACGTTTCGAAGTTGCCGGAATCGGTCACTAGTGTACCCCGCCTAACACTCTGTGACTTTTAGAGCGTGCCTGAGCCGACAGTGCAAGGCGCGTTCCGCAGTGAATGGCAAGCCCTTTACAAGGGACGCAACACGGGCAACGGCTACGC
>PWNH01000097.1 GCA_003557905.1 Methanomassiliicoccaceae archaeon | reverse complement strand
TCTGCATGGTAATCTGAGCCACATTTATATACGGGACAATATAGCATACAACGCGACCCTGGACGGCATCAACGTGACCGATTCCCTCGATGGTATGCGCCACATACACATAGACAACAACGATGTTTCCGACAGCGGCGGGGACGGCATATACCTGCATAGCAATTCCTTCATCCATATCGGTTCAGTGTCATCCAATACGGTGTTGGAAACACCCGGTCTGCCCATACAGGTACTGTCGACGGAACTCTCGTTCTTCTTTATAGACGATAATCTCGCCAGTGGTCATCCGTCCCGGCCCATAACTGTGCCCGCCATCGACCTGGAGGATGTCAGTATCTCCGGCAACGACCTGAGGAACAGCGGCGAGGGCATCCTGTTGCGGGACCGTCTGTTCCTGAACGTGACAGTCTCTAGAAATGACCTCCGCGGGACCATCGGGGCCTTGATCGAACTCAGCTCCTCGCAGCCGGCCCGAGGGTTGCATGTTGACGGTAACGACCTCAGACGTGACAACGGCCGCGGCATATGGGCCGATGTGAACGGTCTTTCCGCCTCCACATTCAACGACAACCTCCTGCAGCTCCTAGTCGATGAGCCACTGACCCTTCACACCCCATACATTCACGACGTCGAAGTGGACGGCAACCACTGCCCCTCGGCTCTGGACAACGGCCTGTCCATCAATTCCGCCGAGGTGATCAGGCTATCGGTATCCGGTAATGATCTGAACAGCTCCGGCGGCGATGGTCTGAGACTCATCTTCGACACCATCGAGGATCTGAGGATAAACCACAACTTCATCGATGATTCCAACGCTCACGGTGTGATCGTATCCAGCACTCAAATAGATATTCTGGAGATCGGGCACAACTCCCTGAATCGCAGCGGCGCCGACTCCATCAGCGTGACTTCCACCAACGCTCTCAGAAACGTCCTCATCGATCACAACCACTGCAACGCCACCGCCTATCCGGTGCTGTTGCGGGCGGCCACGATGGTCGACATCACCGTACATGCCAATACCATGTACCAACTCCAGACAAGGCCTCTGTTGTTGGAAACCGACCAACTTGAACGCATCACCGTGAGCGATAACGTCGCTACCGGGTCCCCCGACCACGGTGTGGAGATGAACGGTACATTTGTCCAGGATATCGATATATCCGGGAATGAATTGGGCGGTAGTGTAAGGGCGCCTGTGCAGGTAACATCCCCTAACGCCATGACCGGTATACGGGTCGCAAACAACAACGCCAGCGGACTGGACGACCACGGCATCCTGATAGAGACGCCGATGTCTCTCGATGAAATCTCCATCGAGGGCAACACCCTCCTCGGCAATCTCGCGGAGCAGATAGTTCTGCGCTGTGACTCCCTGACAAACGCCACCGTTGCCGAGAACTTTGCTCCCCAATCTCCGCGCATGCCGCTGTTGTTGGACTGCGACTCCGTGAACGTCCTAGTGATAAGGGACAACGTATTCAACGACAGTGGCGGCCACGGTATCCAGGTGGACGTTGACAGTATGGTCGACGTAATCGTCTCTGGCAACCTCCTATACGGTTCGACAGAGGATGCCATCAATCTCAACGTGATCAACGCTGCCACGGATATCATCATCGATGGCAATGACTGCAGCGACGCAGGCGGGCACGGTCTCCTCTTTACGGCCAACGAACTGAGGGACATCCTCATCGACACCAACGTGATGGTCAACGTCGCCCTGGATCCCATGGCCATCACCGCCACGTCCGCTCACGATGTCACGGTATTGAACAACACCTGTCCCGACGCCCGCAGCACGCCTATCTTGTTGTCCCTACACACCATTGACGGCCTTACTATTCAGGGCAACGTTCTGGACGGCAGCGGTTACCACGGTGTGGATGTGGATGCGGCTTTCATACGTAATCTCACCGTGACCGATAATTCCGTCCTCGACGCCATGGGCGATGGTGTCAGAGTGATGATGACCTCCGCCGGGTCGTTGCAACACGTGCTCATAGAAGGCAACGACGTCAGGAACGCTGCGGTGAACGGGGTCAATCTGAGCGCTGAATTGATGAGCGATGTGGCGGTGATAGAGAACGACCTCCGCAGCGCAGGCGCAGACGCCATCCGGTCGGTGTCCCAAGGGGGCATCGGAGAGCTCAGCATTGAGGGCAATGACTGCAGATTAGCCACCGGCCGCGCCATTGACATAAGCGATCTGACGAGGCTCCAAGAATTCTCCATCAGCGGCAATGACGCCACTCTCGTCGGTGCCCAAGCCATAGTCATAAATGTGCCGACCATAGCGTACGGAGTCATAGACTACAATCTATGCCCAAATGCTCTGCGGCCCCTGGTACTTGACGCTGATGAGATAATCCACCTGCGCATCGCTCATAACGACCTATCAGGCAGCGCCGGGGAGGCGCTGCGCTTAGATGCTGCCATCGATCACTTGGATGTCATCGGCAATGACATGACCGGCTCCCAGCTCAGCGCCGTGTTAATCAACGTCGACGGCGGCGGCCGTTCGATATCGATACTGGACAACAGCATCGGCGCCAACGGTCATGGTATCAGGATTGATGCCGTGAGCCTCGATGCCACACTCATCCGCAACAACTCAATCACCGCTGTCGAGCATCCGTTGTGGATAAGCGCCGACAGCTCCCAATCGTTGCAGGTGATCGAGAACGACTGCTCCGGCGCAGTGGCACTACCCCTTCGCTTTGACATACCAATCCTCAACGACACGCTGATAGAGGGCAACGACATATCCGGTTCGGCCCTCGGCGTGGAGATCCATGCGCAGAGCATGATCGATACCCGCATCCTGAGGAACGACCTCAGCGCCTGTGGCAGCGGCATCAATGTCAGCGCCTCGGGCATCATTTCATCCATCGTGATCTCCGAGAACAACATGACCGGAGTTCCCGGTCATGCGGTCATCGTGCACAGCGACACATCCATAGAAAGTCTTGATATCATCGCCAACCACGGCGATGCCGACGATATACTCATCACCGCTCCCTCCCTTCTGCATGGGAACATAAGCGGCAACCTATTACAGGGTCCGATCACCGTGGATGTCAGCAACGGAATGCTGTTAGAATCCATAGACGGCAATGTACTCAGCGGCGGGATATCACTCAACGCATCCCAGGTGGTCGTGGACTCGATAAGTGACAACGAAGCTTACGATTTACAAGTCATCTCCTCCAGCGACGTACTTTTGGGCAACGTGAATGGTAACGTCCTTCCCCACGGTATCGATGTGAGCGCTGCCACTGAGTGTCGGATCACAACCATCGAGGGCAACTCCATCGGTTCCACTGGCATCGTCGCTGTGACCTTGATTCTGGGCAGCTTCGCCCACAACGACATAGACCCCGCTGAGGACGCCTTACTCATCACGGCTGAGAACGTGACGGTGCAGAGCATATCCCACAACAACGTGAGCGACGGCAACCACAGGGTATTCGCGCTCATCGCCACTAATGTGAGTGTGAACGCCATCGATTTCAACACCCTCGTCACCGGCTCCCCACAGCATTTCCTACACGTAATTGCTGAAGACACGGTCATTGTATCCGTGACCGGCAATGTCATGCAGGTCCCGAGCACATCGGAAGCGGTGCTGATGGAGAGCGCCATACGTCTGGAGACGTCCATAATGAACAACGTGTTCAAGGGCGATATCGACCTGGATTCCGACGCTGCCGTGGTCACGGTGAACGGAAACAACATCAGCGGCACATTGAATGTGACAGGGGTCACGGTTATTATGCCTTCGATCGATGGTAACACCATGCACGATGTTTCGGTCAATGGCAGTGATAGTGTCCATATAGCAACATTCAACGGCAACACCCTTGGTAACCTAACGTTCCTTTCAGAATTGACCGTGGTAGTGGATGCGATGATATCCAACGACCTCGGCGGCTCAGCGTTGATGGTCTGCAGTCAGCTCGAGATCGGCCAAGCGGATGACAACACACTCTCACACATAATCTTGCAAGGGCACGATAGTGTGATCATCGGAAGCATGGACCGCAACACCCTCAACACCGCAGGAGGGGTGGCAATGAACATCAGTTCCGGCGGTCCTGTCCAGATCTCCACCTTATCGGGGAACGTCCTTGACGCATCCTCGCCCAGCATTCTGCTGAAGATCGATGCCCAGCAGTTGACGATCGACACTATGGACGATAACAGAATGCTCATGTCATCGCCCACTGCCGTCAGCCTCATCATCGTCGGGACTGTGACGATGCAGTCCTTCTCCGCCAATGATCTATCTGATGGTGATGTGGTCATCATGTGCGGTGACCTGATCATCGATTCCATGGTTAACAACGTGTTGGGTGACCTGCTAGTGGATGTGCAATCTCTCGATATACGTCTGTTCCAGGGTAACAACCTCGAAGATTTCACCGTCTTATCGTTCACCGCCGCGGACATCCAGTTGCTACATGCTAACACCCTGGGAGATCTCTCCATTAACGCCTCGGATGCCAATATTAACCTGACCTTCAACACCATGGATGACTTGATGGTGAACCTGAGCGGAGGTCTGAACATCGATTTAATTTCCGTCAACACGATGTCTTCGTTCCTGGTTCAAGCTGCGACCGTAGACATCGGAACGGTGGAATGGAATACATTGAACGGTGAGATGGACGTCACTGCCGTAGGATATCTGCACATATCGGTCATCGAAGGTAACTCGATGACAAATATGATGTTCATCGCCGCAGAAATCGCTATCGGCACGATCATCACGAACACATTGGTCGCCGACATCGTGATGGATTCCAGCAGCCATATTGACCTCGGTAACGTCAACGGAAACACACTGAGACACATACACATCAATGGCACTGATAGTGTCCATATAGCAACATTCAACGGCAACAACCTTGGTAACCTAACGTTCCTTTCAGAATTGACCGTGGTAGTGGATGCGATGATGTCCAACGACCTCAGCGGCTCAGCGTTGATGATCTGCAGTCAGCTCGAGATCGGCCAAGCGGATGACAACACACTCTCACACATAATCTTGCAAGGGCACGATAGTGTGATCATCGGAAGCATGGACCGCAACACCCTCAACACC
>PWNH01000040.1 GCA_003557905.1 Methanomassiliicoccaceae archaeon | reverse complement strand
GGCGGCAGGGGTTGTCAGTTGTTAGTTGTTGGAGTCCCGCCTTTAGGCGGTCGGGAGAGAGCGGAGCTGCGGAGCTACAGAGCTGCAGAGCTGCAGACGGCAGGGATCGGGGAGCGGGGAGCGCTGACGCGCGCATGCGGCATAGGGCATGCGGCATAGGGCATGCGGCATAGGGCAGGAGGCATGAGGCAGGGGTTCAGGGGTTCAGGTGTTCAGAGGAGACGGCCTCCGGCTCGTAGAACGGCGGAAGGCGGCGGGCGGCGGTGAAAGTGAGAGTGAGAGTGAAAGGGGTGACGTCAGGGTTGTCTGCTGTCTGTTGTTCGTTGCTAGAGACTTCCAACAACCAGCACCCCGCTTACAGGAGACTAGGCCTGGTATGATCGGATTTTATGGGGCAGAGCCTGCCCTGCTTGGCAGAGGATTTAAGTGTTGAATTTTGTTAAAAATATTTCATGCTGGTCGCAGGCTCCCGAGCATGAACACACACCCGCGAAGAACTTGCTCCGCTGTTGCCATACAACTGGGCAAAGCCGCAATAGAATCGGATTCCAGATCGTCACCATTTGCATGTAGAGATCGTCACGATCTCAAACCCAAACGCTCAAGGCAACTCAGCAGTGGGGGGCAGTCGACCGGACGCTTACGGACGGTCGGACAGTTAGACGGTGAGGGCGGCCTCCGGCTCGTAGAGGCTCTTTGGAGTGCGGTGGCATGACACCGCTTTGCCGAGGGCGACATGTCGCCCCATACAAAGCGCGGACATGTCCGCGCACTCCAAATCGTAGAACACCCTCACTGTCACAACAGGCATCTCTTTCCGCGCATTCCGCGTGTTTCGTAGTTTTTCTCTGAGTCAGGCAGACCAATTCAGGATGGAACTACGGAAGGCGCGGAAGGACGCGGAAGGCGCCTGCGGCGCTATCGCGTGCCGCGGCGTCGGACTGCATTGCGCAATTGCGTGAGATCGCGGGCGAGTGCGGTCTGTCGGCGCAATCGATCGGCGCACGACAGTTTCAGGTTTTCGCGGATCAGCGACCGGTCGATATACCGGGCGCGATCGCCGGCGGAGGGGTTTGCCTTGGCCGGTTGCTCACCGGGCGGCGCTGGTCGTTCACTCCTCATAGGTTCCGTCCTGGATCATGCGAAGAATCGCAACGTTTTCAAGGTCGCGCGGACGGCTCATTGCCTCCTTTGATTCGATCAGCTTGGACAGGCTGAGGATCTGGATTGAAAATCCCTCCAATTCCAGCGGAACGCTCGCATCCAGTACCGCGCCATAGCTTCCGATCCCGCGGATCTCCCCGAGGACATCGAGTTGCCCCAGCCCGGTTTGCAGGTACAGGTTTCGGAATGATTCGGATCGGGCCGCCCCGGCCGTGAACGGCCGGGGATTCCTCACCATGCGATGGACAGGATCATAGGGAGCAAGGGTCTCCGCGAGCCGCTCTAAATTCGCATGGGACATCTCCGCGCAAACATCCACGTCCTGGGTCACCATCGTGCTTCCATAGGCCGCCGCTGCCGCCCCGCCGACCAACACGAAGTCAACGCCACCGCGCGCCAGGCATTCGAGTATCTCAAGAATCTGTGCGATTCGGTCACTCTTGCAACAGACCCCCGACCACGGCGAGCATGAACTGCAGCCTCCGGCTCGTAGAGAGGACGGGAGACGGGGGAGGGGGGGATCCCTCGCTTCGCTCGGCGGGACTTCGCTCAGCGGAGGAAGACGGTCGGATCCCGATTCGCTTCGCTCACCGGCGGAAGACAGTCGGACGGTCGGATTGTTAGACGGTGAGGGCGGCCTCCGGCTCGTAGAGGCTCTTTGGAGTGCGGTGGCATGACACCGCTTTTCCGAGGGTGACATGTCGCCCCATCCAAAGCGCGGACATGTCCGCGCACTCCAAATCTTACAACACTCTCACTCCACACTTTCACTTCCACTTGTCCTCCGCCTTCCATCCTCCGTCCTCCGTCCACCGCGGTCGAAGGCCGCTCATCGCCGTCATCGGCTGCGGGTATTGGGGCAAGAACCTCGTTCGAAACTTCCATGCGTTGGGAGCGTTGCGGCTGGTCTGCAACCGGGGCGAGGCGGGCCGTGCGCGGGCGCTGGAGATCGCGCCGGGGGTGGAGGTCTGCGGGGATTTTGAGTCGGTCCTGGCGCGGAAGGAGATCGACGCGGTGGCGCTCGCGACGCCGGCTGAGACGCATGCATCGATGGCGATCGCGGCGCTGGAGGCCGGGAAGGATGTCTTTGTCGAGAAGCCCCTGGCACTCACGTGCGCGGACGGGGAACGGATGCAGCAGGCGGCGGAGTCCACCGGCCGGATCCTGATGGTCGGGCATGTGCTCGAGTATCATCCGGCATTTCTGAAGCTCCGGGAGCTGATCGAGGCGGGGAAGTTGGGCAAGCTGCAGCACATCCACTCGACCCGACTGAATTTCGGGAAAATCCGGACGGAGGAGGATGCGCTCTGGAGCCTCGCCCCGCACGATATCGGGATCGTTCTCCGCCTGGCAGGTGAGGCGCCCGGGCGCGTAACGTGTACCGGACGCGACTTCGTGACTCCCGGAGTCATCGACTTCGCGCACATGGACCTGGCGTTTCCGGGTGGACTCCACGCGCACATCCACGTCAGCTGGTTGCATCCGACCAAGGAACGCAAGCTCATGGTCGTCGGTGACAAGGCCATGGCGGTCTGGGACGACACCGCGGAGTCTGACGCCCTCGTCCTCTACGACCAGCGAGTCGAAAGGGAAGGGGACAATCCAAGCCTCCACCAGGGACCGGCAACCGCAGTCCCGTTCGACGGAGAAGAGCCGCTCCGCGCCGAATGCCGCCATTTTCTCGAGTGCATCGCGAACCGCCAACCCCCCGTGACCGACGGACAGCACGGCCTGAACGTGCTGAAAATCCTGGCGGATGCGAGCTGAGCGCCCCGCTGCGTTTTCGCGCGAGCGCGGGAGTGCTATTACGCACTCGCGCTCGCGCGAAATAGCACTCCCGCGGAGCGGGCCCCAACTCACGCGCAGCGCGAAACAGCACTCGCCGCAGCGCGCGAAACAGCACTCGCCGCAGGCGCCCCCCTCCGGCCGCTTACACCTCCTCGCATGGACTTTCTCAAAATCCTGCCCTCGGTCGTCAGCGAGTTTGAAAGAGCATCGGTGCGTTACGCCCTCATCGGTGGTTTCGCGATGGCGATGCGGGGCGTGCAACTACCTCGGGATTTTCGACTTGAGCGAGCGGATGGCTGAATTACGATCATGGTATGCCCCGAATGACTCCAGCCGAGCGTGAAGGTTGGCGTGCCGCTCGCGAACGACTTTGGCGAGCGCCCGCCGAGGTCGGGCCTACTCGCCCCGCCGACACGTCTGAAGCGCGCATGCGCTACATCCGATTCGCCACGGAAGCATCCGCCTTCTCCCGATCCCGTAAGCCGGTCCGGTTCGCCGGAAATCATTGGAAGCTGTGAGTGCTTTTTCACGCCGGAGGCGTGAAAAAGCACTCGCCGAAGGCGAAACAGCACTCGCGCCAGCGTCGCGAAAACGCACTCGTGCAGTGCGTGTGCTTGCATTTCTCCCGTGATTTCCTATGCTATCTTCCCATGATCAGGCAATACATCGACAAAGCCCTTGAACGCGCTCATTATGAGATCCTGCCTGAGGATGGGAGCTACTACGGGGAGATTCCGGAGTGCCCCGGCGTGTACGCCAACGCCGCCACACTCGAAGCGTGCCGCAATGAGCTTGAGGAGGTACTGGAGGAATGGGTGCTTCTGCGAATACACAGGAATCTCGAAATCCCGGAGATCGACGGCGTTGCGATTGCCATAAAGAAGGCAGACGTCGCCTGAAGCCATGCCGCGATTCGGACCTGTAAAACATCGGGATCTGATCGGCTACCTCAGAGCGCTTGGGTTCGATGGGCCCTATTCTGGTGGCAAGCATCCATTCATGATCAAGGGCGACATCGTGCTCACTCTGCCCAATCCTCACCGTGGCGATATCGGACGGGATCTGCTTACACGCGTCTTGAAGCAGGCGGGGATTTCAAGATCGGAGTGGGAGCAGCTATAGACCTTCACGCTCCGCGTTCACGCTGGCGCTTTCATTCACGCTTCGCGTGAGTGCTATTTCGCGCGAGCGCGAGTGCTGTTTCGCGCGCTTCGCGCGAGTTGGGTCCCGCGCGCGGAAGTGCTTTTTCCCGCTGCGCGGGAGTTGAATGGCCGGTGACTAACTCGCCGCAGGCGAAAACACACTCGCGCAACGCGCGAAACAGCACTCGAGCAACGCTCGAACCGAACTCGCGCCGGTGGCGCGAAAACCCATGCTCTCACCTTCTCGCTTTACAACAACATGGCCTGCGACCCGAGCGGGATCGATTCTGCTCCGGTTGGTGGATGTGGCGTTCGTGGTGCTGCTTGTACTTGTGACGTTTCTCTGCCTGCGGCCCTCGAGCTTCATAATTGAGCTGCCGTGGTTCCCGCGGTCGGTTGCCGAGTGGTCGGACGGCAGCCGTCACCTGCCGCACACCGTGGCGTTCTTCGTTCTGGCGGTCACCGGGTTCGCCGCGCGGCTGCCGGTGCGGTGGTTTCGCCCGTCCCTCAGTGCAACCCGGAGCCTGATCGCGAACACCGCAATCCTCCTCGCCCTCGCGGTCGCCCTCGAGATCCCGCAGATCTGGCTCGACGAGCGCACCTTCTCGGTCCTCGACATCCTCGCCGGCTGGGGAGGCGTCATCGCCGCCGGGGGAGTTTGGGCTGCGCTTTCACGCTGGCGCGTGAGGGAGAGTGAAAGTGAGGAGTGAGAGTGAAAGTGAAGGTGAGAGTGAAGGTGAGAGTGTCGGGCGGAGCGAGCGGGCGGTAGGTTTTTTCACCGCGAAGGACGCGAAGGGCGCGAAGACGGAGGCGTTCAGGAGTTCAGTTGTTCAGCCTCCGGCTCGTAGAGACGAGTTGAAGAATCGAAAGCACCTGACGAGACCTACGGCTCGGAGAGAGCTGCAGACGGCGGAGGGCGGACGGCAGAGGGCGGCAGGGGTTGTCAGTTGTTAGTTGTTGGAGTCCCGCCTTTAGGCGGTCGGGAGAGAGCGGAGCTGCGGAGCTACAGAGCTGCAGAGCTGCAGACGGCAGGGATCGGGGAGCGGGGAG
>PWNH01000137.1 GCA_003557905.1 Methanomassiliicoccaceae archaeon | reverse complement strand
GTGGATTCGCATGGTTTGGTGGTTGTTATAAATGACCGATATTTCTTCTTCAATGAGGCCCTTGAGGACGAGATAGAGGAGGATGAGGACGTGTTCCGTTCCACCTATGAGATGGTGTGGCACCGTCCCAGCGGTTTCGAAGGTCAATACATCCAAAGGACGCACACCGTGCAGTTCGTGATCACCGCTGCCGTAATCGCCGATATACTGAACGACAACCAGGGTGACAAGATCACCATCCGATTGATACCCCAGAACGGGCTGGAGACCAGGGCTGAGTACCGGGTGCCCGTGCTGTTATGAGGAGGTTCCACAAATGTCTGACATACTAAGGGGGATACTGAGCACTTCGATGGCCGCCAAGACCGGCGAGGAGGACGATTCCCGCAGGAAGAAGTCCAAGAAGGAGAAGGACAAGGGCGGTAAGGAGAAGAAGAGCGGAGTCCAACCGGCATTCGCAACACAGTCCACCAGCGCCAAGGACCTGCGGAAATCGATGGAGGAGGACAAGCGGATCAAGGAACTGTCCGCCTCATTCTATGACGTTCAGAACAAACTTAAGACCATCGAGATGAACAACAAGGGCTTCGGCGAGGAGCTGAGCATGGTCCGCGGGAACCTGTCTGAGTTGAAGGACAACATGAAGAACCTCCTTCTCATCTACGAGGTAATAGCAAAGACCAACAACCCCTTCGTGACCGGCGGTGGCGATTACGGCGGTTACAGCGACATCCAGACTGCGCAAGCACGCGCATCCGAGGAGGAGGACCTCCTCGAGGACGGAAAAAGGCTGGGGGCCTCGGAGATGCTCATGTTCTCGTCATTGTTCCAGACAGTCAGGAAGATCGAGAACCACATGGAGCATATATTCAAGAAGAGGATGTCCGACGAGGAGCCGGACAAGGAGGCCTATGAGAACCTCCAGTCCTGGTATCTGGAATTCAAGAACGTCCTGGAGATGCATCGTTTCATGCCCAAGCGTGAAGGCCTGCAGGAGTCCATGGATGAGCTCCGTGGAGAGGATGATGGCCGACGACCCTCGGGAAAGATGAACAAGGTCAGTTTCACCAATCAGGACCATAACCGCCTGTTGACGGCGATAAGGATTACCGAGCACTATCTGGAGAAGATCGTCGTGCAGAAGGTCATGGGCAAAGACCCTCCAGAGGCCGAGCTAGAGAAACTGGACTACTGGTACCAGGAATTCGTAAACTGGAGGTGAGTCATGGGGGTGAGCGTCTCGGCCGCGACCGCGATACTCCTGGTGGCAGCTCTGATATCATTCGGTGTGGTATACAGTGCCCAGGATTCCGCGCAATCATCGCACATCGAGGCCCAGTCCTCGATGGCCGACCGGCTGAACGAGATCCTCATGACCGACCTGGAGATAAACACCGCCATATCGGTTTACGATGGCGCTGTTTTCCAGTACAGCAACATAACGATGACCAACACCGGTTCGACCCCGATCGACCTGGATAACATGAGGCTCATGGTCAACGGTTACTTCCGACCTTACAGCTACTCGTTCCTCGGAGTGGACGGCTACAGCCTCTGGCTCCCGGGAGAGGTCATCGTACTGACGATAGGGCTGGAGTTCGATGTGGATGAATCATACCGCATTTGGGCGGTCACCGCCAATGGCGTCACCGACCTGCTCGTCTACGGAGGCAGCTGATGGGAGCATCCGTTTCCGCAAGCCATGTGATATTCATGGTGGCGGCCATAATCGCGGCGACCGCCGTCGGGGCGGCGATGATAGGGATAGCCTTCACCTTGGCCGAGGACCTCAGTGACAACTCCGACAGCCTCTCGGAGAGGATGGGCTCGGACATCAAGATCGTCAACGACCCTGCCATAGTGCCCTACGTGGGGGGAAACCTTTCCCTGTACGTCCTCAACACCGGGGATCGCCCATTGGACAATGATGGTTGGATAGTGATCATAGACGGACGCCTGGTACCGAACGACAACATCGTACCGCAACAATCAGGCCCGCACTTCCATGGAGACTTGGTGGAGCTGAGGGTCGAATATTCGCTGACCTCAGGTGACCATACGGTCATGGTGCGTCACGGCGACAGGGCGGATGACAGCATGAGGTTCAGGTTGTGATATGATGGCGGAGAGGAAAGAGGTCCACAGCAGCGAACTGATGATCGTCCATCTCCCCCGCGACGAGTTCGCCAAGAAGATAGGCCTGGGAGTGCCAAAGGCCTCCACAGTGCTCATCGAAGGCGAAGAGGGTTCGGGCAGGAGCGTCGTATCCCAGAGATTGGCATATGGCCTTCTTGAGAACGGATACAGCGTGACCTACATATCCACCGAGCTGACCCTCAAGGACTTCCTCGACCAGATGTACTCCATGAGGTACAACATCGGCCCCCATCTCATCAGCACATCGCTCCGGTTCATGCCGGTTCTACCGATAATTGGCGACACCATGCCCAAGGAGGGCTACCTCAAGACTCTGATCGAGAATCAGAACCTCTATTCCACCGATGTTACGATAATCGACTGCTTCGGGGAGATGCTCCATTCCAGCAATGGGGACGGTGATATGGACCGTTTCCTGGAGCATATGAAGAAGATGGTCCATGGCGGGAAGGTCCTCATCATGACCGTGCTCAAGAACCAGCCGGGGATAGAACGTCTGCGCCAGACCTGTGACGTTTACTTCGAGCTAGAACTCAAGAGCTCATCCTACGGTATAAGGCACATCATCAAGGTGCGTCGCTACCTCAAGGCACGCGGCAAGGTCGACAAGATGGTGGAGTTCCGTGTCGAACCCGATGTCGGCCTCATAATCGAGATAACGGAGGTTTCAGGATGAGGAAGAGCGTGTTCGCTGTCGCTGATGAGAGTCCTCTCCTCAAAGCATATCTGGATGAGATGCCGGTCGGTATGGGCCCTCCTCCGATGTATTACGAATCACTCAGTGTCAAGGAGCTCAATGAGATACGGAAATCCGCGCTCTACGACCCGATGGCCGCCAATATGATTTATTCCGTCGGCGACGAACTCGGAGATGCCTACATACACGTCTATCCCGCGTTGAATCAATACATCTCGGTCGAATGGCCCATCGTGGGGGATAAGAGGGCGATCCTTGACAGGATACGCGCCGCCATGTTGGTGCGTGCGTCCAAGGAGAAGGCGATCAAGACCGACGAGGAACGCAAGGAGCTCATCGAGACCCTATTCAATGAGGTGGTGAGGACCAGGGACAGCGGCTTCGTGGACCGTATACGCAAATCATACACCATAGCGGTCCCGGAGGAGGACCGGGCCCTGTACCGTTACTACATCCACCGTGACATCAATGGATACGGGCCGATAAACACCATCATGCGCGACCCTTACATCGAGGATGTGCATGCCATCGGAATTGAGAACATCCATCTTATCCACAAGGCCTTCCAGTACGGTCTGGAGAGCAACATAAAGTTCACGGACGACGCCCATCTGAACAGCTTCCTGATCGCTCTGAGCGAACGCATTGGCAGACCGGTCACCCCCACCAGGCCGATAGTGGACGGTGCCATGCCCGACGGCTCACGTATCAACATCGTATATTCAGAGGACATCAGCCGCAAAGGCTCATCATTCACCATACGGAAGTTCGCCGCCGAACCGATATCCTGTGTGCAACTCGTGAAGTGGGGCACGATGAGCGCCAAGCTGGCCGCATACATATGGCTCTGTCTGGAGAACAAGATGAACATGATCTTCTCCGGTGAGACCGCCTCCGGCAAGACCACCTCGCTGAACGCCATCCTCTCACTCATAGACCATCGCAACAAGATATTCTCCGCCGAGGACACCCCGGAGGTGAAGCCTCCGCACGCCACTTGGCAACGACTCGTCAGCCGTGAGTCGGGACCGAAGGAGTACCAGGTCACGATGTTCGACCTCATGCGGGCAGCCCTCCGTTCCCGTCCTGATTATCTCATCATCGGTGAGATAAGGGGCGAGGAGGGGAGGGTGGCCTTCCAGGCGATGCAGACCGGCATACCCGTCCTCTCGACCTTCCACGCCGCCAATGCCACCAAGTTCATCCAACGTTTCACCGGTGACCCGATCAATGTGCCGATGACCTTCATCGACAACGTGAACGTCCTGATGTTCCAGTCAGCCGTGAACGTCGACGGGAAGATACTCCGCCGTGTCACCAGCGTAGAGGAGTTCGTCGGTTACTCCAAGGAGGAGGGCGGCGTGTTGACCAAGAACGTGTTCAAATGGGACCCCATCACGGACACCCATCAGTTCCGCGGTTTCCAGAACTCCTACATACTGGAGGAGAAGGTGGCCGCCGAGCACGGCTTCCTGGACAAGCGCAAGATATACGACGAGCTGGACAAGAGGGAGGCCATCATCAAGAAGATGGCCGACAACGACATAACCGACCATCGCGCCGTCAATGCCGCGCTGGTCAGATACTTCGAGGGAGGTGTGGAGAACCTGCCGTTCTTCATCTAGGTGATAGACATGCTGGAGAGGATGTATGAGACCATAAAGAACGAACCAGGGAGGTACCTGGTCTACGTGGTGGCACTCACCATGCTGATAGGGACGGTGGTGCCGACCATCATCCTGTACAGTGTAGACCTGGGTCCGGCCGGTCTCAACCTCTACCTCATTCTGCTCTCGCCCGGTATGCTGGTATTCCTGATATCCATAATCCCATTCCTGCAGGTCGGTCTGGAACGGAAGCGCGTCAACCAGACCATGCCCCTCTTCGTGACCCACATGGCATCAATGGTCACATCCGGCCTCCCATTGGAGAAGGTGTTGGGGTATGTGGCCGCCATGCGCGACTACGGCATCATCGCCGAGGACTGCGCCGAGATACGGAACCTCATAGTGAACTACGGGATGACGGTCTCCGAGGCGGCGAGGTTCCGTGCCGAGAACATCCGCAACGACATGGAGCGTGATTTCTTCATCCGTCTGGCGCATGCCATCGATGTCGGTGACGAGATGGGCAACTTCTTCAATTACGAACAGGAGATCATAATGGACGAGTTCCTCATCAACGGCGAGGCCACGTTGAAGAACATGGAGTTCGTCAAGGAGATATACGTGGCGCTGATAGTGGCCATGGTCTTCCTGGTGGTCTTCGTGGCCATCATACCGTTGGTGGGCGGCGGCGTCAATGAGATGATGCTGCTGGGGATAGCGTTCACGTTCTTCGTCCTGGAGGTGATATTCCTCCTCTTGGCGATATTCGTGATGCACATCGACCGCCTATGGTACCCGTGGTCGGTAAAGATGTCCAAGGGGATGATGACATCCACCGATATGCTGCTGGTATATCTGATAGGGTTCAACATACTGGCCATAGCTTTGCTGATAGGCTATGTCTGGGTCGAGGGCGTTGAGCTGAGGATAGCGCTGCCCCTGGTGAGCAGTCCTTTGCTGATATCGGGCATACTGATATTCCGCGAGGAATCGAGGATAAGCAACCGTGACAACATCTACGGCTCATTCATACGCGCTCTGGGCAGGTCGATGGAGGCCAGTTCGGCAAGTCTGCCGGCCTCGGTCCGGCAGATAAGCATGCACAAGTTCGGATACCTTTCCACGGCGATAGAGAACCTCTCCAAGCGCCTGGACACAACCATCGACCCCGATCTCGCCTGGGACCATTTCATCGCCGAGACGGAGAGCAACTTCATAGACAAGTTCACCCGGATGTACATAGACACAACCGGCCATGGCTCCAGTCCGGAGAAGACATCCTATTTCATATCCAAGAACATGAACAAGTTCCTCGCCCTGAGGAAGAAGCGTGACGTCTTCGTGTCCTCCATGACCGGCGTGGCCTACGGGACGATGGTCGCATTGGCGGGCACGATGTGGATAATGTACGCGGTCATCAAGCACATCGGCCTGGTCCTGGAGTCGATGTACCATGGTATCGGCGAGGGGGCCGCGGCCGCATTCATGGGCGGGATAATAAACCCCAGCTACGACCTAGAAGTGCTCTCATTGGTGGTACTGGTGATACTGGCGATACATGCCGCGGTGTCGTCACTCACACTGAGCACCATGAAGGGGGGCCATTGGTTCAGCGGCTCATTCCATTTCAGCGGCATGATAATCATCGGTGTCGCCTGCACCTATGTGGTAGATGCGTTCATAGGGGTGATCCTGGTATGAGGTGGTCCTATGGGTGAAAGACGGATGGCGCGGGTGGTCTGCATCATACTGGCCCTGGCCTTGCTGATGGTGATCATCCCCCCTTCACCGGCGGAGGCCACCGATGACCGTGTCACCATGGTGATCGAAAGGTCCTATGGGTTGCCGATGATAGGCGGCGACCCGTTGCGGGCCGAGGTCCCGGGTCTTGACCAGCGCATGATGGACGATGTGCCCTACCTGCTCCCCGTTGAAGAGCTGGAGCTCGTGATCGAGGATGGTGCTGTAAGCGACCTCCGTGTCGATTACCTGTTGTCTGCAAAGGTCCCGCTGGGCGTCGTCGACCTGCCGATGCAGACCGTGAGCTCCGTCCTCGGACAGGGTCCGGCGGGCAGCGGCGATTCCAGGACATCTCACGTCAACAACAACGGCCTCTACGACCGACGCGGAGAGAACGTACTCCTCCTCTCACTATCGCCCCTGTCCTTCGACCCAGCGACGAAGGAGATGTGGTATGTGGCCGAGATCACCGTCATAATCACTTATGCGGTTGAAGAGGTGGAGACAGACCCCCAGCCCCTTTCGACGCCCTATGACCTCCTGATACTCACCTGCCCGATGCTCGAGGACGAGTTCGACCGCATCGCCGATTGGAAGCAGGCGGTCGGTTTCGATGTCCGGGTGGTGAACACCACCACTGCCCTTGACGGCTCCCCTCTCAGCGCCCCCGCCCTAAAGTCGTTCATCAACAACGAGTACAACGTCAGCGGGATATCCTACGTGCTGCTGGCCGGGGATGCGGACGCCATACCCGCCTGGTACGTCACGCAGACCGTCACCTTTTCTGGCGGGTCCCCGACCACCATGGATCTGGCATCCGACCACTACTACGCATCATTCAACTATGCCGTCGACTGGACGACGACGATATACCCCTACGCCGACGTGTCGGTGGGCAGGGTCCCGTTGAGCGCCGCCGTTGATGCGGAGGCGTGGGTGGAAAAACTGCTCTCGTACGAGAACCGCTCTGAGCCTTCCTACTTGAACGAGGTCCTGTTCATAGGCGAGAGGCTTGATGCGTTGACGTATGGAGGCGATGTCAAGGACACCATCGAGCCTTACATCCCATCCTCTTACAACCTCACCAAGCTCTATGAGCGGGATGAGGGCACCCTTTCGTTCACACAAGTCCGTGCCGCCGTCGAGGACGGGGCACACATCATCAACCACATGGGCCATGGCAACGTGAATGACCTTGCCTACATCACTGACACCAACGCCGACCTCATAACCTCGCCGATGCCCAACATATGGTACAGTCAGGCCTGTCTCGTGGGTGCGTTCGACATGGATGACAACGTGGCGGTGGCCATGCTCGCCGATGAGGACAACGCGGTGGCAATGGTCCTGAACTCCCGTTATGGTATCTACCAGGAACATCCCAACGAAGAGCAGGGGCCATCCAACAAGTTCGACAAGGCCTTCATGGACAAACTGTTCGATGACACTCTCCTCCTCGGTGACGTCCACCACCGCTCCAAGGAGACACTGGTGTCACAACTCGATAACGATTACATTCTGTGGGTGTACACGGAGTTGAACCTCCTCGGTGACCCCACCATGCGCCTGGGGGGTTATGAGGAACCGCCCCGTGATCCAATAAGGATAGACGATGACGTCACATTGGAAGCCATAGTCGCCAACGAGGGATGGCCGGGTGACGGCAGCGCCGCATCACCATACATCATAGAGGGCTACACCGTCCGGGGCAGCGGTGCCGATGTCATCTACGTCGGGAACACCACCAAGGACCTCATCATAAGGGACAACACCATCCGTCAATCGGTCGGTGGTCAGGACGGCATCCGCCTCCATAACGTAACGAACGTGTCACTGGAATCCAACTCCCTGTCCAACAAGCAGAGCGGCATCAACATAACCGAATCCACTGCGGTGACGGTCGCCAACAACACGTTCAGCAATAACGCCGTCGCCATCGTCGTCACCGATTCAACGTCATGCATGGTCACCGGCAACCGCCTGGTGAGCGGCAACGGCCAAGGCATCGTCCTTACGGGTGACAGTTCCTCCGAACTGCGCAACAACACGATCTCCCGCTGCAGCGGCCTGGGAGTGTCGGTGCAGGGCACAGGGGTCACGGTAACTGACAACTCGTTCTATCTCAACAACGGCTCCTATCCGCAATTCACCGTGAACGACCCGCAGGCAGCGAACGTCGGAGCCAATGACTGGGACGGCAACTTCTGGTTCCGGCACGATGGTGTCAGCTACGATCTCAGCGGTGCCACCGATAATTCCCCGCTCACTGCGGACCCTCTGCCAGTACCGGAGTTCGACACCGCTGCCCTGGACGCATTGCAGGGTGGGGATGTGATGCCCTCGACATCATTGGATTTCACCGCCACATCGGTCCTTCCTCTGAGCTTTTACGCCCTAAGCATCGATGAGGATGCATTCGTAGTCAGTACCCCCACGTTCAACTTCGGCTCCTTGGGCCTTTCCTCCGGCCCCCATAACCTGAGCATGGTGGCCTTCACCGAGGCAGGCAATGCCGAGATCTACACGCTGAGCGTCGTCTACGCCGTCGCCGACGTGTCGGTGACCATCACATCCCCCACCGATTACTATGTGGACAGTAACCGCATCACAGTCCGCTGGACATCGGCCGACTCCGATAACGTCTCCCATTACCTGGTGAGGATCGACAGTGGTGACTGGCAGAATGTGAGCAAGGTCACCCGGTACACCACGCCGTCCCTGTCCGAGGGCGTCCACACCATCAGTGTCCGCGCCGTCGGTTTCGACGGTAACATCGTCACCGCGGTCAAGGAGGTGTTCGTGGACACCATCGCGCCGTCCCTGTCCTTCGTCGGTGTGGCTGAAGGGCAGATATTCACCGACAACCGCATCCTCATCGGATGGACGTCGGCCGACCCTGAACCCGCATCCGGACTGAGTCACTTCACGCTGCGGATCGACAGCTCCACCACGATAACCATAGACGACCCCACGGCGACTTCCCACCTCACGATGCCCCTCTCCGAGGGCGGCCACCGAATCACTCTACGCGCCTACGATGAGGCGGGGAACTACGTGCAACGGGTTGCCAACATCATCGTGGACAGCATCGCCCCGGCCATCACCTTCAATGAGGCCCCTGACCATCCCTACTCCGACGAAAACCTGGATGTCGCCTGGACCGTCACCGAGGACGGGAGCGGTGTGGAATCGTTGAAGATACGTATGAACCGCGGCGCCTGGACCGATGTCACCGGTCTGAACGAGTACACGTTCGAAGGTCTCGGCGACGGGTACTACGACGTCGAGATACGCGCCGAGGACCGCGCCGGTCATGTCAGTTACACCTCATCGGGAAGGGTGGTCGCCACCCAGCAGGCGGTGTTGGATTTCATCAACCCCCATAACAGCGGCTACTCCAAGAGTCCCGACACATTCAGTTGGAACGTCTGGGACAAGCGCGGCTACTCATACACCTACGAATACTCCGTGGATGGGGGCGAGTTCGTTTCCAATGGCGCCCTCAACACGAAGCAGTTGAGCCTGGACCAAGGGCCGCACACCATACAGGTTCGCGCTACCGCGGTGGAGACCGGCTCGGTACTCAACCGCGCCATCTCGTTCATAACCCTCGTCCATGCACAGCCGCCAATGGAGACGAACCCATCATACGGTGAGGACGAGTTCCTGTTCGACCAGCCGCTGAGAGCGACTTTCGCACTCACCATGCTCATAGACAAGGACCTGACCACAATGACCCTCACCGATTCCGGAGCCAACATGGTCGAAGGCGAGTCAGTGTGGAGCGGCAACGAGTACCGTTTCGAACCATCATCACATCTGGACCATCCGGCCACATACCTGTGGAGGATAAACGTCGTCGACCTGGCCGGCAACACCGTCACCGTACCGGTGACATTCAGCGTGAAGGAGATAACCCTGCCCGGGGCCCCGCAGAACCTGACGTCGTCACACATCGTCGGATGGGATGGTGTGTCCATAACCCTGGAATGGGACCCCCCCAGCGACGACGGCGGTTACCCCGCCGGACTGGACTACAACATCTACCGCCGCAGCAATGACACCGACTTCGAGGTCATCGCCACCGTCTCCGGCAACAGCTACACCGATGGCAGCGTCACTTGGGACAATTACTATCTGTATTATGTGACCGCGGTCAATCCCGTTGGGGAGGGGCCGGGTTCCGAGGTCAACGTCACAGGGCTGCCGCCCGAACCAGGCACATGGGAGAAGATCTCCCTGTTCCTCGGCCATATCGGTGAGGTGCTGGGAGCCACATGGGACATGATCGTGGAGCAGTGGGATGCGATAACTGAGACGGCGGGCGGGTTCTGGGACGAACTCATCGCTGCGATAACCGATGCCCTCCGTACACTGGGAGATGCGCTTGTCGGCCTCGGTAACGCCATAATAGACGCCATCGAGATGCTCTATCATGCCCTGGTCGCCGGTTTTGATGCCATAGGCCAGTTCCTGGTGGGTATCCTGGACTTCATCGGACATAACGTGGTCGCCCTCATCGATTACCTCATGTCCCTGCAGGGATGGGAGGCCGTGACCGGCTGGACCGTCGTTCTGCTGTCCCTGTTGCTGCTGTACATGCTCCTGACCCCTCCCAAGGGGAGGGAGGTGAAGGTCAAGAGGCCTGTGGCCGAGGATTACACATCCCCCTATGCCCGCCGTACTCCCAAGAAGGAGGCGGCGTACGAGGGGATCACCGACATGCCCCGCACCCTGGAATCCACCATATCCCTGCAGAACGGTCTTCTCATCGCGGAGGAGATAAAGGAACTTGAGGCCGCCTACGCCGATGGACTGGTGGGATGGCAGGAGTATGAGATGGAGTTGAGGGAGAAGAGCGCCCGACTCGCCGCCATCAATTTGGCGTCCCACTACGTGAAGATGGGGGAGGACCTCTACTGAGGTGGACGATGCCCTCTTTGCCGCGTCCCCTGCTGGTCATCGTCGCCTGCCTCCTCCTGGTCTCAATGGCGGCACCGTTGCTTTCAGCTCAGCCTCTGCCGCCTTATCTCAAGATGCACTCCCCCTCCGATGGGGATGTGGTATCCGGTGATGTGACCGTGACCTTCACCGCATCCGACAACCATCCGTACCAGGTCGACCTCTACGTCGACGGCCTCTTGGTGCAGAGTGCGATAAGCTCACCGCACACCATCCCCGGTCTGGCCGATGGATGGAGGACGATCACACTGGTCGCAATGAACATCCACGGCTCTTATGACACGGAGAGCGCATTGATCCTGATCGACAGCACCCCTCCGGTAGTCGAAATAACCCATCCCTTCGACGGTCAGGTCGTGGACAGCCGTTCGTTCCCTTTGAATTACACCGTGGAGGAGGAGAATCCCTCCCGTACGATGTACCGTATCGATGACGGTGGATGGGTCTCCCTTACAGGGAACATCACCTTGGACGTCCCCCATGATGGGAACTACAGCATAACCGTCCGCGCCGTCGATGTCGCCGGAAACGCCGACACGGAGACCGTCGTCTTCACCGTTGACACCGGCATGCCCGTCATTCGCTTCATATCACCTGAGCACAACTCCTACCTGAACACCAGCGATGTCACCGTGAATTGGACCGCCTACAACTACGACCATCTCAACTACAGCCTCGACGGCGGCCCGTGGCAGCCGGCACCCGCCGATGGCGTAGAACTCCTGGGCCTGGACAACGGCCGCCATACGATCGTACTCCAGGGCAGCAACGCCAACGGCATCGATGAACGGTCGCTGTCCTTCTACGTTGACGACGAGCTACCGGAGCTGACGATCATCGCCCCTCTTCCAGACATGAGGTTCGGCACCACCTCGGTCATGGTCCTATGGGATGTGGTGAACGATTCACCGTATCACAGCGACCTCACCGTTACAGTGGACGGGGTCAAGCGGGAATATGCCGGGGTCAGCGGCACATCCCTGCGAATCAGCGGTCTTCCCGCCGGTCACGCCGTTCTGAACATCACGGTGAACGACCTCGCCGGGAACAGCATGGAGGCCAATGTGAGTTTCCATGTCGGCGTACAAGGCCTCCCCCTGGGGGCGGTCTCAGCAAGCAACGACGACAGCCTCAGCAGCCTGGTCCAGCATATGGGTCTGCCGGGCAACGGATCTTATGACGACCCCTACATATTCGACAACATAGGCTTCGATGCCCAGGGCGCGGATTATGCGGTGAAGGTGGAGCACACCTCGAAACACATCGTGTTCAGCAACCTGTCCCTGTTCAACACCAAGACCGTGAACGGTGACCCTGCGGGTTCCGGTCTTTTCTTGAAGGACACCAAGAACATCATCGTCCGTGATTGCGTCATCATCGGTCAGATGCACGGCATCCGGTCCGATTCGATCTCCCACAACCTCACCATAACCGCCAACGACCTCCGCCACAGCCACCGTGGAGCGGTGACGGTGGAGCAGGGTTACAACCTCACAATAACCGACAACGATTGTCGCAACGCAGGCCGCTGGGCCATCAAGGCTGGATGGGAGCTCACCGAGTCACGCGGTGTGAACGTCAGCGGCAACGACGGTCGTGACCATCAACGCTTCGGCCTGGCATTGGAAAGGGTGAACGGCGGCACCGTGGACGGGAACATAGTCACCACCTCCGCGGAGCATGACACCATCGGTATTTACCTCTACAACACCGCCACCGATACGACGATAAGGGACAACGATTGCCGATTCAACGACAAGGGCATACTGCTCACCGGCGGGGCCCACGGCAACACAATAACCGCGAACGATTGCCGCAACAACACCTATGGGATAGAGATCGCCCACTGGTCGGAAAGGAACAACATCTCCGAGAACGACTGCCGTGAGAACCCCTACGGCATATACTTGAACAATGCGTATTACAACATCGTCCGGGACAACAACTGCTCCCAGACGAACAACAGCATCGGCATCGGGATATACGTGCAGGGCGGGTCCAGCAACCTCATACAGGACAACAACGCCAGCGGGAATCTCCTCGGCATACACGCCGACCGTTCCAGCAGTCAGATGATGAGGGGGAACGACTGCCGGGACGCGGGGGAGCACGCCATCCTGATCTCCGGCAGACCGTATGGACACCAGATAATCGATAACGACTGCCGTTTCGCGGCCCTCGACGCCATACGTATGGAGTCGGACAACAATCATGTCTCCTCCAACGTCATCGAGGCCAACGACTGCCGATTCAACGGCGGGTCGGGGCTGAACATCAGCACCACTTCACAGTACAACGTCACCTATAACCGCATCTCCGGCAACGACCTCCGCTCCTCCGTCTATGACATGATACGGATTGAGGGCGGGAACTACTCCCACAACCGCTTCATCGGCAACATCCTCAGCGATGCGCCCATGATGCCCATCAACCTCATATCCTCGTCATCGAACTACGACAACACCACTGTTCAGGGCAACCAACTGCAGAACTCCTCGACACAGGCGTTCCGTTTGCATGGAAACCTTACGCATCTCTACATACTCGACAATCTGGCACACAACGCCACCGGGGACGGTATCAACGTCACCGACTCCCTCGATGGTATGAGCCACATCTTCATCGACGGGAATGATGTGTCAGACAGTGGCGGCGACGGCATATATCTGCGGAGCAACTCCCACATTGAGGGCGGTTCCGTCTCGTCCAACACCGTACTGAGATCCTCCGGACTGCAGATACAGGTCCTGTCGTCGGAGCTTTCTTTCTTCAACATCGACGACAACACGGCCAGCGGTCATCCATTGCGTCCAATCACGGTTCCCGCCGCATACCTGGAGGATGTCAGCATCTCCGGCAACGACCTGAGGGACAGCGGCGAGGGGATCTTGCTGCGGGAACGCATCTTCCTGAACGTCACCGTCTCCTACAACGACCTCCGCTCCACCCCCGGCACGCTGATAGAGCTGAACTCAACACAGTCCGCCCGCGGATTGCATGTGGACGGGAACGACCTCCGACGCGACAACGGCCGTGGCATATGGGTCGATGTCAACGGCCTGAGCGATTCCACATTCAATGACAATCTGCTTCAGCTGCTGGTGGACGAGCCTCTCACCATCCACTCGCCCTATCTCCACGATGTGCAGGTGGACGGCAACCAATGCCCGTCGGCATCGGACAACGGCCTCTCGATACACGCCGCAGAGGTTCGCGGACTCTCCGTCTCCGCCAACCACTTGAACGATTCAGGCGGCGACGGGCTGAGGCTGGTGTTCGACATCGTTGACGACCTGAGGGTGAACCACAACATCATCGATGACTCCTCCGGATACGGTGTGATCGTAATCTCCGACTCTCACATAAACATCCTGGAGATAGGGCACAATTCATTGAACCGCAGCGGCAGCGACTCCATCAGCGTCACTGCAGCCACCGCTCTGGAGGACGTCCTCATCGATCACAACCACTGCAACGCCACCGGTTATCCCATCATGTTACGGGCAGGCACGATGACCAACGTCACGGTGCATGCCAACAATATGCACCACCTACAGAACCGCCCTCTGCTGTTGGACACCGACCATCTGGACCGCATCACCGTGAGCGACAACATGGCCCCCCGGTCTCCGGACCACGGTGTGGAGATGAACGGCACCCTCGTGCGGGACATCGTCATCTCCGGAAATGAACTGGGAGGGAGCATGCGGGTGCCGATCCAGGTCACATCCCCGAACACCATCACCGGGATACTGGTCGCAGACAACAACGCCAGCGGTCTCGACCTCCATGGCATATTGATAGAAACGCCGATGTCCCTGTCCGATGTTTCGATAGAGGGCAACACCCTAATCGGAAACCTTGCGGAGCAGATGGTCCTACGCTGTGACTCCTTGACGGATGCCAGCGTTTCCGAGAACATCGCTCCGAACTCCCCCCGCATACCGTTGCTGTTGGAATGCGAAGCCGTCAACGGCTTGGTCATCAGGGACAACATCTTCAACGACAGCGGCGGCCACGGTGTACAGGTGGACGTGGACAGCATGCTGGATGTCGTGATATCCAGCAACCTTCTGCACGGTTCGGCACAGGACGCCATCAACATCAGCGTCGTCCATGATGCTACCAACGTCGTCATCGAGGGGAACGACTGCAGCGACGCCGCCGGCAACGGCATCATCCTCACGGCCGATCGTCTAAGGGACATCCTCATCGACGGCAATGTGATGACCGATGTCGGCCTGGACCCCATCATCATCGCCGCTGTGGCAGCTTACGACACCAAGGTATCGAACAACAATTGTCCCAACGCTAGGGGAACGCCTGTGTCCCTGTCGATACAGACCATCGACGGCCTGACCATACACAACAACATGATGGACGGCAGCGGCTCCCACGGCGTGGACGTTGAGGCGGCGATGATACGCAATCTGTCCGTGACCGACAACTCATTGACCGATGCCATGGGCGATGGAGTCAGGGTGGTCATGACATCACCCGGTTCCCTGCAGCAACTGCTCATCGGGGGCAACGACGTCAGGAACGCTGCCGGTAACGGCATCAACCTCATCGCTGAATCGATGAACCACGTGACGGTATCCGGCAATGACCTCCGCAACGTTAACGCCAACGCCTTCAGTTCGATATCCCAACTGGGCATGGGCAACCTGACCCTGAAGGACAACGACTGCAGGTTCGCCGCCCAGGACGGCCTGAAGATATCTGATGAGACGAAGGTTCAGGACTTCCTCATCAGCGGCAACGACATCACCTCCATCGGCAGGCATCCGATACCGATCGATGCGCCCATCATAGCGCATGGTGTGATAGAGGAGAACCTATGCCAGGGTTCAGCGCGTCCTCTCATGCTGCACGGGGATCAAATCATCCAAATACGCATCATCGACAACAATCTGTCCAACGGCGGGGAGGCGCTGCGCATCGATGGCAACGTAGACACCCTTGACGTGATCGGCAACGATATGACCGGCTCCTACCGCACCGCCGTGGTCATCAACGCAGTCGGAGATGCGACCTCGATAACGATACGCGACAACGCGATAGGCGCCGACATGCATGGTATAAGGTTGGATGCCGGAAGAGTCAGCGACACCCTGGTCCGCAACAATTCCGTCACCGCGGCGGGACATCCTCTGTGGATCATTGCCGACAGCTCGGAATCATTGCTTGTGATGGAGAACGACTTCTCCGCCGCAGCCTCCCTGCCGATCCGCCTGGACATACCGTTCCTCAACAACACTCTGATCGAAGGCAACGACATGTCCGGTTCGATCCTCGGTATCGAGATCCATACGCAGAGCATATCCGACCTCAGTTTACTGAGTAACGACCTCAGCGACTGCGGCAGCGGAATAAACGTAAGTGCCACCGGCACAATTTCATCCATCGTCATCTCCGACAACATCATGACCGGGGTCCCCGGTTTTGCGATCCTCGTCCACAGCGACTCGTCCATAGACAGTCTGGACATACTCGCCAACGAAGGTGATGCTGAGGATGTATCGGTCACCGCCCAATCCCTTATGCACGGGAACATAAGCGGCAACCTGATGCAAGGCAGCATCACAGTGGATGTCAGCAACGGTTTGCTGCTGAGCTCCATAGATGACAACGTCCTCATCGGCGGGATATCCCTCAACGCATCCGATGTGAGTGTTGACTCCATCAGCGGCAACAACGCCTCGCATATGCAGGTGGCATCCGCAGGCGACGTTCACTTGACCGTTGTGAACGGCAACGTCTTCGCCGGTGGTGTCAGCGTCGCCGCCGCTTCCGATTGCACCATCAACGCTATGGAGGCCAACTCCATCGGCTCCACGGAGATAACCGCCGTGACGCTGACCCTCGGCAGCTTCTCACACAACGGAATCGACCCCGCTGGAGACGCCCTTCTGATCACAGCCGATAGAGTGACGGTGCAGAGCATATCACACAACACCATCGCCGATTGCAACCATCGGGTCTTCGCGGTCATCGCCCCTGATGCGATAATCAACGCCATCGATTCCAACACCCTTGTCTCAGGCTCTCCGCAGCATCTCCTCCTCGTTCTTGCCGATGATGCCCTCATCCGTTCCGTGGACGGGAATGTGATGGACGTTCTGAGCACATCGGAGGCGGTCCGCATAGAGAGCGCCTTGTCACTGGAGGCCACTATCACGAACAACGTGTTCGAAGGCGGCATCCACATTTCCGCCGCCAACGCCACCGTCACTGTGGACCGCAACAACGTCAACGGCACAATGACATTGACCGGGACGACCCTCAACCTACCCTCCGTGTCTGGGAACAGCCTGCATGATGCGATGATAAACGGCACCACCCATGTACGGATGGATTTAGTCGATGGCAACACCCTGAGGAACCTGACCGTCCTTTCCGTCGGCACCATCGTGGTGGATGCCATGACATCAAACAATCTCAGCGGCCATGCTTACATGGCCTGCGGTCATCTTGAGATAGGCAATGCGGATGACAATCGTTTATCACGGCTCCTCTTGGACGGACATGATTCCGTGACAATAGGGGGTTTGGACCGCAATCATCTCACAACCGCAGGCGGGGCGGCGGTGAACATCATCTCCAGCGGTCCTGTTCAGATATCGTCATTCTCCGATAACACACTGGACGCCTCCTCTCCCAGTCTTCTACTGAATGTGCATTCCACGCAGTTGACGATGGAAGCCATGGATGGTAACAGCATCATGATGTCATCGACCACCGCTGTCAACCTATCCGTCACCGGAACAGTGACGATCCATTCCTTCTCCTTCAACGAACTGATGGATGGTGATGTGGTCATCTCGTGCGTCGCGTCCGACTTGGACACGATCGTCGACAATGTCTTCGGGAACATGCTCCTGGACGTTGAATCACTCGACATGCGTCTGTTCCAGGGCAACACCCTCGACAACCTCACGGTCGTGTCTGTCGGCAGTGTGGATATGCGCTTGCTTCATGACAATTCCATCGCCAACCTCTCCATAGACGCCCTGGAAGCCAGTCTGAACCTGACATTCAACACCATGGACAATGTGACGGTGAACCTGACCGGGTCCCTCGACATGGATGTCATGTCCGTCAACGCGCTGTCGTACCTCACGGTCCAAGCCAATGAAGTGAATATCGGCACGGTCGAATGGAACACTATGAGCGGAGCGATGGAGATCCTCACCGGCGGGTCGTTGCATGCCTCGGTCATCATAGGAAACCACATGACCGACATGACATTGAATGCCAGCGGTGACCTGCACGTCGGCACGGCCCTCTTGAACACATTGGTCTCGGACATGGTGTTCGATTCGGGCGGCGACATCTTCATAGGTGCCGTGCAGGAGAACTCGCTGCGGCACTTGCATGCCAATGCCACCGCGCTGCTGAACATATCATCGATCGTCACTAACGATTTCCATTCCGCCATCGGCGACGTGATACTTCTTGAAGCCCAAACATTGAACATAACGGAGGTGTGGGACAACACAGTGGTCAGCGGTGCACCGGAGACGTTCCTCACAATCATCGGTGACGACCTGTTCCTCGGTTCCGTCTCAGCCAACACCATGGCAATGGCCAGTTCCGCCGACGCGATACATATAGTCACCGCATCGTACCTTGAGACAGAGGGTATCTCCAACAACCACCTGAACGGTGATGTGACGATGCAGTCGATCGATGTCCGGGGCGGCACCATCGACGCCAACCGTCTGAAGGGCCTATCGATAACCGCTGACGCCCTCTTCCTGAACACTGTCACCGACAACGACTGTGAGACG
>PWNH01000106.1 GCA_003557905.1 Methanomassiliicoccaceae archaeon | reverse complement strand
GTCAACCTCAACTGCTGGGCGGCGCGGCGTGCCACCGCCCGCATGCACACCGACGGCAGCGTCAGATACACACAGGGGGTCTTCGAATGAAGCGTATCGTCTCGCCTATGACCGAGGCCGACGCCCGCTCCCTACGCGCCGGCGACACCGTCTTCCTCACTGGCACCATCATCACCGCCCGCGACAAGGCCCACCTGCGGGCTCTGAAGAAGAGCTCCGCCGGCGAGAAGGTGGATTTCATGGACGGCGCCACCGTCTACCACTGCGGTCCAATCATGGGTGAGGGCGACGGCTTCGAGGTGATCGCCGCCGGCCCCACCACCTCAGCGAGGATGAACATGCTCGCCCCCCGGGCGATACGTGAACTCGGCGTCCGTGCCATAATCGGCAAGGGCGGGATGTCCAAGGAGACGCATGATGCATTGGTGGAGATCGGAGGGGTGTACCTTGCGGCCACCGGCGGTGCGGCCGTCACCCTCGCCGAGGGGATAAAGGACGTCACCGGCAGGGAGTGGGAGGACCTGGGGATGGCTGAGTCCGTCTGGATCCTGGAAGTCAGGGACTTCGGGCCCTTGGTGGTGGCCATGGACGCCCACGGCCGCAGCCTCTACGAGGAAGTGGAACGCCGGGTGCGGGAGAACTCCGGCATCTGACACTTCGTTCCCGTGCCCTCGAAAATGACAATCTTTAATAGTAAACAATCGTAAATATGTCAGCGATGAGCAACGGCAGGGAGGCTATAGAGTCGGCGCTTGAGCGTGAGCATGTGGACCGCATACCGGCGATGTACCAGTACCTCGCTGCCGGTCCAGGCCCGTTCAACGCCATCGGCCTGGAGATGCAGGAATGCTATCATGACGCGGAGAAGTTCGCCCGCGCCACGGCCGCCGTGAGGGAGGCCTACGGCTACGACAACATCATGGCCGGTTGGGGATGCATCCTCCTGGAGGCGCATGCGATGGGAACGGAGATCGAGTTCCCCCGCAGCAACGGTTATCCCCAAGGCACCAAACCGTTCCTCGCCGACCCGGCCAACATCGAGTCCCTGACGCCGGTGGACCCCATGGACAACGAGCTCCTCCGCGTCCGTATGCGGGCCTCGGAGATTCTCGCGTCCCGTTACGGGAAGGAGTTCGCGGTCATGGGCAACATGGTCTCTCCCGGAGTGGTCGCATGGGAACTGCGTGGCTATGAGGGCTATCTCATGGACATGTTCTTCGAGAAGGAGTTGGCCCACCGTTATCTGTCGGTGATAGTGGAGTCCCTGCGCATACATGGCGAGAGGCTTGCCGAGATGGGTGTGGACATGATATTCTTTGAAAATGACTTCACCGCCTCCCAGGAGTACGCTCCGTTGGAATCGATGCGGGAGTTCGACCTGGATTATGCGGTGCCCTGCGTGGAAGCCCTCCATGGGATGGGTCACAAGGTGATAGTCCACAACTGCACAGCGCTCCCCTTGGTGGAGGAGCAGGTCAACGCTTTGAGACCGGACGGCATCCACTACAACGCTGACAACGTACCCGATCACGTGGAGATGTGCAAGCGTCTCAAGGGCAAGGTCTGCCTCTGCCCCGGGGTCGACGAGGGGCTGGTGTACGACGGGCCACCGGAGATAATCGCCGACACCGTCCGTCGCATCGCATCCCACGTGGCCGACCACGACGCGTTCATAATGGCCTCAGCGTACGAGGTGCCGTTCAAGACCAAGGATGAGAACCATCTTGCATTGATCGATACGATAAGGTCCCTGCGCTGACCTAATCCTCCTCTTCCGGAGGTATGTAAAGCAGACCGGGCTCGCGGAGTATGCGGTTTCGTATCATCAGTGTTCCGACCAGGAAAGCCGACGATATCACAATCGCGATGATCATGAGGGAGTGGGCAAGGTCCTGACCGAACAGATAGGAACGGTCTATCCTCTCCAGGTCGAAGTCCACAACCAGCACGTCGCTGGCATTGATCCTTATCTCCCTCTGGGTGTTGACGAAATCGTTCCTCTCCACCTTGAGGATGTAGGTGCCGGTAGGTATGCCCACGAATTCATACTCCCCTCTGGAGTCGGTGTTGACCACATCGACCTCAACACCGCTGCTGTCCAACAATCGTACCACGGCATCGGATATCATGAAGGTGCCGTTGAACACCCTGCCCTCAACGTTGCCGAAGGCCTCCCTCATCGCCAGGGGGTTGAAAAGTGTCTTGTTGCTCGTGAGAACGATCTCCTCAGGAACTATCCACTGTATGAAAGCGTCCCGGCTAACGCTTATGAGGTAGACCCCCTCGATGAGATCATCGAAATGGAAACGGCCCTCGGAATCACTCAGCGTACTGGTCGGCGGCAGGGCCCCACTGGCGAGGACAACCGTCACGTTGACCCCTTCCAGACCCCCCTGCGCAGTCTCCACGGTGCCGTTGAGCGAGTACTTGTTCAGGGCGGTGAGGGCGACATTCCTGACCACCGTGTCCGCCTCGATTATGGTTATCTGCGATTCGTAAACAACGAAACCGTCGTTCTCCACCCGTATGGTTCGCTCACCGGTCAACGATGTCAGCGAGTACTCGCCAGTGGCGTTGGTCTCGGTGGTCGCTAGGACGTCCGCACCGTTGCGTATCGAAACGTTGGCTCCGATCACAGGCGTGCCGTTGTAATCGACCAGACCCTCAACGTCCCCGTAAATCGGGATAAGGACGAAAGGACCCCGGTTGGAAGCATCCACATCGATGAACTGGTCATCCTGTACCGGATGATTGTTCAGAGCCAGTTCCAGATGGTACCCCATAAGCTCAACTGTGAAGTTGTAGGTGCCGTCGGGAACCACCATGGAGTAGGATCCGGTTTCGTTGGTGACCGTGCTGTTCACCCATGCGCCCGTGGATGCGTTCCACATAGTGACATTGGCACCGATCGCCGGCGGTTTACCCTCCATATCCAGGACCACCGTGCCGGTCACGGTGTTGCCGCCGCCCGCCGCCACCGTAGGTACCAGCGGCAGCATCGACAGCATCATCGCCAGAACGAGTACGTAGACCAGAACCGCACGGCGCATGTTCAGACCATCCTTAAGCGAGCATAAAATCCTTTTCCATGACCTACAGCTTCGCCCACCTCCTCTGTAAGCGTTTAATACCAAAACTCGGATGGGAAAGGATTACTGTGGTGGAAAAGGATGATTAGGGCTGATAGAAAGCACTCCAAACAAGAGGTCATGGGCATGATGGAGCCTCTGGTCTCCACCTGGTTCCAGGAGCGCTTCGAGGACCTCAGCGATCCCCAGTCCCGGGCCATACCGGTGATACACGACCGGCGCAACGTCCTGGTCTCCTCCCCCACCGGCTCCGGGAAGACCCTGACCGCCTTCCTATCGATAATAAACGAGCTCACCCGCTACGCCTCCGAGGGCACACTAGAGGACCGCATATACTGCGTGTACGTGTCACCGCTGAAGGCGTTGGCGAACGACATCAACCGCAATCTCAACGAACCATTGGACGAGATGAAGGAGGTTGCGGAACGCCACGGAATGGACTTCCCGGGCATACGCGTCGCCGTACGTTCCGGCGACACCACCCAGGCCGACAGGCAGAAGATGGTCCGCAAACCCCCTCACATCCTCATCACCACGCCCGAATCCTTGGCCCTGGTCCTCAACGCCCCCAAGTTCCGCGAGTCGTTGGCCAAGATGGAGTGGCTCATCATCGACGAGATACACGACATCTGCGACTCCAAGCGCGGGGCGTTCCTGTCCCTGACGGTGGAGCGTCTGCAGGACTACTGTGAGAAACGTTTCACGCGTATCGGGCTGTCCGCCACCCTGGCCCCGGTGGAGGCCATAGCCGGCTATCTGGTCGGCATGGAGGACGGCAACATGCGTGACGTGACACTGGTGGAGGCCAGCACGCGCAAGCAGCTGGACCTCCAGGTCCTCTGCCCCAGTGAGGACATCGGGACGCAGTCGTTCGAGATGGTCAACTCGCAGATGTACGATCAGCTCCTGGAGCTGGTCGAGCAGCATAAGACCACCCTTATATTCACCAACACCCGCGGCGGCACGGAGAGCGTCGTCTACAAGCTGCGCGAACGCGGCCTGGAGAGCATCGAGGCCCACCACAGCTCTTTGGGTAAGGAGATACGCCTGGACGTGGAGGAGAAGTTGAAGCGCGGCGAGCTCCGCTGCGTGGTCTCCTCAACATCCTTGGAACTGGGCATAGACATCGGCTCGGTCGACCTCGTGTGCCAGATAGGCTCGCCGAAATCAGTGGCCAAGGGGCTGCAGCGCATCGGGCGCAGCGGTCACGGCATGGGTCAGATCGCCAAAGGTAGGCTGTTGGTGTTCGACCAGGACGACCTGGTGGAGTGCGCCGTCCTCTGCCGCGCCGCCCACCGCGGCAACATTGACCGCGTCAGCATACCCCATGACTGCCTGGACGTCCTGGCCCAGAGCCTGGTCGGCATGTCGCTGGAGAAGCGTTGGGAGTTCTCCGAGGCTTTGGAACTGGTACGACGGTCGTACTGCTACAGCACCCTCAGCGAGGAGAAGATGCTCAGCACCCTGCGCTACCTCGGCTCACGCGATGAGTACGAGGGCGTCTACGCCAAACTGTGGTTCGATGAGGAGGAGATGCGCTTCGGCCGCCGCCGCGGTTCGCGCATGATATACTACCTAAACCTAGGAACGATACCCGAGGAGTCCAACTTCAAGGTGATGAACAACCACAACGCCCAGGTCGGCGAGCTGTCGGAGAAGTTCGTGGAGAGGCTCAGCGGCGGGGACATCTTCGTCCTCAGCGGCAGGTCCTTCGAGTTCGTCCGTGCCAAAGGGATGCGCGTCTATGTGAAGGAGGCGCAGGGCAAGAAGCCCACCGTCCCCTCCTGGAGCGGTGAGACCCTCCCCCGCTCCTTCGACCTGTCGATGGAGGTCGCCCGGTTCCGCGGCGAGATGGCCTCCCGGCTCGGCGAGGACGACGGCACGCTGATGAAGTGGCTGATGGACGACTTCGACATCGACTACGGCTCCGCCCGTTCCGTGGTCTCCTACTTCCGCGAGCAGGCGCTGACCGTCGGCGCCATCCCCGACTCCCGGCAACTGGCGGTGGAGGAGTACATCGACCCCTCGAACAACCACAACCTCGTGTTCCACTTCCCTTTCGGGCGTCGTGTCAACGACGCCCTCTCCCGCGCCTATGCGCACCG
>PWNH01000076.1 GCA_003557905.1 Methanomassiliicoccaceae archaeon | reverse complement strand
TGATCCATGCCGGCGACCGGCTCTATAGTGCCGATGCCATCAGTGCCATCGCAAAGGCTTTCGAAGATCCTGATCTGGAGGCCACCTACGGCCACAGCGTGCTGGTCGACCCCGCCGACCGCCCGGTCCGGGTCAACCCCAGCAAGGCGTTTTCGCGCGCTCGCATCCGCTTCGGCTGGATGCCTTCGCACCAGAGCATCTACATGCGAAAGGAACGCTTCGAACGCTACGGCGCCTACCGCAACGACCTGGGCGGCAGCGGCGACTACGAGTTTTTCATTCGCCAGTTCTATCGGCACCCCATCCGCGCGAAGCTGATTGACAAGTACCTGATCCGTTTCGCGCTGGGCGGTCGCAGCACCACCAATTACCATCAACTCCTGCAACGCCAGAAACTGCATGCGAGCTGCTGGCGCATGAACGGCTTGCGGCCTCCGGTCTACCTCATCCCCTGCAAGCTGGCCCGCAAGGCGCCTCAGTTCGCACGCGGGCTGGCTGCGCGCCTGAAGACGGCCCATCAGCCGATGCCGTCGGGCCAGTCCAGCGGGCAATGACGCGCATGTCTGATTCACGCCTTGATCGCTGCCTGTTGCTCGGTGCCGACGCCAATGAATCGCTGCCGATACTCAAAAGCCTGGGGCGCAGGAGTGTGCCGGTCACGGCAGCTGCCCACAAGCGCATCAGCGTCGGCCTGTTTTCACGTCGCCCAGAACGCAAGCTGCGCTACCCCGACCCGATCGCGTACCCGGAAGACTTCCTCGACTGGGTTGAAGAACAAGTCCGCACGGGCCGCTATCCGGTCACCCTGGTGTGCGGCGAGGAGGTCACGGCACTGATCGCCCGGCATCGACATCGCTTCGACCCACACACGGTGATTCCGCTGGTCGAACACGATACCTTCCAGATCTGTCGCGACAAGGCCAATACCATGCGCGCAGCGAAACGGCTGGGTATCGAGACGCCGCAGACCTGGTTTCCGGATGACGACGGCATCGATTCGGTCGCCCAACAGATCGAGCAGTGGCCGGTGGTGCTCAAGCCCACCAGAAGCAACGGGGCCCGCGGAATTCGATATCCTGATGGCCCGGCAGCGCTCAAACGTGACTACGAAGCCATACGGCAGGAGTTCTCCGGGGTGATCGTCCAGGAGTTCGTACCGCACGACGGGCGCCAGTACAAGGCGGAATTGCTGATCGGTCGCGGAGGTCGCCTGCTGGCTGCCGGCGTCTACGACAAGCCGCGATTCTATCCGCCCAGCGGGGGCTCGAGCACCCTCAATTCAACCGTCGAGCGCCCCGACCTGATCGATCTGTCCCATCGCCTGCTCAAGGGCATCGGCTGGTACGGCATGGGCGACTGCGAATTCATCGAAGACCCGCGCGACGGTCGACCGAGACTGATGGAAGTCAATCCAAGATTTACGCGCAGCATCAAGATCCTGGTCGAAGCCGGCCTGGATTTTCCCTGGATGCTGTATCAGCTCGCCCGCGGGCAGGACGTCACTCCCAGCCTTGACTACCGCAAGGGGCTGTACATGCGCTACCTGCTCAGTGATTGCATGTGGTTTCTGCGCTCTCCGGAGCGCTTTCGCACCCGGCCCAGCTTCTTCAAATTTTTCGGCCGCAACCAGTGCGGCGAAATCTTCGACTGGACCGACCCGGCCCCGGCACTGGCCCATGTGCTTGGCAAGACGATGAAGCTGTTCGATGCGAGGCAGAGGAAGTTCTTATTGAGGATGGACGGAAATTGAAGGGAGAACGGGTTAATGGATGAACGGGTGAATGGGCTAATGGGCCAATGGGTCAATGGATCGAGCCTGTCACACTGCAATCCACGCTCCCTCCCCTGATTTACCCACTAACCCGTTAACCCGTTAACCCGTTAACCCGTTAACCCATTAACCCATTAACCCATTCACCCGTTTACCCATTATTCAATTGACCACCAAACAATGACCGCAACTCCAGAAAACGAGGTGCCTCCAGTCAACGCCTTCACCATCGATGTCGAGGACGGCATCAGCATTGCCATGCGGGATCGCTTCGGCAAGCGGATTGCGCAGACCCAGCGGGTACTGACCTCAACTCGAAAGATCCTGGATCTGTTGGCTCGTCACGATACCCGGGCCACGTTTTTCGTTCTGGGTCAGGTCGGCGAGGCTTTTCCCGAACTCGTTCGCGAGATTCAGGTGGCCGGACACGAGATTGGCGTCCATGGCCATGACCATCATGTATTTCACAAGCTGGATCGGCAACAGGCACGCGAAGAATTGGTGCGGGCCAAATCGGTTCTGGAAGATCTGACCGGCGAGAAGATGCGCGGTCACCGCGCGCCCTGCTTTTCCATCGACGAATCCACGTCCTGGGTGCTGGATCTGCTGCTGGAACTGGGTTTCGAGTACGACAGCAGCGTCATGCCCTGCCGGGGTGTGGGATATGGCTGGCCGGGCCAGTCGCTGGATATCGGCCCGATGGATACACCGGAACGGCGACAGATCATGCAAGTGCCGCTGAGCGTGACCCGAATCGGCGGCCGCGAAGTGCCGGCACTGGGTGGCAGTTATTTCCGCCTGCTGCCGCTTGGCCTTTCCCGGGGGATCTTCAAGCGCATCCAGGCGCAGCGCCCGGTCATCATGTATCTGCACCCCTACGAGCTCGATCCGGAACCCTATCCCGATTTCTACCTGCGCGAGCTGGCCAGGGCACCACTGAAGACGCGCATTCGCATGCGCTCGTTCTGGCTGCGGCGGAAGTCGCTGATGAAACGCTACGAGCGACTACTTTCCGAGTTCCGTTTCGGGCGAATCGACCAGCTCATCAGCGAGACGGGCAACGCATGACTCAGTCCACCGAAAAAGATAATCCGGCACCAGTGCACCTGGCCTGGACGGCCGGATGGGACTCGACCTTTCGACTGCTGCAACTGCTGCTGATCGAAAAGCGCCATGTCCAGCCGCACTACATCGTTCGCCCCGAAGCCTCTACCGGCCAGGAGATCGATGCCATGCATCGTATCCGCCGCCGCTTGCTGCGTGATTACCCCGAAGCTCGCAACAGGCTGAAACCGACGTCACTGATCGACGTACGTGCCATCGACATCGAGCCAGATCTGGAAACCGAGTACGAGCGAATCAAGCAGACCAAAAAGGTACAGTATCAATACCTGCTGCTGGCCTGCTACTGTCGGCAGCAGAACCTGGATTCCATCGACATCGGCATCCACAAGGATGACAGCGGCTTCCATCTGGCCGACGAGCCCCTGTTCGAACGCTTCAGCCTGCCCATGCAGTACTTCAGCAAGCTGGAAATGCGCCGGAAAGCGCTGGACCATGGCTTTGCCCACCTAATGGATCTTACCGTATTCTGCCGCCGCCCCAGTGGCGGCAAGCCCTGTGGGTTCTGCGGCCCATGCCATGATGCCGTCACCATCGGGATGGGTTATCGACTGCCGCTGGTTCGTCGGACAAAAGCAATGATCCTGGCACCATTCAGGAGATACTGGCGAAACAGCTACACCACGATGAACCCCAAAACGCGCAGTCAAATCTCCAGGCTGCTTAAGGGACGCTATTAGTAGGCCAAACAAGCGATTTATCGAACTACGGAAAGTCTTATGGGCGCAATTGACTGGACCGCTTTCAAGATCAGGAGGGCAACCAACAGCAACATCCTTGGTTACTGGATGTACACGAAGACATTGATGCGGAGTGGCAATAAGCATTTTGTCCGAATCCGGGACGCACGTAACGGGAACTATGCTTTCTTGCTTGACGGATACCCCAGATCTGGAAACACGTTCTTGACTAGCATGGTCTCCAAGACCCTCAATTTTCGAAACTTTGTCCATCATACGCACTCAGCCCTGGCGATCCGATATGCAATCGACAATGGAAAGAGTGCTTACCTGCTATTCAGAGATCCGAGGGACTGTTGCTCTTCTCGTATCTTACTGGGCTCTAACGCACACCCTCAACGGTTTAGACTGCCGATGGCTGGCAGACTTTACAGCTCAAAGGTTTCGCTGATGCTCCTGTATTTGCGGGAATACATTCATTATTATGAATTCGCCTTCAGAAACCGAAGATCGGTTACCTTGATTCCCTCAAATATTGCTTTCGTGCATTATCATGAGGTGCTGAAAATGATCGCGGAACAGAATGGCATCCCGGAACATGAACTTGCCCGCGATCATTGTGAGGCAGATCGTCAGCGTTACTTTGAGTCAAAGCGCAAGAAAACCCGGAAATCCGTTCTTTCGTCAAGTCTCCCAAATGAATCAAAGCAACAGGCCAAGCGGAATATTCTGAAAACCGTCCAGAACCACCCGTTAATGTGCAGAGCCAGGAGACTCCATGAAGAACTGAACAATCACTCATGGAAACCGGGGACTCGAGGTTGAATGCATGAAGCAACTGCTGGCAAATGAACTGAAGAACCTGCGCGGCTGGCGCACCTCGCGCAAGCTGGTCGCCTTTGCCGTTGACGACTATGCCAACGTGCGCGTGGCATCAGCCCAGGCGCGGCAGCGGCTGATCGATGCCGGGCTGGATCTGTCCTCACAGATGGATCGCTACGATGCGCTGGAAACCCGGCAGGACCTGGAAGCGTTGTTCGAGGTGCTGGATTCGGTACGCGACAGCCGGGGCCGGCCGGCAACGTTCACCGCCTATGCCCTGTCGGCCAATCCGGATTTCGAACGCATTCGCGCCGAGGGCGGGGGCTACCATGCCGAGCCCGTGCCGGAGACCTTCGCCCGCCTTGCCGCGGAACAGCCGGCAGCTTATGAAGGCGCCTGGGAGTTGTGGCGCGAAGGCATGCAGCGCGGACTGCTGCGGCCGCAGTTCCATGGCCGCGAGCATCTCAACGTGGACCTTTTCGATCACAAGCTGCGAGCCGGAGCGCATGACCTGGCTGTCAATATCGAGCATGCCTGCCTGGCGGGGCTTTCCGGCGACCCGGCCCTGCCCGGGGTGGGCTTCAGCCACGCCTTCGGCCTGCATGACGACTCGGCCCTGCCCCGCCAGCGCGAGATTCTTGCCGATGGCCTGGATCGATTCGAACGCGTCTGGGGCTTCCAATCAACTACCTTCACGCCCCCGGCCATGCAGTTGCACCCATCGCTGTTCGACGTGGCCGTCAACGGTGGCGTGCGCGCCATCGACAAGCCGCTCCGATTCAGCCGGGTGACCGGCAACGGCCAGCTTCGTCGTGAAAACAATCACAGTGGTCGCCAGCGCGGGCAGAATCATGTAACCGTCGTTCGCAACGTGGTCTTCGAGCCAGGCAAGGACATGGGCTTCGAACCGGTCTCTCGTGCCCTGCAGCAGATCAACGCGGCCTTTCGCT
>PWNH01000051.1 GCA_003557905.1 Methanomassiliicoccaceae archaeon | reverse complement strand
ATAACGGAGGTGTGGGACAACACAGTGGTCAGCGGTGCACCGGAGACGTTCCTCACAATCATCGGTGACGACCTGTTCCTCGGTTCCGTCTCAGCCAACACCATGACGATGGCCAGTTCCGCCGACGCGATACATATCGTCACCGCATCGTACCTTGAGACAGAGGTTATCTCCAACAACCACCTGAACGGTGATGTGACGATGCAGTCGATCGATGTCCGGGTCGGCACCATCGACGCCAACCGTCTGAAGGGCCTATCGATAACCGCTGACGCCCTCTTCCTGAACACTGTCACCGACAACGACTGTGAGACGGGGTTATTCATAAAGGCCACCGAGATGGGCACGATGGAGGCCTTCTCCGGCAACAGCATGGCATCCCTGACCATGGACGTCCTTGGCAACCTTTCCATCGGAACCTTCCATGGTAACGATTGCAGCGGCCCTGTATCATTGAACGGCAACACATCGGTCACCTTAGGGAGTCTAGCAGGAAACATCGCTGTGAGCTTCGAAATCCATTCGGATGGCATGATGTCACTGGGACCGGTCACCGGTAACGGCTTGGGTACCCTTGACATGACCGCCTCAGAACTGGATGTCGGTGACGTCACCGCCAACACCCTCGGTCCCTTCAACATCACAGTTCTTGATGATTGCATCATCGGAACGATATCCAACAACTCGATCGAGAGGCTCGACATCTCATCCGGGGACCTGCGGATCCTCGCTGTGACGGACAACATCCGCCTGGGCACCGTCGTCATTCATTGCGCTCATCTTGTGATCGTCGACGGTATCAGTGGCAACCACATCCCCGAAGGGCTGTGGATGGAGGCATCATCAGCCCTTGCACTGCATATCGGAGGCAACATGATAGATGAGGCCGCAGAGGACGGTGTCAGTATCGACATCACATCCGGCATCGTACTCAACATGGTGAATAACGTTGTCACCGACTGCGGCCGCCATGGTATCAACCTGCAGAGCGCGGGGGACGTCGATCTGATATCGGCAGGGGACGTGATTGACGCTGCAGACGTGGCCATAATGGTCCGCGCCGGCGGTGAAGCCTCACTCTCCGTGTCATCGCTGCACGCACAGGGCGGAAACGGCATCGACGCTGATTCGCTTGCCACCAACGTGGTGATACGTGATTCGGTCATCGCAAGCGCGGGATACGGCATTTCCTTACCCCGGACGTCATCGTTGAGCGTTGAGAACGTCACATTCGACGGGAATCTGAACGGCATACACTGCCCCGTGAACCTGGCCCTATCGATAATCGATTCCAGTTTCGTCACCAACACCATCGGCGTGAATGTCACCGGCGGTACCGTGGACATCCGTGACAACATCTTCGAAGGCAGCGGTCTGGCACTGTTCATCGATGGAGCCACAGTCCTCTTTGAGGACAACCGGATTTCCAATTCAAGCACCGACGGTCTACGCCTGCATCACTGTGACCAGGTGATCGTTCGCAACAACTCTTTCGTCAACAACACCGGATTTGCCATAAACGCCAGTGGATGCACGTCCTCGTTAGTGGTATGGAACGAGTTCCGCGACAACAACGGCGCCACCTCTTCATACCATCCGGACAGGGCCCAGTGCCGCGATGACAACAACAACACCTGGAGCGCTTCGAGGTACGAAGGCTCCGGCGGCACCGAAGGCAACCACTGGAGCGATTGGCAGTCGCCGGATGAGAACGGCGACGGCATAGTCGACGATCCCTATGTGCTGTCAGGGAACGCCATCGATGAGCATCCCCTGGTGGGACTGACGGATGTGTACCCGCCCTATCTGAACATACTGGGGCCGGAGGACGGGAGCAAGCACTCCTTCGACGTGTTCGTACTCAGCTGGGAGGCGATGGACAACCGCAGCGGCATCTCACTGTACGATGTGGAGGTCCTGGTCGACGATGTCCTTTTCGCAACCCTTCCCCCGGACCAGACGTCATTGGGCATCGACCCGTTGCAACTCGATGAGGGCTATCGCACCATCATCGTTTCGGTGAGGGACAATGACGGCAACCACCGCAACGAATCGGTCACGATCCTCGTTGACCGCACACCTCCCACCATAGAGATCACCCACCCGTCCGGCGGCGATGTCCTGACCACTCCCTTCGACCTGCAATGGGATGTCGAGGATGAATACGACCCCGTGCCGCGCACCGACATCTCATGGGATGGGGACACGTGGACAACGGACATAACCAGCCCGTATCAGATAGACGGTCTTGAAGACGGGGAGTACACCATCCACCTCCGGGCGGTGGACCATCTCGGCAACATGAATCATACCCAGGTCACGTTCATCATCGACAACACCCCTCCGGTGGTCGAGATAACCTCTCCCACCGACGGTGATTTCATCAACAGCAGCGAGGTCACACTGGCATGGACGGTTGAGGACGACAATCCTGACTTCGTCGAGGTATCCAGCAATGGTATGGATTGGATACTGGCTCAGGACATTCACACCTTCACCCTGAGCGATGGCGGTCACACCCTACAGGTGCGCGCGACGGATATGGCCGGCAATGTGAACGTTTCCGTTGTCAACATAACCGTCGACACCGAGCCTCCTCGCTTGGAGATAGTCAGCCCTGATGAGGGCGAGCATCTCGATGATGGGGATGTATCGATGGTCTTCAACGTCACAGACACCAACATCCTGGAAGTACAGGTCTCCCGGGACGGCGTTTTATGGGTGTCACCGGACGATGACGAGGGCCATCTCTTCACCGGTCTTGACGACGGCGAGGTGACCCTTCATCTCCGTGCTGTGGACAAGGCCGGGAATGTCAACATGACCAATGTGACCGTCGTCGTTGACACCGTCGCGCCAATCGTCACGATAGACTCCCCGCCGGACGGATACCACACCAATTCCACCGCTCTCACAGTCTCATGGACGGTCATCGAATCCTCCCCTTATTCGGCTGAGGTGTCCTATGATGATGTGGAATGGAACGCAGCCGACGATACACATCACCATGTGTTCGACCTCATCGGCGAGGGGGAGCACGTGTTGTGGGTGATGGTGACAGACGCCGCCGGCAATCAGAACAAGACCAACGTGACCGTCATCCTGGACATGACCGCCCCCCTCGTTACCATAACCTCCCCGTCCGATGGCAGTTACAACAGCACCGGCACAGTCCATCTGACATGGGAGGTAGTCGAGGACAACTACTGGACCGCCGCGGTCTCCATAGACGGTTCCCCCTGGCAGGAGCTCGGACAGGTGACGGAACACACCCTCACCGACATGGAGGACGGGGACCGGGGGATACGTGTTAAGGTAACCGACCAGGCCGGTAACCATGCAACCGACCTCGTAACGGTCCATGTAGACAGCAGCGAACCCGAACTGACGATAACATCGCCTGAGGAGGGCGGGTACATACCGTCCGAAGACGTGCTCGTGCAGTGGATAGTTGAGGATGATTCCTCCGTCGTGATGGAAATCTCCTATGACGGCATCGTATGGGCGCCATCGGACGATGTCGACAGCCACACGTTCCTCTCTCTCGACGAAGGCGAGAACGAATTGTGGGTCCGGGCCACCGATGCCGCCGGCAATGGGAACGTCAGCAGCGTCAATGTGATCGTGGACACCGTGCCACCGGAATTGACCATAGACTCCCCTGCGGATGGGTTCGTAAGCGACCACGACGAGGTCCTGGTGGAATGGACGGTCAATGAATCATCGCCATACACGGTGGACGTTTCCTATGACAACGTGACATGGGTTCCCGCCGACAGTCCCGCCAACCACACATTCACCCTGCAGGACGGTGAGAACGAACTCCATGTGAGGGTGACAGACGCCGCCGGCAACTCCAACATCAGCAGCGTCACCGTTCATTACGTAGAACCGGCCCCCTCCCTCCTTCAGGAAGAAGGCGGGATGCCGACGGTACATTTTGCCGCTGTAGTGGGCGCCGCGGTCATCGGCGGGGCATATTTCCTCCTGCGACCTCGTCGACTGTTCTGATGTCCGACATATGTTGGCTTATATGATTGATAATGTCAGACAAATGTCAGATATTATTTATAGCGGAGATAAAGATTCATTCTGCACATGGCGATGAGGGCTGCGATATACCTCCGTGTGTCGACGGAGGACCAGGCCAGGGAGGGTTATTCCCTGGAGGCGCAGCGCAAGCGCCTTATCGCCTACTGCAAGGCCCGTGGTTGGGATGTTGCCAGCGTGTACGTCGATGACGGCCACTCCGGCAGGGACACCAAGCGGCCAGCGTACACAAGGATGATGGAAGAGAGGGAATCCTGGGACCTGATCCTGGTGCTGAAGATGGACCGTATCCATCGCAACTCGGTTAACTTCACCCTGATGATGGACGACCTCCGCCGTTGGGGGAAGGAGTTCAACTCCATGCAGGAGAGTTTCGACACCACCACCGCCATGGGGCGGTTCGTGATGGACATCATGCAACGCATCGCCCAGCTGGAGAGTGAGCAGATCGGGGAACGCGTCCGGGTGGGCATGGAGCAGAAGGCCCGCAAAGGCGAGGGGATAATGGGTTTCGGCCATCCCTACGGCTATGATGTATCTCACAACGGTCTGACAGTGAACGAGGATGAGGCCAATGTGGTACGGGCGATATACCGCATGAGGTCCGAAGGGCGATCACTGCAGTATATAGCCGACCATCTCAACGCCAGGGGCGTGCGCAGCAAGAAAGGGCTAAGTTGGAAGAGGCAGACAGTCTCCCGGATACTAAAGAATCCATTGTACTGCGGTTGTCTCCGTTGGGCTGACATCATCAGGCCAGGATGCCATCCCGCAATCGTCCCCGTTGAGGAGTTCAGCAATCTGCAGAAACGCGGGACTCAGAACACCGAGGGTCTGGCAGGCACTTGACAGACTTCATTGTGATTCAAATCGGTGTCATTTCCAACCATATTCCTAGAATCGTTGTTCTTTGATACATTGATTAAAAATGTACATCGAATCGAAAAGGGCTTAAAATCTATATAACTATTATATACTCTTCAAAAACATTTCTTTTCATGTATAGTCAAATCAGACTATCTGGAAAACTCTTGGCTGCCACCATAGCCTTGGTCCTGATGGTCTCGATTGCCGCTTTTGTCTTTATTGTACCTTTTGATACCCAAGCTGCAGCCGAGCCTCCCGATTGGAACGAGGGGGATGGTGTCGCGGCCGGAGTCGAGTTGGACGTTCTCCAACTCTACAATGCGCACAGCAATGACGTCAAGGATATGCTGAAGGCTGCCGTGGAGGACATATCCGGTGGCGATGCGACGTTGGATGATTTCAGCGTGACCAGAGGGTCGATAAAGGCCTTCGTCAGTGTCGGTGTCACCGATGTCTCCAATGGAGAGGTGACGGTCACTGAACGCGTTGGTTTCGAGATACACTTCAAGGTCAACGCCAAGACGACAGTGTCCGACATGCCTAAGGCCGGTGTCTACGATGATGGCACCGACCCTGAAGATGACCAACTTGAGGACATGGTGACCATAGCCTCATTTGAGATTAAGATCGGTTTCACCCAGGCTTTCTCGGTGACTTTCGACGAGGATACGATGGACATAAAGGAGACCTCATTCTCCCTGCGTCCGTCTATGATGATCGATGTCCGGTTCAGCAAGCTCCCGTGGTACGAGTATGATGAAACCAATGATACCGTCGAGGTCAGCTATGGCAGTTTCAATGTCTTCTTCAAGATCGACGTTAAGTCGACTCTGACCCTGGGATTCCTGCCGCCGCTGAAGCTCTTCGACCTTCCGATGGATGTCGGCGACCAGTGGAACACCACCACCGACAACATATCCATCGACCTGAAGTTCGAGGGAATAGTCGACCTGCAGATAACTGGAACCCACTACCTTGTCGGAGAGGCCAATGATGCGATCGATGAGATGTTCGATGGAATCGCCGCGGACATGCCCAACGCATCGGGTCTGGACAGCTTCCCGATAGTCATCCAGGAGATCAGCATACCCGCTGAGTATTTCCAGGACGACGAACCTGAGGTTACCCTAGAGGAGGACGACGGTCCCTTCGCAGGCATAGACTTCGAGATCGTGAACGGGGCGTTCCCGACCGAGATGATCGAGGTTCCCATGCAGGTGGATCTTACCTGCACCGGCAGCAACGAGACGGACATTCTTGTGATCCACGGCCTCAAGGCTGAGAACTCCACCGTTTACTGGGCGTGGCTAGATGGCGAGGATGTACCTGGCAATGTCAACTTCACATTGTCGGATATATTCGACTTCCATCCTGATGTCAATGACTTCTACGTCGGTGGCATACCCTACATGGCCGACCTGGTCGACTTCAACATGTGGGATGAAATGATGGATGAAGCGATCGTTGACATGGAGCAACAGATGATCGCCGCGGTCGATACCATGACCAACGGTACTGTGAACATGTCTTCAGTATTCACCTTCCAGCCACTGTCGCTGCAGGCCGCCAATGAGGGTCTAGACTCCATAGAGTCCACCCAGGACAGCATCGCCGCAGCTGGTGAACCCAGCAGCAGCATCGTCGATGACATCATAGGTCTCTTCACCGAGCCTCCCTACATAGGGGCTATCGCCGTGGTGCTGCTTGTCGTCATTATGGCGATGATGGTGGCGCGTAGAGGCTGACGCTGTACCCAAACTCCTTAAATCCTTTTCTTTTCCAATGACAAACGATAAGTCGTTATGAGTTGATTTCCTTGGGATGAGGGCTGCCATCTACATCCGCGTTTCCACTGAGGACCAGGCCCGTGAAGGTTATTCATTGGCAGCGCAGGAGGAGATGCTTTGTGCATACTGCGAGGCCCAAGGTTGGACTGTATCCGAGGTCTATTCCGATGACGGGTATTCCGGTAAGAATATCAGCAGACCCTCATATCGACGCATGATGGAAGAGCGGGATGGCTGGGATTGCCTACTCGTTCTGAAGATGGACCGCATCCATCGTAACTCCAAGAACTTCATGTCCATGATGGAGGACCTGGAGACATGGGGGAAGACCTTCACATCATCGACTGAATCATTGGACACTTCCAATGCCCTGGGGAGATTCGTGATGGACATGATCCAGCGTATCGGTCAGCTGGAAAGTGAACAGATCGGCGAGAGGACATACATGGGTATGAGGGAGAAGGCCGAGTCCGCCAAGGGGATACTCGGGTTCCGCGTACCGTACGGATACTCTCTTTCCGATGGTTCTCTCAATATCGAGGAAGAGGAGGCTGATTTCGTGAGGTGGATGTTCAGCTCGTACCTTGAAGGTATGAGCCTTTCCGATCTCTCCTATGCACTGAACAACCGCAAGGATTCCACCACCCGTGCCGGCAACCCTTGGACCGTGCACAACATCCGTACGATACTGCACAATCCCGTTTACGTCGGTCTTCTGCGATGGCAGGACATAATCATGAGGTCTGGCCATGCCCCGATAGTTTCCCGGGATGTATTCAATCAGGTCCAGGAGGAGATGGCCACCCGTACACGGAATCCATCGCAAAGAAGATATGTCCGGATTCCGGAGATCATAGGGACTTCTGTGAAAATCTCTGATCTGAGCATGGAGAAGGTTCGGTGAAAAATGTGCTGATTTTATTCGGTTCGTGTAAACGAGCAAATTTGATTGCTGCATAAGAATATAAAGTTATGTATAAAGACGAAAGCAACAAACGTCAAATGACGAATATTAACAGTGTATAGCACAATAATCCTGGATTTTTATTACTGTCCTTTGAACAATTGATAAAGGAAGATAATCTTTTTAAATAGATACCCAGCGATGATTTTTCAGACACGATATTAGTGTCAAAGGATTGTGAGGAACGGAACATGACACATCACGACGAAGTGAAAGTGAAAGTCGCCATGCCGGAGGTGCTAGGTCTATTCGTAGTCGCCTACATAGCCGCCATGGTTGGACTTGTATTGCTAGACATTGGAACAGCGGCAGCGAACATGTACATGGTGTTCGCATTCCTGCCCTATGCTGCTCTGGCATTTGCTATTGTTGCAGTATTCAGTTACTTAAACGACAATATGTTCGCCACAGCGCTTTTCGGAATTCTCGCAGTGTTCTTCTACGGGTTCCCAGCGGTGGCGGCAGAACTTATAGGTGGCAACATTGGATTCGAGGATCTTGCATTATATGTGTTCTTCGCAGCAATTTTCCTGTTGGTCATGGGTGTTGTCTCTTTCGCTCAGCCGGTTAAGATGGTGACTGCGGTCATTCTCCTCGCTGGCCTGACCTTCCTAGTGGTTGGTCTGTGGATATGGGGCGGGATGGACTCCTCTACCTATGAGATGGTGGGCGGAATACTCGGTGTACTAACCGCATTGGTTTCACTGTACCTGCCGGTCGCCATAATGTTCAACACGATGAAGAACGAGAACGTTCTGCCCATCAAGTGAGAACAAGGCAAAAACAAACCTCTTTTTTCATTTATTTTTGCATCTCAGTGAAGGTTATGAAGATCTGTAATTGCCCATTCAGCATCCTTTCAACAAAGGAGATTTCATTACTCTCCGGATGTTGAGTGTTATGATCCGTTCATTCTTGAAGAGTGACATGATTGTGTGGCACGAATACTGGGGCCGATTATTTCCAGTTGAAATATAGGGGTTTTCACTTGTTATATAGAGCGAATCAGGAACAATTGAATTGAATCCATGGAAGACTTACGATATCAAAATCTATACGCTTAAGCCATCAGAAATGGACGGACAAGCACCATCCTTCCCGTTGTCAACGAGGGAGAGCGGTGCTACCGACCTAGTGCTGACGACTATATTTCCTATGGAGGTGTTCCTCCACCTCATTTATGTTGCCCATGGTGAAAAGACGCCTTGGTTTCACCCGGCTCGCTCCCCGTTCCTTGACCAACTTCTCGATGTCCTTCTCAACCCCTTCGAATGATTCAGGAGGCAGAAGGATCAGGTCGAACTCACCGAGGGCTTGAGCTATATGGAAGACGCGTGTCGCTTCGTTTATGTTGTTCAGAAGCAGCGTAACGATCTCCTTCTCATTCAAGGCGTTCCCCTTATAGGGTATGATCGTCAATGTCAACCTCCGTGGCAGTTCCTTGGTGGAATAGAGTTCCCACCACCTTATGGAATCGACCTTGCTCAGGACCTCCTCGATATCTGCATAATGGACCTCATCACCGTGGTAAGGGCCCCACTGTTCAGGGTCGAAGAAATTGAGTTTCTCCGCCGTCCTTCCCAATAGACGCACGACAGGCCTTCCCATGAAAGGGCCCATTCCAGGATCGTCCTCAAACGATTTCAAAACCTCAATATCATCACCGGTACGGTAACGTAAAAGGGGAAGACAGTCCCCGAGCCTGCTGATAACCAACTCCCCCTTGTCACCTGGTGACCATTCATCCATAGGAATGGTAATCATCTGATGGTGGGGATTGTTGAGACTCTCCTCGAACTCTTTTACCGGCAGGATCTCTGGTACGATGTTCTCTATCAGAAGATAAAAACCCTCGTGACCCGGCGGCCTCACACCCATGGAAGGGTTCTCTGTACTCGCCCACACGTCTATGATCTCCGCGTCGGGGAACAATCGGTTTATGATGTCCTTATAAGGGTCTAACGGGGCGGCGCTACTTATGACATAACGGGTACTGGCGATGGACTCCTCGATCGAGGAGGGGGATATTCCCCGGCCGATTATCCTCGCCAGTAAGGATATTAATGGGCGGGGTAAAGGCCTATTGAATGATTTGGAAACTATCTCCTTTAGAAAATCAGGGTTCTCTATCACCTGCGACAGGATGTAATAGAAGAGCACAGGCATGGAGACAACATCGAAAGAGCGACCTGCCTTTGAGACTTTACGGAAGGATTTTATGATATCCTCTTTATCGATTATCGGGCAAAAGAGGACTGAATCGGGGTCTGTGTTGAATCTATTCGCGATCGCTTGTGACAATGGGCCTGAGATGAAAGGCACCCAGGCACTCATCTCCCATAGTTTCATACCCGGGTTTATACCGATTTGACCCAGCAACGCATGGTAAGCATCCGCCGAACGTTCGATGTCCGCCTGACTGTAGAACAGTCTTTTCGGTCTACCCGTGGATCCCGAGGTCTTCAAGACCATCGCCGGCTTCTCCAAAAGGCCAACTTCCTCTCCCATCGCATCCATCATATCCGATATCGCATTGTATTCCAACAACGGAAAGGGTCTACCGGAAAGGTGCTCGGAAACGATATCGGCGTAAACAGGTGTCTTGGCGCACGATGCAATTATCGATTCCATTAGAGACTTGGACTGTGCCGACCGCATGATAAGTATTTCATTTTCGTTGTGGCCAGGGACAAGGTGTAATCGTCATTTCATATATAATCAAGTATGAATGCAACCGATGGATTCAGAATATCCATCACGATCGGTAAAAAAAAGAAATCGTTCCCCATTGTTCGGAACCTTGTAAGGGAATAAATAATTTAAGCTATAAGAATAATATAACTGAACAGTTTCAGGAGCGTCCATCCTCATCTTATGGAGATGGCGTGCGATTCCGTCAAAGTCATCATAGGGATTCCAATGTCGATTATGAACGAGATACCACTGATCGAGACAGAAGAGCTTTATGATTCAATCGGGAACGAGGCCACTCAGATAGTCGATGTCCGTCCCATTGAGTCCTACAACGGTTGGAGACTGAGGGATGAGGAGAGGGGAGGTCATATACCCGGTTCAAGGTCCATGCCTCTGAAGTGGTTCGATTACATCGACCTTCCGGATATCGTTGAGAGCAAAGGACTCTCACCCGCTTTGACCACAGTGATATACGGTTACGACATCGAGGATTCTGAAAAGGCCGCAAAATTACTCCGCCGACTTGGTTTCGACGATGTACTGATATACGAAGGGTTTCTGGACGAATGGTCCCAGGACCCCGGCGGACCCCTCGACAAATTGGCCAGATTCGACAAGGCCGTACCTCCAGTCTGGTTGAATGAAGCTTTACAGGATGATAAGGTCGAAGGAATTGGTAAGGGCGGCATAGTCCTTTGCCATTGTCATTACAGGAATCCTGAAGACTATAACCTGGGCCATATCCCCGGTGCCATAGAATTGGACACCAACTCATTGGAATCCACTGAGACATGGAACCGGAGGTCACCCGCTGAGTTAGAGTCTGTGCTAACCGCGAATGGGATAACCACTGATACCACCGTGGTCGTTTACGGAAGGTTCTCAGACCCCCGTAACGATGATCCGTTCCCTGGAAGCAGCGAAGGACAGTTGGGTGCCATGCGCTGCGCATTCATCATGCTCTATGCCGGTGTGAAGGATGTGCGGGTGTTGAACGGCGGGTTGCAATCCTGGCTGGACTGCGGATATGAGTTGACCACCGAGCCCACCGTCAACCAGCCGGTCGATGACTTCGGTCTCACCATCCCCGGTAGGCCGGACCTCGCTGTGGACATCGAGGAGGCCAAGCTGATACTGAAGGCCACCGATAAAAACCTTGTATGCGTCAGGAGCTGGCCTGAACTGATCGGTAAGGTCAGTGGCTACAACTACATAGAGAAGAAAGGCAGGATACCCGGTGCCGTCTTCGGCAATTGCGGCTCTGATGCCTATCACATGGAGAATTATCGCAATCTCGACCACACTGGCAGGGAATACCATGAGATCGAGAGGATGTGGGAGGAGGTGGGCATCACCCCGGACAAACACAACTCCTTCTACTGCGGGACCGGCTGGAGGGGAAGTGAGGCATTCTTCAACGCCTGGCTGATGGGATGGCCGGACATCTCGGTGTTCGATGGTGGTTGGTTCGAATGGAGCAGTGACGATTCAAATCCCTTTGAGACCGGTGAGCCTGAGGGGATGAGGATAATCGGGAGGATATATGGACTTTGACAACGGCCTGATCCATCAGGAGGGGAGACTGACCATCAACAACTTCCTTCCGGAGATCGGGAAGGACCAGTTGAGGAACAACATCATAGCGGGCCTCGAAAAAAACCCCAAGATGATATCCTCGATGTTCTTCTACGATGAGAGAGGATCGGAGATATACGAGGAGATAACCCATCTGCCCGAGTACTATCCGCCACGGTTGGAGAGGACACTCATATTCAAGTCCGCCGATTATCTCAAGGACAGTCTGCAGGATCACGACATCATCGAATTGGGCAGCGGCGACTGCTCGAAGATATCCATCTTCCTGGACAGTCTATCGGAGAGTGACATCTCCAGCATACGGTACGTACCGGTAGACTTCAGCCAGTCGGCAATAGTCAAATCCGCGGAGATGCTTGTGGAAAAGTATCACGGTATCAAAGTCCTCGGCATAGTGGGGGACTTCCTCTCCCACCTTGAGACCATACCCAATGGAAAAGAGAGGTTGTTCATATTCTTCGGCAGCACCATAGGAAACCTTGAGGTCGAGGATGCCAGGCGCTTCTTCAAGGACCTGTATGAAACCATGGGCCCCGGCGACAGGATGCTGATTGGCATGGACATGGTAAAGGACAAAGAGGTCCTGGAAAAGGCCTACAACGATTCACAGGGCGTGACCGCGGATTTCAACCGCAACATAATCAATGTTGTCAACAGACTCCTCGACACCACAATGGACCCGAATGACTTCGAACATGTGGCGTTCTTCAACGAGGAGAAGTCTCGCATCGAGATGCATCTTCAGGCGGGCAAGGAGCACTTCTTGGAGATACCGGGGCGCGAACCGATATGGATACGGGAAGGGGAGTTGATCCACACCGAGAGCTCCCACAAATTCACCAATGATGACATAGAACGGATGATGGACGAGGCGGGTCTGGTGATTGAGAAGATTTTCACCGATGAGGACAGATGGTTCTCATTGATACTGTTGGGAAAACAGTGAGGCTTTAAGATGTTGGATGTCGCCAGGATAAGAGAGGACTTTCCCATACTCGCTTCTGAAGTCAATGAAAGACCGTTGGTGTATTTCGACAATTCCGCCACTTCGCAAAAGCCCCAGGTAGTAATCGACGCGTTGGTCGAGTTTTACTCCCGGAAGAACAGCAACATCCACCGTGGCGTACATCATCTGAGTGAGGTCGCCAGCGGTGAATATGAGGCTTCCCGAACCAAAGTATCCCAATACATCAATGCAAGCAGACCCGAGGAGATAGTCTTCACGAACAGCACCACGGGCAGCATCAATCTTTTAGCCGACTCGCTGTCGCGTTCCTATCTCCGTGAAGGGGATGAGATAATCGTGACGGAGGCTGAACACCACTCCAACCTCGTACCATGGCAGATGGCCTGTGAACGTAGCAAGGCCAAAATCAGGATGCTCCCTATGGAGGATGACGGTTCATTGTCCGTCGAACGCCTGAAGGGGATGATCGGGGAGCGGACGAGACTGTTGACAGTGAGTCACGTGTCAAATGTGCTGGGAATCGTTAATCCCGTGGAGGAGATCGGCGCATTGGCCAGCGCCAATGATGTGATGTATGTCGTGGACGCCGCCCAATCCATCCCCCATTTGCCGATCGATGTGAATCGGATCGGATGCGATTTCCTCGCCTTCAGCGGTCACAAGGTCCTCGCCGAGTCCGGCATCGGTGTGTTGTACGGAAGGCACGACAGACTCCTGGACCTTCCTCCCAGCCAGGGAGGCGGCGGCATGGTGAACAAGGTGACCATGGAAAGGACCACCTACGCCGACCCTCCCCTGCGTTTCGAAGCCGGTACGCCGAACATCTCCGGGGCACTGAGCCTGGCTGTTGCCCTGGATTATATGAGTGATATCGGATTGAGGGACATCATCGAACACGAGGAAATGCTGACCGCCCATATGCGTGAGGGATTGGAGAGGTTTGAAGGACTGCAACTCTACGGCACCGCGGACCCCCGTGTCCCGTTGTTCTCTTTCAACATCGACGGCATACACCACTATGACCTCGGTCTGGTGCTGGACAAGATGGGGGTGGCGGTCCGAACCGGTACGCATTGCGCCGAACCCCTTATGGAACGGTACGGAGTCAAAGGGAGTGTCAGGGCCAGTCTGGCCTTCTACAACACCATCGAGGAGATAGATGTGTTCTTCGAATCCTTGGAGAAAGCGGTGGTGCTTCTGGGATGAAGGACGATATCGTTTCGATGCAGAAGGATATCGTGGCATCCTTCAGAGGCCTCGACGATTGGCTTGACCGTTATGACCTCCTGGTGTCTTCTGGCCGTGAGTTGCCTCCTTTCCCTGATGAGGAACGGAATGATGAGAACGCGATCTCCGGATGCCAGTCCAATGTCTGGATCAAGATGGGTATCGAAAACGGTCGGATGACGATCTCCGCGGACAGCGATGCCGCCATAACCAAGGGGATCCTCGCCCTGCTGATCAAAGTCCTCGCCGACCGCACGCCGCAGGAGGTTGCTGAAAGCGACCTGTTCTTCATCGATGAGACCGGATTGGGCACCAACCTGTCCCCTTCACGGAGCGACGGTCTACGCATAATCATCAAAACGATAAGGGACTTCGCCCGTTCGAATTAGTTTGATTCATCATGCGAATGTCAATCGTCCGAGGGTGAAAATTATTTAAGGTGTCACGCAGAGGTGACATCATGCCGAATCCCGAAAGGATGAGGATAAACGAGAAAGTGAACTCCATCCGCATGCCCGAGAATGTGAAGATCGGGCTGATGATAGACGATCATCGCAATAATTGCGTCTCAAACAAGTGTGAATTCGATTACAGCGCCTTGGCATTCGGCCAGAGCCCATTCCCCGTGCCACCTTCTTTGTCCCATTCACTGTCACGTCAAACGGAACGAGGCAAATATTCCAGTACCATCGGCATCGAGCCATTGCGTTCGGCGATCTCAGAGTTCCACAACCACTACTTCGGTCTGAACACCGATATGGACGATGTCATAATCGGTAACGGGACATCCGACATTTTCTTTCTGATATTCTCCCTCATCGAGGGAGGGGCGATCATACCCAGCCCGTCCTGGGTTTCCTATGTGCCTCAGTTGCAGTTGTTGGGGAAGGACTATCACATCTATCACACCCGGGCAGAGAACGGATACAAAGTCGACGCTGAAGGTCTGGACGATATGTTGACGGACCTGGAACGGAGACAGCACATACTGATACTGAACTCGCCCAACAACCCCACCGGTGCCGTGTACACGAGGAAGGAGTTGGAGGCGATAGCCGATGTGTGCTCCAAGCACGGGGCCTTGATACTCTCCGATGAGATCTATTCCATCACAACCTTCGATCGGAAATCGTTCACGAGCATGTATGACATCCTGCCGGAGGCCACATTCGCCACCAACGGATTGTCGAAATGCTTCAGCGCCGGAGGTTACAGGCTGGGGGGGTCACTGTTGCCTACCAGTTTCCATGACGATGTCATGCTGGCGTTCAAGAAGATCGCCACGACAACGTACACCAACGTATCAACACCGACACAGTATGCTGCCGCCGAGGTCATAAGGCCGAATGAGGAAATGGAAGAATATTTCAACATCACCAGGGAGGTCCACAGGATAATGGGGACCAATTTCAGCAATTCACTCAACGACATCGATGGTGTTAAGGCCACCACACCTGAGGGCGGGTTCTACACCTTCGCCGATCTCAACAGCCACAGGGACTCCTTGGTGAGAAACGGTGTGAAGGAGTCCAACGACCTCATGGGGGACATGTTGGCACACCCTCATCACATCGCCCTGATCAGCGGAGAATCGTGCCTGCTGGAGCCAGATGATTTCGGTGCCAGACTGGCTTATGTCGATTATGACGGTGGAGCGGCATATCGGGATTTCATTGAAGACCCACCGCAAGGGTCACGGTCCGAAGAGGAATTCTTCCGACGCTGTGCCCCGCGGATGGTGGATGGGGTTGAAAGGATATCGAGATACCTGCAGGAAAAAGGAGGAATGAATAATGGTGGATGATCAGAAAAGACCGAAGATACTCACAGCCAAGGACGGTCCTTATGTCGTCGAAGGGCTTGATTCAATCGTCGACAACAAAGGCAATGTCATCGAATCGGAAAGAAGAATCGTTCTTTGTCGATGCGGTTCCAACCCCATCCACTGTGACGGCACACACACCAAGATTGGTTTCAAGGATCACAAGATCGAGGGCAGGAACGAGGACAGGGTTGATGTGTATGAAGGTTCGAACATCACCATCTTCGACAACCGCGGCGTGTGCTCCCATCGTGGATACTGCACCGATGAGTTGCCCTCGGTGTTCAAAGGCGGCAAGGACCCTTGGATAGATCCCAACGGTGCCAGTGTCGACGACATCATCAGGATTTGTGATAAATGCCCGTCGGGAGCCTTGAGCTACAGCCTCTCCGGAGGAGAGAGGGAGCAGGCTGTCGACCGTCCCCCGACCATAAACATCTCCCCCAAACGCTACGGGGCTGACGGGCCGTATGACATACAGGGTTCGATACAACTGATAGACCATGCTGGCAATGTACCGGAGAGTGAGGAGCACTATACCCTATGCCGCTGCGGAGGCTCCAAGAACAAACCGTTCTGCGACGGTACTCATTGGTATCTGGAATACGATCAGAAACATACGAAGGAGAACATCGCCGATAAATTGAGTCCACAATACAATCCCGACCGTGGTAACAGCAGGAAACAAAGGATTGTGGAGCAACTCCGCGATGAGGGTAAGAGCCGGATATCCTCCATGGGGACCGAGGAGGAATTCCCCACATTGGACACCGTTAAGTTCCGTGCCGCCCAATTGAACCGATTCCCGAAGAACGAGGATGTCATGGTGAACTGCCGGACCGTCATCGGGAAGACCGCCGAGAAGCCTTTGGTCCTTGAACTACCGTTCTACGTCAGCCACATGAGTTACGGTGCGATATCACAGGAGTCCAAGAAGGCATTGGCAAAAGGCACGTCAATCGTCGGTACCGCCATGTGCTCCGGAGAAGGCGGTTACTTGCCCGAAGAGAGGGAGGCCGCCACGAGATGGATCTATGAGATCAACCCCGCTTCATACACCCGCAATGATGAGGCGATATCCAAGGCGGATGCTGTGGAGATCAAGATAGGGCAGTCCGCAAAACCAGGGATGGGGAGTCTCCTCCCCAAGGAAAAGATCACCGACGATATCGCGAAGACACGAGGAATCAGTCGCGATGACGATTTCCACACCCCTGCCGCCTATCCTGATTTCCATGACCTCAAGGAGGCCAAGGCATTCGTGGATTCACTTCGTGAAAGGACGGGAGGAAGACCGATCGGTGTGAAATTCGCCGCTGGCGATATTGAATCGGATATCAAGTTCGCATTGGAGATGGGTCCGGACTTCATCACTGTCGATTGCCGCGGTGGAGGTACCGGTGCATCCCCGAACCATGTAAAGGACAACACCGGAATACCTGCAGTCCAGGCGATCCCTCGAGCTCGAAAGGTCATTGAAGAGTCCGGAAAGTCCGTGACGCTCTGTGTCACCGGCGGAATACGCGACAGCGCCGACATCGCCAAGGCACTGGCCCTGGGCGCCGACGCTGTCGCACTGGCGACATCCTCTCTAATCTCTATCGGATGTATGCAGGCCAAGGTCTGCTACGGTGGCAAATGTCCCGCAGGCATAGCCACACAGGATCCGGTGATGAGGAGGATACTAATCGAGGAGAAGGCGGTGAATGGTTTCGTCAATTTCTACAACGTGACGAAGAAGGAGTTGGAGGAGTTGACGAGATTGAACGGAAAAGAGGATGTGCATGACCTTTCATCAGAGGACTTGACGATCACATGATGCCGCATAATCAATTTGACTGAAATGTGAGGTCAAATTCTGAGATTCTAGCAAGACGATAATTAAACAATTTATAAATTCTATATTTTTATCACTTTATACGTTATTGAGGTATTTATTATTGTAAAATGCAGTTTCTCTATAACCTTTTGAAATACCGTTTACAATTGGATAGTTCAGCCCATTCAAGTTTTCATAATATCAGAGTTCTAATGGCAATTATCTGCGCTTTAAAGATTCAATGAAATTTTAAAATCATAATAATTATTTAAGTATCAAAACTTAATCAATTACTTGGGGATTGGAACGAATGCAGTCAGATTCGAATAATTCAATCGCCACTTCTATGGAATGTGAAGAAGAAATCCTACCCCACTTGCCGTATATCCTTCAGGACTTCTATGAGATAGGGACTAAATCCGACATAATACTCGATATACTGGACGACCTTGGGATAAAAAGAAGCCAGAACAAACTTCTGGATATCGGTTCCGGCAAAGGTGCTGTCAGCATCGCGGCATCACGTGACCGGGGAATACGATGTCTGGGTGTAGATGCCATGCCTGAGTTCGTTGAGTTCTCAGCGGAACAGGCGAAATCTCAGGGCGTGAGTGAGATATGTCATTTCAAGAATGCGGACATCAGGACGCTGATGTCAGAACTCGGTTTTTTCGAAGTCATAATCCTTGGTTCAATCGGCCATGTTCTAGGAGATTTGAGAACATCTCTGATCTGTTTGCAGAAACATCTTGCAGTTGGAGGCTACATAATTTGGGACGAGGGTTATGATGACACCCCGAAATCGATAATGGAAGCCATTGAAGGTACTGGAATGCAGATGATCAAGGAATATCTGCATGATGACAGAGATCGTTTTCATGAAGAGTATGAAGCTGAGTTTGAATTGATTGTGAAGAGATGCTCAGAGTTATGTGTGATGTTCCCGGAAATGACAGATCGTTTCAATTCTTATGTGGAAGGTCAGAAGGCGGCATATCAATTGTTGAGGGAAGGCTTTACAAATTCCACAATGGTATTCAAAAGGCAGTCCGATGGTCAATAGTTTGACATTCCATCAATACATATTGATGTTGTGTTTACAAATTAATAATGATACGTAATAGATATTATAATTATAGATTATTACGCTGCATCAATAGTCGAAAATATTGTCCAATTCTAACGTAGGAATAGGTGGTTTGAAATCCGCTTTACATCCCGGTGTTACGTCCACAATATCGACTTTATTGTTGATATTCGGGCAACCGTCGTTGACATTCATTCACAGTTAATCTGAAATGATTCGATATAATCTATACAATGACACACCCGTTCATAAACAAAATAATAATCAGTTATCAAATTCAACTCACAAGTGTAATCAAAATAGCCCAAACCATCATTCGAGGGATATCTGGACGTATTTACATGATTTTCTAATGTTAAAGAGTAAAGAATCAATTCAAAATATCTACAAAACAAATTTTCTTCACCTATAATCAATTCAAAATAATAATCAACAATTTTTACAAGTTTTCTAATTTCAATAACACTATCTTCTTTACTCGGATTCAAGGGTTTATTTCGTTGATTAACTGCAAAATTTTTAAAATATTCTTGTAAATTATAATAATTTTTCAACATATCAGATAGGT
>PWNH01000078.1 GCA_003557905.1 Methanomassiliicoccaceae archaeon | reverse complement strand
CGGTGTGCAGGTTGTCACGCTGAACCACCATGTTGGCGAAGACCGCGGGATGGTCCAGGGTCTCCAATCCCTCCATGAGGCGGTCGTAGACACCCTCGCTGCGTATGGCGTCATGGACCTCGCGGGGTCCGTCGAGACTTATGGAGATGACATCCGACCCAGTGTGGTAGCCGTTGGTACCGTTGGTGGTGTATCCGATGTTGAAATAACCGATCTCCCTGCCGAGACGGATAAGGTCTCCGAGGTCCTTGCCGTCATCCTCCCACATCGTTGGCTCACCGCCCTCGAAGTAAAGGATGCGGGCCCCACGGCGATACTGGCCCCTCATCTCCTCCTCCATCTCACTGTACGACATCTTCCGTTTGGGCGGCAGCAAATCCATGTTACCTTGAATGCTGCAATGGCGGCAGTTCAGGTTGCAGGCGTAATGGATAATCATCGTCGTGACCAATGGCCTCTTGAAGCCGATTTTGCACCCTATCCACCATCCGGCATGGCTGGCGAATTGTCTGACCAATCCCATGACCAAGGGATTTGAGGGGGAATATAAAAGGGATTCGAACATCACCATTATGTCCCCTGTAATCGATTCTGTCCCATGAGGCTCTTCTTCGCGGTGGACGTGCCCATGGTACCGGGACTGTCGCCAGCGCTCGACCGTCTGAAGGCGGTGCAGGGAGCCAAAGTCCCCTCTGCCGACAGTTTGCACATAACCCTGAAATTCATCGGTGACGTCGATGCGGACATCGTACCGTCCCTCACCGATGCCCTGGAAAGGTCCGTCGCCGACATACCGTCATTCACGATGACACTCCGTTCGATAGGGTGTTTTCCCGACGCATCCCGTCCACGGGTGGTGTGGGCGGGTGTCGAGGACGGCGGTGTAATGAAGATGATAGCGGATAGGTTGGAGGAGGAGGCCTGCGGCCTGGGGATCGCTGCCGAGAAACGAGGATTCCGCCCCCATCTCACCTTGGCCCGGCTCCGACAGCCCGTCCCATCGCTGATGAACCGTTTCGAAGACCTTTCCGGCGTCGAGATGGGCAAGGTGAAGGTCACTGATGTGAAACTTAAGAGCAGCATACTGACTCCATCAGGGCCGAGACACTCGGTCATCCACAGTTCCATCCTGGATGATGTAGACAAGTAGTGTAGATGTACCTGTGAGCGATTTAAGCGGCTGAATGACTGTTCGCGTCATGGAACGTTTTCCTTTTGGCGGGAAGAGTCTGCGTCAAGATAGACGGGCGGCCATCGAAGGGTTGCCGCTGCAACTGATGATATTGGTGATAATCGCCGGCCTGGCGACCACAGTCATAGTCGGCTGGATGGGTTCGATAGATGTGCCCAACGGTATCGGGGCGGTGAACGTTGAGCCAGGCCACATACTGCTGGATGAAGGTGAGAACGGCATAAGGTACGCCGAGGACGTCCAGCTCAACGTGGCGGTGTTCGACAGGATGGGCGACCCCATCCCCGGCGCTGCGGTGGTCCTGAGCGGTTCCAGCGTCTCCGATGGCAAAGGTTCAGCCGTATACGCTGTGACCGGTTCCGACGGCGTGGCGCGCTTCAACTCACTGAGCATGCAGACCAACGGAGGTCTGGGGCAGATAGACATCACCGTGAGCAAGAGCGGGTACGGCAGCAACTCCGAGGCCAAGGTGTTGTTGATATGAAGTGCAGACGGGCCGTCATAGATCTGCCCCTCAGACTCACGCTGACCTTGTTGATACTGTCATTGTCTTTGCCTTTGGCCGATGCCGCCCTACAGATGCAGGAGAGGGATGCCGCCATGCGGGAATGCGGTGTACAGGCCGAAGCCCTCTTGGACACTGCCACGGTGGTTTACTTCCAAGGGGGCGGCTCCTCCCGCCATGTGCCTTTGACCTTACCCTCATCCACATCCCTGACCGTGACCGAGGGAGGGCTAATAATCGAACATGAAGGCAAGGCGCTTGGAACGGTGATGGCCAACAATCCCTCATTCCCCCTGTTCCATGATCACCCTATCACACTGAAGGACGGGGACATGGTGGAACTCACAGCGGTCGAGAGAGAAGGCATACACGGTGTTATGGTGAGGATCTTATGATGGAGTTCACGTTGTCCCGGGTCACGGTGAGCGTGTGCGCATTGATGCTTCTGGCATCACTCGTCCCCCATCTTGATACTTATTCGCAGCAGAGATTGGACTCGGAAGCATCCTCTTTGGCGGCATCGTTCGATCTCCTACTGTGCTCTGTGGCCAGGACGGAGGCGGAGATATGGGTGGATGGCTCCGAGGTCGTCCCCCGGGGTTGGACGGTGGAACTGTCACCGGGGCTGATGGTCCTTGATGACGGCGAGAAGGAGTTCGTCCGGCAACTGAAAGCCCCGTATGCGGGGGAGACGGTCAGATTGGACCGCGACTGCCGTTTTCTGTTATTCACATCGGAGTCCGATGGTGTGGTGAGCGTTCATCTGCAGAAGGTCGAAACCATCTCATCAACAGCATCACCGAGCTTGGAAACGTCCTCATGGTCGTTGTAGACGTGCATGGATGCCCGTACGCATCCCGGTATGTCCCGTGATTGGAACCAAGGGTGGCAGCAATGCATGCCCGACCTCACCAGTACACCTGCCATATCGTCCAGTATCATGGCCACATCATGCGATCCCATGGTCTTTACGTTGAACGATGTGATGCCCGCGCGAAGTCCGGCGTCCTCCGGGCCCAGTATCTCGACCTCGGGTATGGATGACAACCGGCTCTTCAATCGGCGGTTCAATGAGGTCTCATGTTCCCTTACATTGTCAAGGCCGATGTCCATCAGATAATCGGCGGCGACCCCGGCACCGATAATGCCGGCGTAGTTCAGCAGCCCGGCCTCGAATCGTTCCGGCGGCGGCAGAAGGTCCACAGAATCGTAGTCTGCCAGACCAACCGTCCCGCCACCGACGCTGAGAGGCCGCAGATCCTTGAGCAGATCCTCCTTGCCGTACAGCAGACCCAATCCCGTGGGCCCCAGGATCTTCTGCACGGAGACGGTGTAGAAGTCAACATCCAGATCTCCAACGTCGGTGAAGGCGTGACCGACATGCTGGGCACCGTCGAGGACGACCAACGAACCGTTGTCGTGCGCCATCCTGACCACCTCCCTGGCCGGAAGTGTGGTACCGGTGACGTTGGAGGTGTGCACCATTGAAACCACTTTGACCGAGGGGTCGAGCATCTCCTGGAGGGCATCAAGGTCCAGAACACCATCGGCGGTGGGGGCGAACCCCCTCCTCACACCGTTCTCCTTCAATCTCAACCATGGTACGTGGTTGGAGTTGTGCTCTATGTCGGTGGTAACGACCTTGTCCCCTTCACGGAGGTCCAGTCCGCTGGCAATCGTGTTCAACGCCTCGGTGCAGTTCTTGGTGAAAACCACGTTCTCCGCCGAACCCGCCCCTATCAATGACGCCAGCTTCTCCCTTGCCTCGTCTACAGCTATCGAGACACGGTTGGCCAGGCGGTGGACGCTCCTCCCCCCGCAGGCGGGGAATTCGTTGTTGTAGAGGTCCATGGCCTCCATGACGCAGTCCGGTTTCAGGCTCTGACAGGCACTTTCCATGTACACGATGTCCCCCTTTCGCAGAATGGGGAAGTCCTCACGGATGCGCCTTACGTCCATGCGGCCTCAATTCCGTTGCCGTTTATTGAAGTTTCCCCCATAAGCCATAATTACCGTGGCCACGATGACCCTGTCATGCGGCGGGTCTACCTGGACAACAACGCCACCACTCGTCTCGACTCCGAGGTGCTGGACCATATGCTACCGTACATGCGGGATAGCTACGGCAATCCCAGCAGCCTCCATTGGTTGGGGGACGAGGCCGCGGCGGCGATGACGCTTGCCAGGAAGGAGCTCGCATCCGTTCTGGGTTGCTATCCCAGCGAGTTGGTTTTCACATCGGGCGGTACCGAGGCCGACAACATGGCGATAAGCGGCTGCATGAAGGCCTCCGGGAAAAAAGGGAGGGTGATAACGTCCGCGGTGGAGCATTCCGCCGTCCTTGATGTATGTCATGCCCTGCATGATGAGGGACATCCTCTGACAGTCCTGCCGGTTGACGAGGGCGGTCTGGTCGATCCCGGGGATCTGGAGAGGGCCATGGGTGAAGACGTGGTCCTGGTGTCCGTGATGGCGGCCAACAACGTCGTCGGGACCATTCAGCCCCTCGAAGAGTTGATCGAGATAAGCCATTCCCACGGCGCCCTGTTCCACACCGATGCGGTCCAAGGGTTCTGCCGGATGCCATTGGACATGAGGACGCTGAAGGCCGACCTTCTTTCCGTATCCGCCCACAAGATTCATGGCCCCAAAGGGGTGGGGGCTCTGTTCATCAGAGAAGGCACACCCGTCTCGCCCCTGACCTTCGGCGGTGGCCAGGAGGGCGGTATGAGGCCGTCCACAGAGAACATCCCCGGTATAGTGGGACTGGGGAAGGCGGCCGTGGCCGCCTTTTCCCGCATGGACGGGACCAACAGGACAATGGCGTCACTGAGGGACAGACTGGTGGATGAGGTGCTGATGATGGACGGGACGCACCTCAACGGTCACCGATCCCCCCGTCTGGCAAACAACGCCCACTTCCGTATAGACGGCGTCAACGGTACTGAACTGATCCTGAGATTGAGCGATATGGGTATAGCCGCATCCACAGCATCGGCCTGCAGTGCCAGCAGCCCTTCGCCGTCCCATGTGCTGACCGCGATGGGGCTGACATGGGATCAGGCGGAGTCATCTTTGCGTCTCGGCCTCTCCCATCACACCACGGAGGAGGACGTGGGATATGTGATGGAGAAGCTCCCGGAGGTGATTTCCGCCCTCCGGAAAGGAAAGCGGTTTAATCCGACGAACGCATAGACGTGATGACGATGACCGACCTCACTGTCAGAATTGCAACCATTGAGATGGCCAACCCCTCGATGCTAGCCTCCGGCATACTAGATGAGACAGGGGAGTCCCTGCTGCGTATGATGGAAGCCGGCGCGGGGGCCGTGGTGACCAAGTCGATAGGTGTCGCGGCACACGATGGCCACAGGAACCCCTGTATCGTGGAGACTCCCACTGGATATGTGAACGCCATGGGCCTTCCCAATCCCGGTATGGACGAGTTCGCAGAGGAACTGTCGTCGATAATGCCCTCGCCGGCACCGGTCGTGGCATCCATATATGCCGCCTCCGCCGAGGATTTCGCCCTCATCGCGGCGAGGATGGAGGAGGCCGGTGCCGCGGGCATCGAGCTCAATCTCAGCTGTCCGCATGCCTCCGGTTATGGTATGGAGGTGGGTATCGATCCCGCATCGGTGTCCAGGATAGTCGCCGCCGTCAAGGATGCGGTCAAGGTCCCGGTCATGGCCAAGCTCACGCCCAACACCGCCGACATAGTCAGTATCGGAAAGGCCGTGCAGGACGCGGGCGGGGATGCGGTGGTGGCCATCAACACCCTGAAGGCCATGGTCATATCCCCGGAGTTCGCCCGACCTGTGCTCTCCAACCGTTACGGCGGTCTTTCGGGCCCGGCCATCAAACCGGTCGGTGTAAGGGCGGTATACGACCTTTACAAATCATTGGACATCCCCATAGTGGGTGTGGGGGGCATAGAGGGCTGGAGGGACGCCGCCGAGTACATAATGGCGGGGGCTTCTTGTTTCCAGGTCGGTAGCGCCGTAGGACGCATCGGACCGGAGGTGTTCAAGGACATAACCTCCGGACTGGAACAGTTCATGGCCTCCCACGATTATCCTGACATCGGGAGCATGAGAGGTGTCGCCCATGAGTGATGAGGTGATCGTCAAGGATAGAAGGGCGGAGTCCAAGGACACCGTCACACTGACATTCGATTGGGACGTCCATGTGTCGCCGGGACAGTTCCTTATGGTATGGATACCGGGACTGGACGAGGTACCTATGTCCGTCTCATCGATCGGACCGGAGAAGTCGATAACCGTACGCAAGGCCGGTGAGGCCAGCTCCGCGCTCCAGGACCTTCGGCCCGGGGACAGGTTCGGTGTCCGCGGACCGTATGGCAACGGCTTCCATCTGAACGGACTCAAGACACTGGTCGTCGGCGGCGGTGTGGGCATGGCGCCCCTGATGCCGGTGCTACGGACGATATACGCCGACCTGGTGATCGGAGCACGCGGTTCCGATGAGATACTCTTCGAGGAGGAGGCGTCCCGATACTGCAACGTCATCAGGATATCGACCGACGACGGCAGCAAAGGGTTCCACGGCAACGCGGTCCAGCTCGCCGAGAGTCTGATGGACGAGGGTGGTTACGAGCAGGTTATAGCCTGCGGGCCGGAGATAATGCTCTACTACCTGTTCCAGGCCTGTGAGCGGCGCGGCATACCCTGCCAACTCTCATTGGAACGGTACATGAAATGCGCCGTGGGGATATGCGGGTCGTGCATGCTGGGCCGGGAGAGGGTGTGCGTCGACGGACCGGTGTTCGATTCCGGTAGGTTGAGGATGCTCCCTGAGTTCGGCCGCAGTAAGAGGGACCCCGCCGGGAGATCAATTCGAATCTAGGCCGAGGCAGCGTCTCGCTATCCGGTCGAACTCCTCGTCGGTGACGCGCCCCTTCATCTCCCCCAGTCTCTTCACCTCGTCCAACATCATGTTCAGTTGGGAGCGAGTGTAATCCAAGCCCATGGCCTTGAGGCGGCTCTCCAGTATGTGTGCCCCGGAATGCTTGCCGAGACGCAGGTGACGGACGTTTCCCACCGACTCGGGCTCTATGTACTCGTAGGTGGCTGGACAGTTTAGTATGGCCGCCACATGGATGCCCGACTCGTGGGAGAAGGCGTTCTCGCCCGTGATGGGGTGGTTGACCGAGCATTGATAGCGGGACATGGCCGCAACCCTTCTCGACAGAGGTGTAAGCTTGCTGCAGTCCACTCCGATATCGTAATCGTAGAGGAACCTGAGGGCGGCCACGAACTGTTCCAAGGGGACGTTGCCGCAACGCTCGCCCATTCCGTTCACGGTCGTGGTTATGGCGTTCGCACCCGCGGAAACCGCCGCCAAAGCGTTGGCGTTGGCAAGACCGAAGTCGTTGTGCAGATGCACTGAGACCGGCGTCTTGAACTCCGATTTCACTTCTTTCACCAGATAGGTTATGCCTTCCGGAGTGACACAACCCAATGTGTCGGTTATACCCAGACGGTCCACTTTGAGGGCGTCCACGGTATGATACATCCTCATCAGCACATCCAGGGGCGTCCTGGTACCGTCCTCGCAGCTGAAACTGACCTTGAGGCCATGGGCCTTGGCGTGTTCAACAGCCTCGGTGGCGTATTGTTCCAAAGTCTCCACCGCCACCTCGGAGCTGTACTTGTACATCCTGTGGATGTCCGAGGTGCCTGCGAATATGAGGACCGTGTCCACCTCCGCGTCCAAGGCGCAATCGATGTCCTGCACCCTCGACCTGCAGAGGCTCAGTATGCTCGCGTCCAATCCCAGCCGGGAGATGTCGCGGATGGCCTCCATCTCGTTTCGGGAGACGGCCGCGAAACCCGCCTCGATCTCGGGGACGCCGGCGTCGTCCAAAAGCCTGGCTATCTCCAGTTTGTCATCATGAGTGAATGCGACACCGGGCATCTGCTCTCCGTCACGGAGGGTTGAATCGTATATCGTCACATCACCGGCCTTCAAAGGTCGGTTGTATGGACAATTGCTGAGCATGACCATTCGGAACGTTGACAGGCTTATTATTCTTTCTCAGTCAACCATCGTCTGGAATCGCTGCCGCCCCATCATGTTTATGAATGGGCAGTAACATATTCCAAGTCATCATCGAGGTGTACCAGACATGACCGACGACAAGCTTTTCCTTCTTTGCGTTGACGGCTCCGAGAACTCATTCCGTGCCGCCGGTTTCATCGGCGGCATAGCCAAGGAGCTGGATGCCACAGTGACGGTGCTTCTGGTCCTCCATGAGGAGGAGGTTGCCGAATATCCGCGTGACCTCGCTGACGATGAGTATGACTCCGAGAGCAAGATCGGTCCTGCAATCGAGATCCTGGAGGGTTTGGACGTGGACCACGCGATCTCCATCCAGATAGGCAACCCCAAGGAGATAATAATCGACATGTCCGCCAAGTACGATGCCATCGTGATGGGGTACAAAGGTATGACCGGTCGTACAATAAGCGAGGTCCTGTTCGGAGGGGTGGCTGAACACGTGCTCCGCCACAGTAAGAAACCGGTGTTGATAGTACCGTGAGCAAGACGGCCCAATACATCGAGGTGAACCACGGCAAGCTCAGGGTGTCCGTCCCTCGGAGCATGTTCCGCAAGGACGGTAGCGTCGACCCCGTAGAGGAGCGCTCCTTCCGCGAACTCATGGCATCACGCTACCCATGGCTGAACGAAAGGTCGCTGGATGTCCTCATGGCCGCTGCCGTGAAGGAGTATGCGTCCACTGTGGCTTATGAAAGGAGAGGGGCACCGATCGCCAGGGAGCTTGCCGTCACGGACCCTGGGAAGGCGATATCCTATCTTAAACGGCATCTGGAGCATGAGCCGCAGGATGCCGAGGCCTGGTACGCGCTGGGGGAGGTCCTTTGCCGGACGGGACGGACCGAAGAAGGATACCAGGCGTTGAAACGGGGACGCGAACTACGCTGAAGGGTAGAAGGACCTGATGGCCTCGGCGACCTCAGGAACCGTTGCCCCCCATGGCACTGAACACAGATTCCCCTCGGCCTTGAAGCCGTTCTTGATCTTGCAACACTTGATTATCGTTGGCACACCGTCGTCAGGGACGTGGTCCTGCGGGCAGACGTTGATGAACAACGGTTCCTTACGATAGAGGGACTCGAAGATCCTCTTGGAGAGATGACACCCTATCAACGTGACCTCGTGTTGCAATTCAGGGTTCTCGTCCAGGAAGTAGACGGGAATGTCGGCCTCTATACCGGAGACGCGGCAGGGGAACATGACCGCCTCTGTCCCCACATCCTTGATGTAGGAGGCGATGTCCAGGTCCACCACCTCCGGGACTATCGGAAGGTCCAGGAATCCTGATGTCAAGGCCTTTTCCGCCAACACCGACAACTTTGAAGGATTGGGCGGCACGTCATCGATCACCCGCAGAGGCAGGCCCTCCAGCTCATGGACGAAGTTGAGATGGTTGAACATCCCCTCGACCACCACGGTCTTACCCGGATGCTGCCTGGAAAGCCTGAGCAGGGACGAGGGGTTGATGACATCAAGTCCGGGGTCATGCACGAACACCGTGTCCGGAGGCAATGACAGGACCTCGTGACCCACCACCGCCTGGAAAAGGTCCTTCCCCTTCTTCTTGCGGAGTGCGATAACCGCATGGTCATCTCCGTTCCTGAGGACCATGTAGTCCGTTCTCGTGTATGCCTTGCGTCCCTTCATACCTTCGGCGATGCCCTCGATGGTGAGTTCATGCCCCACCTCTCGCAAGGATACGTCCTTGCAGTGTCCCGGCAACATAGGGCTGCGAATGTCATGTCCGTTGATAAAGATTGATACCGGCACCAGTGATTCTGAGGGGTACTGGTCCCAGCGAAAGAAAGATATATGGTATCTCTATTAGCAAGTAAACACGCCGGGGTAACATAGAGGCCATGTGGCGGACTGCAGATCCGCAGACGGGAGTTCAAATCTCCCTCCCGGCCCCATCTTTTCCAACACCTAAAACGCCACTGAATACATTTTTTATACGAATCCCACGATTCGGACTTTGGTTGGATTAATAATCCAAACGGGGCGATAGGATGCGGATCGCAATCTACGGTAAAGGTGGCATAGGCAAATCAACGATCTCCGCGAACATCACCGCGGCGTTGTCCGCCCGGGGTCTCAGGGTACTGCAGATAGGCTGCGACCCCAAACACGATTCGACCAGACTGTTGCTGGACGGCAGAGAGCCTCCCACGGTCATGGATTACATCCGCAACACCCGCAAGGATGACATGTCCCTATTCGATGTGGTGGCGGAGGGTTACGGCCGTTCCATGTGCGTGGAGGCGGGAGGCCCTGAACCCGGCGTCGGATGTGCGGGAAGGGGCATCCTGTCCACCTTCGATCTCCTGGACGAGCTGGGCATGGATCGCTTGGAGGCGGATGTGACAATCTACGACGTCCTCGGTGATGTGGTCTGCGGCGGGTTCGCGGTCCCGTTGCGCAACGACTATGCCGAGAAGGTGTTCATAGTAACATCCGGGGAGTTCATGTCAATATACGCGGCCAACAACATATTGCGCGGGGTGCGCAACTACGACCCGCTGCGCATCGGCGGCATAATTTTCAACAGCCGCGGCGAGGACGAGGAACGGGAAAGAGTGCATGCCTTCGCCGATGCCGTGGGTCTGCCTATAGTTATGGAGATACCGCGTTCGCCCCTGTTCCTGGAGGGCGAGAGGATGGGGAAGACGGTGGTCGAACACTTCCCTGACTCGGAGCTCACGAAGAGGTTCCATCGCCTGGCGGAGATCATGCTCGATGGTGAGGTCAGTGAGGCGCTGCCGTTGAGCGACGGGGACCTGGAGAGGATAGTCCTCGGCAAAGAGAAGGCGGGGAAGGTCGAAGTGATGGTAGGCTCCGATGCGGTTAGGAACGGACGCCCCCGTTCCGCACCGATATACACATCGAGGAACGTCCAACGCCAGGAGGTGTTGCACGGCTGCGCCTTCACCGGTGCGGTGGTGACCTGTCTATCGGTAGAGGGCCTACAGACGGTGATGCATTCTCCCGACAGTTGCGCCCATCTGTCGTGTCAGATGGCCCAGAACGCCGCCCGCAGGGCATACCTGCGCGAAGGCATATCCATACCGTCATTCCTGGAACCAAGGTCACACTGCACATCCATGGACGACCCCGCAATGGTCTTCGGGGGCCGAGGTCTGTTGGAGGAGGCCATCCGCAAGGCCGCATCCATAGGCGGCAGTGTCGCCGTCATCAGCTCCTGTCCATCAGGTATAATAGGGGATGACGTCGCCGCCGCCGTCCGCGCGATTTCCGCGGAATTCCCGGACACCAAGTTTGTGACGATGATGGAGGACGGGAACGCCGCCGGTGACCATATGCAAGGTGTGATCGATGCCTGCCTGGCACTGTCCGATGGTCTCATCGATCCCACGGAGGGACCTGTAAAGGGTCTTGTCAATGTGGTGGGGATAAAACCCATCGCCACCAACAATGAGCGGAACATGGCCTATCTGGAATCCGTTTTGGAGAGGATGGGCATGTCCGTCAACTGCCGTTTCATAGGCGGTACCGATGTATCACGAATCGAGGGGTTCAAAAGGGCTGAACACAGCATCCTGGCCAACACCGACCGCTTCGCCCGTATGCTGGTGAGCTTCCTGGCCGACGAGCATGGTGTGAATGTGATGGAGAACCCCTTGAGCGCAGGTTTCAAGGGCACCGAGGCCTGGATACGGGAACTGGCGGGATTGAACGGCAATGATGCGGACAGTCTGATCGAGGAACTCTATGATGAGTACCAACAGAGCCTTGCCCCTTTGCGTAGGGAGCTGCAAGGAAGGTCGGCATGCATCATCAGCATGCACAAGGACATCGATTGGTTGATCGACATGATCGACGACCTGGGGATAGAACTGCGTCGCGCTGTGGTGGTGGACCGCTCCGACCACCTTATGGACTATCATGTCGGTAACCGTCACTCGGAGAGGATGGAACTGCTTGACGATTACATAATTGAAGACGTCGTCAAGGAATCATTGCAACTCTCACCGGACCTCCTTCTCAGCACCTATCCGGTCCCTGACCGTGAAGGGGTGGTGCAGGAGAGGATCCCCATGGTGCCGGACATCGGTCACCTGGCGCCCTTGGAGCTGGCCCGACATTGGGCCCTGGCATTGAAGGCGCCCCGTCGTGAGGGATGGAGGGAAGAGGATGACTGACCCCGGTCCTGAAGGATTCATCGGCAGCATCATGGCCTTCGAAGGGGTCAGAGGCTCTATCACGGCCATGAACGGACCCACCGGATGCAAGTACTACCCGGCATCCTTGGCGGAGGCGATGACCCGTCGCGGTGGCTTCAACCCCATGATGCACGACTCCCGTTTCTACCTCGGTCAGTCCCGGCTCCCATGCACCTACATGGACAGCAACGATTACGTTTCCGGATGCAAGGCCAGGATGGAGGAGCTTTGGAACGATTCCACCGCCCGCGGACCGTCTTTGATATGCCTCATAAACTCCCCGGGCGCCTCATTGATCGGAGAGGAACTGGGTTTCAGGTCGGACATCCCGGTCGCAGCGATAGAGGGTCCATTGCCATCTAGCAGCTTCTCCGAGGGTTACGAGACGGCCAACCTGGCCATTCTCCAGTCACTGCGCCCTATGAGGGAAGGATGCCGGGAGAGGGCCGTCAACCTGTTGGGCATATCGGTCGCCGACACCGGCTGGGAGGACAGTGTGGAAGACCTGCGCCATCTACTGTCATTGTGCGGGATCGAGGTTATCTGTGCCCTCGGTGCCGATTGCGCAACGGAGGACATAAGGCGCTCAGGAACCGCCGCACTCAACGTGGCCGTTCATGATGAACGGTGCCTGCGCACAGCCAAATGGTACGAGTCGGAACTGGGCACGCCATTCTTCAGATCCGCCGAGGGCGCGCCTATTGGCTTCGGCCCCCTGCGTGCTTGGATCGAGGGGATATGCGAACGGTTGGCGACGGACCCCTCACCGGCCTTGAAGGCCATGAAGGATGCCCGGTCACGGGCTAAAAGGGAGATATCCCGTCTGGACCAGTATCATGGCCTGCCGCGCGGTTCCAGTTTCTCCCTGCAGGGAAGACCATCACTGACCCTTCCGATACTGAAGACCCTGCACGGGTATCTGGGCATGGTCCCGGTGGCGGTGAACGTCACGGAGGAGGGGCCTTGCAAGGATGCCGTCGAGGCATATCTGACGGAGATCGGATGCGGCGATGCCTGCACCGACGTCATGTACTGCCCCGCCGACATAGTCGTTGCCGACGGGAACACCGCCGCCAATGTCCTGGCAAGGGGTTTTGCCTTCAACGCGGTGGATATCGACCCTCCGGGATTGGTCTCCGTGAACATCCGCAAGGATGCTCTACTGGGCCTAGATGGCACTCTCAGATTACTTGACCGCAGCCTGCAGGGACTGCGCCGCTGACCTTTTCTCAGTCGTTCCGTCGATTCCGAGCCACACAAAAAAAATTAACAAACCTTTTTAAATACCTTTATAAATACACCGGGAAAGGTGAACTGATGGCAAAGATGAAAATTGAGAACGTAGTAGCATCAACGTCCCTCGGTCAGGAACTCGACCTCCGGGCGATAGAGCTTGCCCTGGACGGTGCCGAGTACAACCCCCAACAATTCCCGGGGTTGGTTTATAGACTAAAGGAGCCCAAGACCGCGACACTCCTTTTCCGAAGCGGTAAGGTCGTGTGCACCGGGGCCAAGAGTCTAGACGATGTCAAAGTGGCCATAGGAAAGGTGGCCAAGCACATCGAGAAGGCAGGTATTTTCATTCAGATTGAACCGAACATAGAGGTTCAGAACATCGTTGCATCCTCCGACCTGGAACAGGAGATCAACCTCAACACCGTGGCCATCACCCTTGGACTGGAGAAGGTGGAGTACGAGCCTGAGCAGTTCCCCGGTCTCGTCTACCGCCTTGACGACCCCAAGGTGGTCGTGCTCCTGTTCGGCAGCGGTAAGATGGTGTGCACCGGCGCCAAGGTCCCCAATGACGTGGTCAGGGCTGTGGACCGGATAGCCGCCGAACTCCGCGCTGCGGGATTGATGCGCTGAAACCCTGATACGACAATGCCCTTGGACAACGTGCTGCAGTGCATCGGCGGGACGCCGGTGCTGCGTCTCAACCGCGTGCGTCCCAGAGGTGATGCGGAACTATTCGTGAAACTGGAGTCCATGAACCCCATGGGCTCCATCAAGGACCGCGCCGCCCTATCCATGGTCGAGGACGCCGAGGCCCGAGGCCTCCTTGCGCCTGGCGGCCTCATAGTGGAAGCGACATCAGGGAACACCGGCATAGGTCTGGCGATGGTCGCGGCGGTCAAAGGTTACCGTTTGGCGATAGTGATGCCGGAATCAATGAGCCGGGAGAGGCGTCGATTGCTCAAGGCGTTGGGTGCCGACCTGGTCCTTACACCGGCCGCCGAGGGCATGGCCGGGTCCTTGAACAAGGCGGAGGAGATGGTCCGGGAGCATGATGCCTTCATGCCCAGCCAGTTCTCCAACCCCGCCAATCCGCTCATACACTACAGCAGCACGGCGGCCGAGATTCTGCGGGACCTTCCCGACGTTGACGCCATCGTCATGGGCATAGGCACCGGCGGCACAATCACCGGCGTGGGCCGGGCGATGAGGAACTTCAAACCCTCGGTACGCATAATAGCTGTCGAGCCCGCTGACAGTCCTTTGCTTAGCGAGGGGCGCTCCGGTCCGCACAAGATAGAGGGTATAGGCGCCAATTTCGTTCCTGAGATCCTCGACCGCAATGTCATCGACGAGGTGCGCACGGTGAGATACGAGGACGCACGGGGGACGGTCAGAAGGATGGTCCGCGAAGAGGGATTGTTCGTAGGCCCCTCGTCGGGGGCAGCGGTCCATGCCGCACTGGCCTTGGCGGAGGAGATGGGCAGCGGGACCATATTGGCAGTGCTGCCCGACGGCGGGGAGCGTTATATGAGCACAGGTATATTCAGGGATGATGAGGATGAGTAAGGAACGCGATCTGAAAGCGGTCATGGACCGCGATCCCGCGGTCAGGGACGAGAAGGATGCCAAATGGTTCAGTCAGGGTTACCACGCCATCCGTTTCCATCGCCATAGCAACGCTCATTGGCATCGCGGCAACTATCGTCGCGCCCGTTTACTCAATTATATAGGCAGGGTGCTCACCGGTGCCGACATACACCCAGGCGCCACAATAGGCGATGATGTCTTCATCGACCATGCCAGCGGTGTCGTCATCGGAGAGACGGCTGTCATCAAGGACCACGTATGCATCTTCCAAGGCGTCACTCTGGGCGGCGTGTCGTCAAAGAAGGGGAAGAGACATCCCACGATCGAGGAGAACGTGGTCATCGGCGCAAACGCCACCGTGCTCGGTGACATCGTGATCGGCAACAACACCCGCATCGGTGCCGGTTCGGTGGTCGTCAAGGATGTACCTCCCAACTCCACCGTGGTCGGCATTCCGGGCAAGGTGATCAAGATGGGCGGTGTGAGGGTCGATGCGTTGAAGCACGACGACCTCCCCGACCCGGTCAAGGAGGTCCTGCAGGAGATGGCCGACCAGTTGGAATCCTTGAAGGGGAAGGTGGAACGCCTAGAGGACGGGCAAAAGTGATATACATACTCGGTTTTCTTGAAGAAGAGGCGTGACTCTCTTGACCCTGAGGATTTACAACACACTGACCAACAGCAAGGATGACTTCGTCCCCTTGGAGGAGGGCAAGGTCTCGATGTACGTCTGCGGCGTGACGGTGTATGACGACATACACCTCGGCCACGCCCGTTCCATCGTGGTCTTCGACATGGTCAACCGCTATCTCCGTCACCAGGGTTACGACGTCACGCACGTCACGAATTTCACCGATGTCGATGACAAGATAATCAACCGCGCCAACGAGGAGGGCATAGACCCATTGGAACTCTCGGCGCGCTACATCGACCGCTACTTCGCAGAGGTCGACTCCCTCAAGGTGAAACGGGCCGACATATATCCCAAGGCCAGCGAGTCCATGGACGCCATCGTTAGGATGGTGCAGGACATCATCGCCAACGGTTACGGCTACGCCACCGAGGATGGGAACGTCTACTTCAGCATCGACCGCATCAAGGACTACGGCCGTCTGACCAACCAGAAGCTGGAGGACATGGTGGCAGGTTCCCGCGATGTTATGCAGGACCCGCAGAAGAGGAATCCCATGGACTTCGCGGTATGGAAGGCCGCCAAACCAGGCGAGGTGGCCTGGCCCTCGCCGTGGGGTGACGGTCGTCCCGGTTGGCATATCGAGTGCTCAGCGATGATACGCGAGCGCCTCGGTGACCTCATAGACATCCACGGCGGCGGCAACGACCTCATATTCCCTCATCATGAGAATGAGATACTGCAGACGGAGGCCGTGACCGGAGGAACCCTGGCACGTTATTGGATGCACAACGGGATGCTGCAGGTCAGGGATGAGAAGATGAGCAAGTCCCTGGGCAACTTCTTCCGTGTCAGCGGGATACTGGGGCAGTATGACGCCCAGACGCTGCGCTTCTACCTGCTCAACACCCATTACCGCGGGCCGCTGGTCTACACTGAAGGCTCTTTGGACGAGGCCAAGGCATCGCTGCGCCGTTTGTGGAACGCCTACCGTGGTCTGCAGTCCTATCTGCGCACCGCTTCCGGTGACGATGACGCCACGCCCATCATAGAGGACGCGTCCCAGACATTCCATGAGCACATGGACGACGATTTCAACACCCGCGGAGCAATATCGGCGCTCTTCGACCTCAGCAGGGAGATGAACCGCATGATGGCGTCCGGAGAGTTGTCCGTCAAGGGTGCCGAAAAGGCGTTGGCGTTGCTGGAGAGCACCGACACCGTCCTCGGCATTCTGCCTGATTCCGATGACGATGGGGAGTTGGACAAGGTCATCGGCATCCTCGCCGACGTGCGCCAGGAGCTGCGCGCCCGCAAGGCGTTCGATCTATCCGACCTCATACGTGACCGTCTGAAAGAGGCGGGCATACAGCTCGAGGATGGCGCGGAGGGGGTCAAATGGAAGAGGATATGATACAGCGGAAGGCGGAACTGATCCTCGGCGGTGCTGTCCGTGTACCGCAGGATTGGAGGCCTCCGGTGCGCATATCGAGGTCCACTGCCGGCCCCGGTGCCGGCACGAGGGGCCTGGTGTTCAGATTCTCCGGCATGAGGGTCAAGAAACCCATAAGCACCGATGAAGGTGAGTTCCAGTTGGAACCTTATGAGGGTGGTCTTCGTCTCCTCCGCGACGGTGAGGTGTTCATCGAGCAAGTGGAGATCGAACCGGTCATATTCCATTCCCCGGGGCAGGCGTTCTTCAACCTCGACCAACGCTGTGATTTCCGTTGCCTGTTCTGCGCCTCACCGTCCTTGGGGGTGGAGGCCACCAAGAACCTCACGCCTGAGAGCATAACCGATATGGTCGTGGAGGCGTCCGAACGTGACGATTTCGTATCCGTGGCATTGACAAGCGGGGTGGTGGGAAGCGTGGCTGCCACCGTTGATAAGATGGTCAGGACGGTTTCCCTGATAAGGGAGAGACTGCCATGGGTTACCATAGGCGTGGAGCCCTACGTGGACAACGAGGATCAGATATGGGAACTCCGCGATGCCGGGGCCGATGAGATGAAGATCAACGTTGAGACTCCTAATGCTGAGATATTCGCCAAAGTATGTCCCGATCTTGATTATGAGAACATACGCCGTATGATCGAGGCCGCCGTGGAGATATTCGGCCGTGGCAAGGTGTCCTCGAACATAATCATCGGTCTGGGAGAGACCGATGAACAGGTCCTTGAAGAGGTCCGCCGTCTGGCGGAGATCGGTTGTGCCGCCGGCATACGACCCTTGAAGGTCAATGACATCAACCGTTCCGCATTGGAGGGTGTCCTCGGAGCCCTGAAGGTGGTGGATGCGGACCGGCTAATCAGACTTGCACACGGTCAGAAGCGGATATTGGAGGAGAACGGTCTCGACACGCGTACATTCAGCACCATGTGCTTCGAGTGCGGATGTTGTGACCTGGTGCCATTCAGAGATTTTTAGCTAAGCCTAATATTATATAATGGCAAACTGTTCCCGCTCCCATGGTCAGCGCGAACATGGAGGACTACCTCCTCGCGGTATACAGACTCAACAAGGAGGGCGGTGCCGCCAAGACCACCGACATCGCCGAGGCTTTGAACGTCAGCCCGGCGAGCGTGACTGAGATGGTCAAAAGGATGTCTGAAGAGGGTCTTGTCGATTATGAGAGATACCGGGGCGCGAACCTAACCCGCAAAGGCTACCGTCATGCCCATCGGATGCATCGCAAGCACCGTCTGGTTGAGAAGTTCCTCGTCGAGGTTCTGGGGAGTGATGTGGACAGTGCGCATTCCAGCGCCTGCAGCATCGAGCATAACTTCTCCGATGATGCCGCCCGTAAACTGTGCCGGATAATCGGTTCCCCCGACGAATGTGATTGCGAGGAACTCTGCGAGGACCTTTGTGTGAATCGTAAATTGGGCGGAACCTCACTATCTGAATTGAAGGGCGGGGAGAGCGCCTGCATCTCACATCTGATATGCGACAGTCCCGAGAAGGTCCGTAAACTGATCGCCATGGGTCTCGTGCCCGGCAGGGTCGTCCGTGTGGAAGGCGGTATGCCCCTCCGCGGCCCTATGGTGGTGAAGGTCGAGGACAGCCTCGTGGCATTGGACCGTGAATACACTTCTTTGGTCATGGTCGACAAGGAGGGATGATCATAGACCGCAAAACAATGGAATTGGCATTGATAGGGAACCCCAACGTGGGGAAGTCTACCCTTTTCACCAAACTGACGGGCGTAGGGGTATTGGCTTCGAACTATCCCGGGACAACGGTGGAGTTCAAGGAAGGGAGCTTCCTGAGAGACAAGAAAAAGGTCAACGTCCATGACCTGCCCGGTGCCTACTCACTTTCCGGAGAGAGTGAGGACGAGATAGTCGCCCTGCGCATGCTGGCGGAGAATGATTTCGACGCCGTGGTCGTGGTGGCTGACGCCACCCGTCTGGAGAGCAGCCTGGTCCTGGCATTCCAGGTCATGGAGCTGGGATATCCGGTGATAGTAGCCCTCAATCAGATGGACATCGCCCAGAAGAGGTACGAGATCGACGTCCCCAAGCTGGAGGAGATACTGGGTGTTCCCATCTGTCCGGTGACCGCTCTCGTCGGTGAGGGCGTGGACGGACTCGCCCAGGCCATCGTTGACGGCGAAGCGGTACAGTCCTCTTTCAAGGTCAGCTACGACTCCCACATCGAGGATTACATATCATCCCTGCAGGAACTGATACCCTTGGAAGGAAGGTATCCGCGCCGAGGCGCCATACTGAAAATGTTGGAGGGCAACGAGTACATATCCTCCCTCTATGATGAGAAGGCCAATGAACTGGCTTATCTGGCCGCCAAGGAGTTCCGCGACCACCATGGGGAATCAATCAACATACACATCACCCGGGACCGTTACGGGGAGGCGGGACGAATCCGCAAGGAGACGCTGATCCCTCGCAAGGGTCCAGTGACATTCAAGGACCGGCTCTCGGACATAACCATGCGCCCCATCACCGGGGTGCCCATCCTGATAGGCGTTCTGGCATCCATCTTCCTTTCCATCGTGGTCATCGGGGGATGGCTGGAACACGAACTCGAGGAACTCTTCGAACTGGTGGTCGGCGATGTCCTGGTGGACATCGGCGAATCCCTCGCCGGTGAACTGGGGGCATCCATAGGCTCCGGTGTAACGATGGGCTTCGAGGCCATCGTGGTCCTGATAATACCGTTCGTGATGGTATGGTACATAATACTGGCTTTGCTGG
>PWNH01000118.1 GCA_003557905.1 Methanomassiliicoccaceae archaeon | reverse complement strand
TCGAAAAAAGGGTGGAGATCCTGAAGGAACAGAGTCTCATTGTGTTTTTCACAACGGTGTTTGCGAAGTTCCTTTTCGGCGTTGGTCTGGGGATATTGGTGACGGTTTACATCCAAACGAACGACTGGAGTCAATGGGGTTGGGCACTTGTGATCATATCACTGATACTTTCCATCCCGGTGATGAGAAGCTTTTTCTTAGTGGAACGTGGAGAATCCGAGTAGTCTTTTGAGATTGGTACCTAATCGGAATAATCTGATCCAGACTCACTTTCCAAAGTCCGATGTTTGCCAGTCTTTGCACTCGGAGCTAAGAATTATGGTAGTCCCGGGCGGATTCGAACCGCCGTCGCTGGCTCCAAAGTCCGGCATGATTGACCGCTACACTACGGGACTTTATTGTGGGGATTCTAATTCAGATATATAACCATGGTCAATCGACTGGCTCTCCGAACAGATGCGTTCGGGCGCTGCCGGTTATCCGCACCGTCAACCTCTCCCCCATCTTTGGTCCGGAGGGCAGGACCACCGGACGATAGCAATCAGTTCGGCATATCATGGTACCTTTGCTGCAGTTCTCGGACACCGTGACATCCATGGTCCCGTTGATGAATCTGGAGTTCTTCTCGTCACCGATCATGAACCTCAGGGCCGTCATCTCCCGTGAACGGGCCTTGCTTACCCTGCCATGAGGACGTTCGGGCAGATCGGCTGCCAGTGTGCCGGGTCGGGGGGAGAACCGGGTGACATTGATTATGTCCGGTTCCACACTTCGCATCAGTTCAAGGCTCATCCCATGATCCCTATCGTCCTCACCGGGGAATCCCACGATGGAATCGGTGGCGATGCTGGCAGAAGGGTATCTCGATCTTATGACGTCCACCAGTGAGATGAAATCCTCTGTGGCGTACCTGCGGCCCATGGACCTCAGGATTTTGTCGCTGCCGCTCTGCACCGGTATATGGAAGAATCGATACACCCGCACATCCTCCATCACGTCCAAAAGACGGTCTGTTATCCTGATCAGGTTCTCAGGATTCATCATACCCAAACGAATCCGGTGTTCGCCGCTGAACTCCAGAAGCGATCCCAACAATGAGGCCAGGTCTGTTCCTATGTCCATGCCATAGGCGGCGCAGTCCTGGGAGCTCAGAAGGAGCTCCTTCGCCCCATCGTCCAGTTCCTGTTTGAAGCGTTCGACGATATCCTCGACACTGTGACTCTTGAGAGTTCCGCGGGCATGGCGGGTTATGCAATATGTGCATGAGCCGAGACATCCCTGGGCTATGGGGATTATGGCTGTGGCGCCTGTGAGCGTCTGAATCATGTTGGAATGATCGTCACCATCACCGTAACGGTGTACGAAACGTTCCCGGAAATGAGGGTAGTCGCTGGGCGGTACGATCAAGGAACCGGGGGACACCGCTTCAATTGCCTGCCCCTGGACTTTGGCCATGCAACCGGTGACGACGACCTCCTTGCCCTGTGAGCGCAATTCCTGCATGCGTCTGAGCATGCGCAGTTCCGTGGTCTCTACCACGGTGCAGGTGTTGAGAATGATTATATCCGCATCCTCTGAGGAGGAGCAGGGATTATGGCCTGAAGAGGCCAGATCCCGGGAGAGGCCATGCCCCTCTCCCTTGTTCATGGTGCAACCGTAGGATTCTACGTGTACCTTCATGTCCGGATAGGGTCACTGGGTGACGTCTTCCTGGGTCACCATTCCGTAAGCGGTGCTGCCGGATATCTTGGTGACCTTCACCTTGACCTTTGTGCCCTTGATGGTTCCCGGTACGAAGATGACACGGTTGTTGAACTTGGCGACGCCGTCGCCCTTCTTGCCCACGTCGTGTATGAACAGTTCGTAGACCCCTCCCTCACGCAGTTCGTTGGAGAGGTTGGACTTGATTGTCTTTCGCACATGCACGGGGCGATGGGCTCCGCAGGCGTCGCACTCCAGAGTCATGATCCTGCCGTCCTTCACCATCCGGGTGTCAGGCCTTCCGCACTCCGAGCATACCACGAAGGTGTCGCTGTAGTTGTCGATGCGCTCCATGAGCTGAGCCGCGCTGAGTTTGGCCTTGAATATGGCCCTTCTGCCGTCCAGATTGCCGGGGGTTCCCATCTCACGGAGCAGGAACTGCAACATGTGCTCAGGGTCCCGGCGCAGGGCGTCGGTGATGTCCACGAAATTCCTGAGGACGGTGATCTTACCTTCCTGCAGTATGTCGGGCTCAGGGATGTTGAACCTCTCATGCTTCTCTATGGTCTCAGGGAGCTTCCCCTTGGCCCTGTCCAACAACTCCAGGTAATCGTCTGCCATGGTATCGATGTTCGATTATGGATAAAGGTTATAAAAGGTTTGGCGTCAGGTCCTCTGCGCCCTTCGAGGGCACGGTGCCCTTTTCAGAAGGAATTCTTCCTATCCAGTGCGGCACGCAATAGCCCCAAGTGCAAGGGTGAAGGACGCTCGGGACGTGACTTGAATTCAGGATGGAACTGGGTGGCCATGAAGAACGGATGTCCTTGCAACTCCCCTATCTCCATGCGATGACCCTCCTCACAACGGCCGGTGAATATCCAACCCGCCTTCTCGAGATCATCTATGTACAGGGGGTTTACTTCGTATCGGTGCCTGTGCCTCTCCCAGACCTCTGTGGCCCCATAGAGTGAGTGGGCGTTTGAACCCTCTTTGATGTTGACCAGTTCTGCGCCCAGCCTCATTGTCGCCCCTTTGGACTCCAATCCCTTCTGCTCCGGCATTATATCGATGACCGGGTTCGTTGTGGATGCATCGAACTCCGTGCTGTTGGCGTCCTTTAGGTCCAGGACATCACGAGCGATCTCGATCGTCGCCACCTGGAATCCCAGACATACCCCGGCATAGGGGATCTTGTTCTCACGGGCAAAGCGGGCGGCGGCGATCTTTCCCTCCACACCGCGTATTCCGAAACCGCCGGGAACGAGGATCCCGTGCACATCACACATCACCTCCGCAGGGTCATCGTCTATGAGCCTGTCACTATCGACGAATACGAAACTGACTCCGCAATCCTCCTTGGCCCCGGCATGGGTCAAGGCCTCAAGGTGACTGAGGTATGAATCGGCTAGGTCCGTGTACTTGCCAACAATGGCGATGTTAACATGATGTCGGGGTTCGATGATGCGTTTTAGGAAGCTCTCCCAGGCTTTGAGGTCCATCTGCTTCGTCAGGGGCTTCAGTCTCATTTTCCTTACTATGAGGTCGGATACCCCCTGACGCTCAAGGATTAGCGGGACCTCGTATATGGACCGGGCATCAGGTGCGGAGACGACAGCATCCTTGGAAACATCGCAGAACATGGATATCTTGGCCTTGATGCCGTCCTCCATGTAGTCCGATGCTCGGCCGACGATCACGTCGGGCTTGATGCCTAAGGCCATGAGCTCCTTCACGGAATGCTGGGTGGGCTTCGTCTTCTGCTCCCCCACCGAACCCAATATGGGAATCAGGGTGGTGTGGACGAAGGTACAGTTCTCATCCCTCCCCACCTCCACCGAAAGTTGGCGGACGGCCTCTAGAAAAGGCATCGACTCTATGTCCCCAACGGTACCGCCCAACTCCACGATGGTGACATCGGAGTTGTTGTCCCGGGCGACCTTGGTTATCCTCTCCTTGATCTCATTGGTCACATGAGGGATTATCTGAACGGTCTTGCCGAGGTAATCACCACGACGTTCCTTGTCTATAACCGTCTGATAGACCTTACCGGTGGTGATGTTATGATCACTGGTCATGTTGATATCGAGGAATCTCTCATAGTTGCCTAGATCCAGATCCACCTCGCCGCCGTCGTCGAGAACGTAAACCTCTCCATGCTCGAAGGGATTCATTGTTCCCGCATCGATATTGAGGTAGGGGTCTATCTTGATGGCGGATACATTCAAGCCGCGGCATTGCAGCAGCTTACCGATAGAAGAAGCGGTGATGCCTTTACCGAGACCGGAAAGGACTCCTCCCGTTACGAAAATGAATTTCATGTTTCCCACGGGAACAGAAGATGGGCTGGATTGTATATAATGTTCTTGATTGGGTTACTGGACGGAATCATTCAGAGGATAGCTGCCGAGTATGCGGAGGAACACGCAACCCTCCTCCAATTCCGTGAGGGCCGCGGAGACGTGCGGGTCTTCCACATGACCCTGCATGTCCATGAAAAAGACGTAGTCCCAGTTCCTCACCTTGGAAGGACGGCTCTGTATCATCGTTAGGTTTATGTCCTCGGTTTTGAAGGAATGTAGCGCATCATAGAGGGCCCCTGGACGGTCCTTGAAAGCGAAACATATGGACGTCTTATCATCACCGGTCGGTGATGGTGAGGCCTGGCAGAGAACCAGGAACCGGGTGCTGTTGCTGGGATTATCCTCTATGGCATCCTGGATGATGGGTAGGCCGTACAGTTCCGAGGCCATGCGGGATGCTATGGCCGCCTTGCCTTCATTGTATGCACGTTGGGCGGCCTCAGCGGTGCTTTTGACCTCCTTCAACTCAGCATTGGGGATTCTATCTGATAACCACTCCCGACACTGTCCGAACACCTGGGGGTGAGAATACACGAGGTCGATCTCATCCATCGTGCCATTTGACAAAAGGCAGTGGTTAATCCGGAGATTGACCTCAGCGCATATCTGCACAGAGGAGTTGACCAGGAGATCGAGGGTGTATGTGACCGCGCCTTCGGTGGAGTTCTCCACCGGTACGACGCCGAACTGCGAACGTCCTGACTCTACGTCTTTGAACACGGAAGATATGCTATCGGTGGGCACTAGATCGGCGTTTGTGCCGAAACGGCGGTAAGCGGCCTGATGTGTGAATGAAGCCGGCGGTCCAAGGTATGATACCGAGGCCGGAGCAGCGAGTCCGCGGCATTGGGAGAGGATCTCCCTGAAAACGGTCACAACTTGGACTTCGTTCAGTGGGCCCTGGTTGGATGACAACAGGGATTTCAGTATCACGTCCTCTGTTGCAACAGTGTCAGCGATGCCTGGTTTATCCAAAGTCGCCTTGGCCCTTCTGTTCAAAAGATCCAATAATCCACGGTCTATCTCTTTGAGAACTGATTCCGGAGACCGTTCTTCAACCATGGTTCCACCAATGTTGAGGAATCATGATAAAGATTGTCATGGTAGAGAAGGATTTAAGGGATTTTTGGAAGTTGACGTTCGATGATGTTTTGGTGCCTGGTGTCCCTGCACAGGAATTGTTGGGAAATCATTTGACTTCCTTGCATTACAGTTTTTTGTGAGGGGGGCCGAAGCCCCCCTCGGGGATGCTGTACATCCCCTGCGTAGGAGGTGATCCATCTGCAGGTTCCCCTACAGATACCTTGTTACGACTTAACCCTCCTTGCTGAATCTCAGTTCGACCGCCACAATTAGAAGCAGCCTCACTGAAACCCAACTCGGG
>PWNH01000005.1 GCA_003557905.1 Methanomassiliicoccaceae archaeon | reverse complement strand
CGTGGCAGCCTTGCTGTACCCAGTCGTGGGTACGCTCGTGTCGGTGAAATGGGGAGGTCAGAGGATCACCCAGAGAGCTTTGGCAGGCATATCGATGATAGTTCTCGGTGGAATAATCATCTACATCATCGGAGCCTATCAGGACCTCCAGGCCGGAGGTAGCCTGATCGGTTACCTCGGTGGTGCAATGGCAGCTCTCGGATGGGGTATCGAAGGAGCCGTCGCCGGTAAGGCCTTGGACATATCCGAGCCCGATATCGGTATCACACTCAGGTTCCTGGCGGAGAACGTCCTGTGGTGGATCGTCATCATACCTGCGCTGTTCATAGCCGGGTTCCCGATGTACGAGTACGCCTTCCAGATTTTCGAGCCCGTAACTCTATTGATACTGTCGATGATGGGTCTGACTTTTGGATTCTGTTATGTTTCCTGGTACAAGTCTTTCCCGCTTATCGGAGTGGGCAGAGGTCAAGGGATAGCGAATCTGTACGGTCTGTTCGCGGTGATATTCATCTTCCTGTTCTTGGGATGGGAGCCGACATGGACCGTTCTAATCGGTGGATCGCTGTGCATAATCGGTAGCCTGGTCATGTACACGGAAGAACCACTTGAACTAGAATCATTGAGAGGTTGATGAAATGGCAGCAGAATATCCGATAAAGTTCCGAATCCTGCAGCTTTTCAAAGATGGAGAGCCGCACTGGAACAATGAGATAGTCACCCAGCTTCAGGCCGAGTATGATATGGCCGGAGATTATGGCAGGGATTCCATAAACTTCGATATCATCGAGGTGGCAGCTGGAGGGATGATAAAGGAGATCGAGGTGATGATTGACGCGGATGGCATCTATAAAAAAGGCGCTTTACTGCACAGGTATGAAGTCACTCCCTTCGGACTCGACAGGTTGAAGGACTGTCTCATAAAGTGAGGAGGGAAAAGACATGTCAAATATGGAAGCTTTGTCCGATTTCTTCTCCGAGGGACTGATACCTGGTTCAGAATGGGTGATGATGGCCGTAATAGTCATCGTCTCTGCCTTCGCTCTTTACAAGGCGAAGGTCATGAACCGAGATTTCTGACCAGGTCTGAAATCCCTAAACCCTTTCCAACTTTTACTTATATTGGTTTTCACAAGCCAATCGATATTATTATTGAATTATTGTAAATACTGACTCCGCTAAGGTCCAGGATTCAAAATTCCAATAGAATGAATTAAGTTATCACATCATTTTGAATGAACTGAGTTCTACGAAATATTCTTTATTGAAATTACTGATTCAAAACAAACTTCATAAGTCACTGAGTATAATTTTTGGTGCGATTTCCAAGTGATTCCGATTCACATACTGGATTATTCATAAGGATTAAATAATGACTAACAGGTTACACTTTAAGTCGAGTTCATGCCAAATGCATGGATCTTGGATTGATGATAGGAGGAAGGAGATGAGCTACAAAATATAGATCGACATCCAAGCCCTCTGCCATCATGCCCGTGGTGCATCGACGTTTGAACGCGACGCACCCTTTTTTTGGGATGATGAAGGAGGACTTGCATGAACGGACAAGTGGAAACCCTACGTAAGAACTTGGTCGATGCCATCGTGGAATGCGATTTGGACAAGACCGTGAGCAATGTTGAAGCTGCCCGAGGCGTCATTACGCCTCAAGAGATTATCGATGCCCTCTCAGAAGGTATGCATGAGGTGGGTATCAGATTCGAGCGCGGGAAACTCTTCCTGCCCCACGTGATGGTCGCCGCCAATGCGATGACTTCAGGCGTGGCGTTGATCGAGGGGGATCTCGCAGCGACCATGAGCGGTGGAAACCGCGGTCATGTTGTCATGGGAACCGTCGAGGGCGATGTCCATGACATCGGGAAATCGATAGTCTCGACCATGCTGCAATGTGCTGGATACGAAGTCAACGATGTTGGTAGAGATGTTCCGACCGCAACCTTCCTGGATGCGGTTAAGGAGGGGAATGCTGACGTGCTCGGTCTTTCAGCGCTGATGACCACATCCATGCAGACTCAGAAAGAGGTCATTGAGACCCTTATCGAGAAAGGGATGCGGAAGGATGTCATGGTCATCATCGGCGGTGCACCAGTCACACAAGCCTACGCGGATAAGATCGGTGCCGATGGATACAGTGAGAACGCTAGTGAGGCGGTCAAACTCGTCCATAAGCTGATGGGAATCTGAGACCTGGGTTTTATGGAGGGAATAAAATGGTGAAAGAATACTCATTGAGGATGGGAGACGGTAAGAGGATCTTCCTATCCAAGGATCAAATCTACGAGGATATCGTAGCAGGTTCCGAGGATGCGGCCGATCTTGCAGACATACCGGTTCTCAACTCGAACGAGATTGATGAATTGATGGAGATTCTGATGATCCCTGGCCGTATGGTCGGGGTCAAGAGTGGCATGGAGGTTCCTGTCACCCATGACATTGGAACTCTACGCATCGACGGCGATCAGGGCAACAGCGGCGTGGGGATACCTTCCAGCCGTCTGATCGGAATGATGATGCATGAGCGCGCCTTCGGTGCCGACTCCATGGAGCTTGGGCATATCGACTACAGTTACAAACCTGTGAAGCCGGTCATTGCCCAGGAGATGCAATCGATGGAGGTTGTGCAGCAGAACATGATAGTTCCTGTGGTCTATGGTGCCATGCCCAACATGGGTCTGTACTACCGTCCCGATGGACCCTTCGACAATCCTGGAGACCTTATGAAGGCCTTCAAAATCAAAGAGGCTCAGAAAGCTACCGAGGATTCAGCAGACCATCTGACCCGGGACATGATATGGATAATGCAGAAGATGATGAAGGCTGGATCCGATGGAGCCAATTTCGACACCTGCGGTGCTGCGGGCGATGGAGACCTTTTCGGAGTTCTAAGGGCCGTCGAGGCCCTGCGTAAAGAGTTCCCTGAGATGTATATCGAGACTGGGATGGCAGGGGAGATGGTCCTCGGCCTACACGGCGAGATAGCATATGACGGTCAGGTGCTAGCAGGCCTTTGGCCTCACCAGCAGGCAAAACTTATGGCCAAGGCCGGCTCCAACATCTTCGGGCCCGCAATCAACACCAGCACGGCTCAGTCCAGTGCCTGGAATCTTGCCCGTGCCGTGACCTTCGTCAAGGAATCCGTCAAGGAATCCCCCATACCTGTCCATGTGAACATGGGTATGGGCGTGGGCGGAATACCGATGTTCGAGACACCAACCATTGACGCCGTCTCCCACGCTAGCAAGGCGATGGTGGAGATCGCTGGCGTCGACGGCATATAGGTTGGGGTCGGCGACCCTATGGGTATGCCGATCGCACACTTGATGACCTCGGGCATGAGCGGCATCCGCGCTGGCGGAGACCTCGTCATGAGGATGGAGTTCGCCAAGAACATGAAGATTTCGAAGGCGAAGGAATTTGTGGCCAAGAAGCTCGGTGTAACCCCTGCTGACCTCAGTGATGAGCACATAATGAGGGACATCAGGGAGGAATTGGGTATCGGTGTCATCACCTCAGTTGCCGGAGCCCCCAAAGGCATAGCGGCAAAGATGAACATCGAGAAGGTCCTGGATATCAAGATAAACTGCTGTGAAAAATTCAGGAGGCAGCTTAAGTCTTGAGGGGTCCAAAAAGGCGGTTGTCCTCCATGCGGCCGCCCCTTTACAAACCCATTACAATCCCCAATAATGTAAGCCATTTGCTTCAAGATGATGATTCGCGTTCCGCCAAAATATGAGCGATAGATACAACATAGAATGATTGATGATAAGGAGGGAATTAAGAAATGACCATAGGTTTGGGAATCGACACCGGAGGAACCTATACTGACTCGGTGATTTTGGACCTCTCCTCTGGCAATGTGCTTAGCAAGGCTAAGGCATTGACGACTAGGGAGAACCTTGTCATAGGGATTCAGGAATCCCTCTCATCTTTGAATCAATCACTGTTCAAGGAAGTAGGGCTTGTCTCATTATCATCCACATTGGCAACAAACTCCATAGTTGAAGGTAAGGGTGGAAGGGTAGCCCTGATACTAATTGGCATGGAAAGCCGTGAGAAGATGCCCGTTGAACACCTTATCGAGGTGGAGGGAGGGCATTATCTCAACGGCTCTCCCCAGGCAGTTTTCGATTATAAGGCGGTTAGAGCATTCGTTGAGAAGGTGAAGGATGATGTGGAAGCATTCGCAGTATCTGCCCTGCTTAGCGTCAGGAATCCAGAACACGAGATTTCTGCTCGGGACATAATTGACGAACTGAGCGGCCTTCCCGTAGTCTGTGGACACGAACTGTCGTCACAACTTGGATTCTATGAGCGGGCTGTGACCGCCGTACTCAATGCACGATTGATACCGACCATAAAAGAGCTGATGGTCGCGGTCAAACAGGTGTTGCATTCAGCCGATGTGAATGCCCCGCTCATGGTGGTGAAGGGTGACGGATCCTTCATGAGTGAAGCAATGGCTTTGAAAAGACCGATCGAAACAGTCCTTTCAGGACCTGCTGCCAGTATGGTCGGTGCAAGATACCTCACCGGCAAGGACTCCGCTATGCCGATCGATGTCGGCGGCACCACCACCGATATCGGCATCCTCCGTGAAGGAATGCCGTCCGTTGATGACGAGGGCGCCATGATCGGAGGTTGGAGGACCCGTGTCAGGGCTGTGGACGTGATGACGTCCGGTATCGGGGGCGACAGCCGGGTAATCGTTTCCAAGAATGACATCAGACTCTCATCTCTACGTGTAACGCCGCTATGTATCGGGGTTCCCAAGTACCCCGGACTGATGGATGCTTTAGAGGAGATTGAACGAAACCCCCCCCGGCTCAAAGGCAGGGCCTACAACCCTGATAAGATCCCTCAACTGGCTGAGTTCATAGTTTTGAACAAAAGAACCTTTAAGGCGAGTCTGACCGAGATCGATGATAGAATATTGAATTTCCTCGAGAAGGGTCCATGCAACATCTTCGACCTGGGACTACATACCGGTTTCGACCCCCATAACTACAGTATAAGCCATCTTGAGGGGATGGGTTTGATTTCCCGGATAGGTTTCACACCCACAGATGCCATGCATTCGTTGGGGCTCTACGTCAAATATGACTCCTCGGCCTCAAAGACAGGCGCCCGGATACAGGCGAAGTTATTGGGAATCACCGAGGAGGATTTCTGTAATATGGTCCGTTCGGCGGCGATAGACAAGATTGCTGAATCAGCACTCATGAAATTGACCGCTGATGATTCCGGACTGATTCCAGAATGCAAGCTGGCGACAAGATTCGTCGACATGGCTTCCAAAGGCCACAAAGGGAAGGATTTCGCCATGGTGCTGCATCTCGATAAACCGATAATCGGCATAGGGGCTCCTGCAGGGGCATACCTCCCGGATGTTGCGGATAGATTCCGTACGAGTATGCCGCTGCCCGAGCACTCCGAGGTCGGGAACGCCATCGGGGCCATCGCATCCAGCGTCGTAGAGAGGCTGGAGATGATGATCAAGCCGAAGAAGGGATTGAGTGCCAGTGAGGATTGTCCCTGTATGGTATTCACCTTAGAGGGACGTAAGGATTTTCCCACGTTATCCGCTGCCAAGGATTTCTCATTGGACTATGTTCGGTCCAAGGTGTTGGAGATGGCCTTATCGGCAGGAGCTAACAATCCAGAAGCCGAAATTTCGTTCGAGGACGAGTTCGGTGACTTCGGCTACGGAAACGGGAAGGGACTTTACATCGGAACCAAAGTTGTGGCCACAGCGATGGGTAAACCGGATAACGGAGATTCTCACACAACGGAGGGATCAAATGTTTGAGTCGACCCGTCAAGGAATATCAAGCTCAACGTCAGCCAAAGAATCTTACACCAGCCTATGGGCTGGTGGAAACCCATTACTTCCGAAAGAGAAATAGGAGCTGTTTTGAATGACAGAAATGACACCCAGAGAAAGAGTGCTAGCGGCTTTGAGGATGGAGGAGCTAGATCGTCCTCCGGTGGCCGTTTTCACCCAGAGTGCGACAATCGGCCAGATGGAGGCGCTCGGCGTCTACTGGCCAGAAGCCCATTCCGATCCTCGCCTGATGGCAAAATTAAGTGCAGGTCAGGCAGACATCCTCGGCTTTGAAGCCGTAAGGGCCACATTCTGCCTCACTTCTGAGGCCGAGGTGCTCGGTGCCGAGGTGGATCCCGGAAAACAGAATTCGCAACCGATGCTGAAGAGCCATCCTTTCAAAGGAGCTTACAAGGCCAAGGAGGAACCTGACCTTCTGGCTCCTGAGGATGTTGTGAGTCAGGGTAGGCCGAAGGTCATACTCGATGCTGTTGAAATCCTTGTCAAAGAGTACGGGGACCGCTATCCGGTCATAGCCGGTAATACAGGCCCATTCACCCTGGCAGGACATCTTGTGGACACCGAGAACCTTGTTTTCGGTATCATAATGTCTCCCGACGAGGTTGGAAAATGGGTCAAGGCGGCTGCTGAGATAACGGATTATTTCAGCCAGGCATTGTCTGACGCCGGAGCAGACGTTATTCAGATGAGTGAGCCGACCGCTTCCTGCGATCTCCTTTCACCGGAGATGTTTGAGGAGTTCGCAGCACCGTATCTTCAAGGAGGATACAAGAAACTGAAAGGCGCCATGTCCTGTCTGCATATCTGTGGAAACACATATCCGATACTGGATCAGATGATATCCACCGGAGCCAATGCGTTATCTATAGAAGAGAAGGTCGACCCTGTCAAAGCCGTAGAAAAGGTGGCCGGGCGTGTGCCTTTGGTGGGCAACGTCGGTGTGGTCCACCCGCTACTGCAGGGCACTCCTGAGGATTGTATCCAACATGGAAAGGCCGTCGCCGCATCCGGTATAAACGTCGTTTCACCCGGTTGTGGCCTTTCGGCTCTAATTTCCAACGAGAACCTGATGGCTCTCGTCAAGTCAGTGAAAGGCTGACCACCAAACTTTTTCTTTTCTTTTATTCCGATCAATTCTCGGAACTATTGAAACCCACCAGTATACTAGCCAGCTTCGGGTCGTCATCGAGTCCATGCCTCTCCTTTATCATCAGGTCGCTGGTGGGGGAGGGGCTGCAGGAGACAACGTCTTTACAACCTATCCCTTCATGAAGCTCAGGGAAACTGACCGGCGGCATTATGAAGAACTCCTTGCTGCCATCATTAATGCTTGTGAAGACAGCGAAATCGGGAGTGAGCCACAGCACGTCCTTCCTACCTTCAAAATTTTCCCGTTGATGCGGAAAGACCTCCATCCCCGTGACTTGTCCTGTATCACTCATCAAAACCACGGTTGGTTCGGGCGGAGGTCGGAATCTGGAATCTTTTATGATACATATTACGTGTTCTCTCATTATTGACTCTGAGAACCCTTCGTTCTTCACTCCGATGTTCATGACTGCTTTTACTTTTGACTCCTCGCTACGGAGTTCCGCAAGTAATTCCTCATCGAGAACAAGGACATGATTAACGCCCTCCATCGATTGTAATTTTTTGATGATTTCCTCCATGCCAGTCATATCCTGGTCATCTATCAATGAATATTTAGGGTATGCGATTAACGATTACAGGCCCGAAGATGTGCCCAACAATAATAAACAATAGATACTCCTCAAAACAATACGGTTCCATGCGTTACTTCGATAAACTTATGGAGGCCACGGATGCACATCCTATAACCTCGGATTCGTTCACGATATAGTATAAGAACGCGGTGTGGAAACCAATCCAAGAGGCAGGGGGCTTGTTATCATGCGCATAGGCGTGATAGCATGCGAGATCTTCAAAGAGGAGCTCGACCAGTTGATCGCGGATGATGAGGACATCATCCATATTGAATACCTAGAACTGGCGTTGCATAATGAGCCGGAACGTCTCAGGGATGAAGTAATAAAAAAAGCGAATTCACTGACCGACAAAGTCGATGGGATACTATTGGGTTATTGCTATTGCCAGTCTTTGGAGGGGGTGTTGGACCATATCCATGTCCCCGCCGAGATGATGCACACGGATGACTGTATCGGCGTATTCCTAACACCGGAGAGATATGAGGAGGAGCGTTCCCATTGCCCTGGGACATGGTTCAACTCCCCAGGTTGGGCCAAGGAAGGTGTGGATGGGGCGATAAAGGAATTGAAGCTCGATCTGGTGGCCGATAAGATTGATCCCAAGGAACTACTGCTAATGATGTTCGATGGTTACTCGCGCTGTCTGTTCATCGATACTGGTGCGGGTGATCGCCCTCACCTCATGGACCTATCAAAAAACTTCGCTAAAGAGATGAATCTCAGGCATGAGGAGACGGTCGGTGGTTACGAGTTGCTAAGGGATGCCCTGTCTAGGGTTAAGGAAAGTATCGGATGAACGGCTCTTTCAACAGACCCGCAGATCTCTTATATGGATGGTCTTGACCGGACAGTTGAACTCGCAGCGTTTACAGGCGGTACCCGCGCATCTTCCAGAATTGACTTTGGCCACCGGGGTTCCAGTCGAATCGTCGACCGTTATGGCATCCTCCGGGCATATCTCTGTGCATTTCCCGCACATGATGCAATCAGGCATCTCTCCACAGAGTGTCACCCCTGGATCGTCCAATATCACGACATCGTGCTGATCAACGTCCGGTAAGTCACGGATGACCATCTTTCTAACCTTTGATTCGACAGGCCGCATGGGTATATGCGGGATTTTGTAGATGTCTAACATATCATTGTAGGCTGATGCGGGCATGCCGTAAGACCATAGGGAGAGCTCAACGGAATAGAGGTCTTTGAAGATGTCAGAGGTGGCGAACATACAATGTTTCGCCCGCAAACGGTTGGCGAAATCGCGCAGTTCGTCAAGGCTACGGGTCCCAGTGACCAATTGCCTTGCCAAAACCAATGAGGTATTTCCGAATTGAACTATCTCTTCCGAGCCTGGAGCCACAAGTCCGATGTTCTGAGCCTTATGCGCATCAACATAAAGGCCGGCAGCACCGGACATATATGATTTGGTCACATCCTCCACCCACAAACCCGCTTCTCGCATTAGGGTAAGATAGCCGGCACGGATGGCACCGATGGCCTTACCCGCCTCCTCTATGTCCTTGGGTTTCAACCATATCCCCTCTTGAAGGTGGGCTTTGCCATCCGGGGTGGCGATGTTCGGTACGGCCATCAGGCCAGTGTCGATGCCGCATGATATTGCAGCTATGACTCCTGTTCCTGTGATTCCTTTGGCCCTCCCATGCATCATCCCCGATTCAATCACACGACCATCGGAAGGGTCGACGAGATCGCATTGGCAGGGTGTGAAACCATCATCGAGTACGGTGTTCCTCCATCCGTCCTTTACGACATCCAGGTCTGAGATGCATCCAGGGGCGGCCAACATGCCTTTTTCGATCTGTTGACCCTCTAGAGCAGGACCAGCGGCGGCGGAACCAGTGAAGACCTCTCCATCCACGATAAGAGCCATCTCGGCATTCGTCCCATAGTCGATGACCAGGCAAGGTTTATCCTCGTCCATGGCTCCAGTGACTAACAACATTGCCAAGGCATCTGCCCCAATCTCGTGGCTGACAGCGGGAGGGATTATGACATGTGCCCCATCAAGTCCAATCAGGCCCAGATCCTTTGCTGCAACAATCGCACCATCCCTCTTCACCGGTTTGACCCCGATTCTTTCTAGCATGGACTTGCCCGCATAGGCTAGGTCTCTGATCTCGATGTTCTGGAATAATGATAGTTGGAATGGATTACCACAAACTGCAATACTCTCGACCTTACCAAGATCGATATCGAGTAGCGGCAACAAGCGATTGAAAGCATCGATCATCAACCGATTGCCCGAGTCAGCCCCAGATTCAATGGAATGATTCACATGGTCTATGACATTCATACCCGGTATCGGGTGACGTGTGGTTATCGCGGTGGACACCGCTTTTCCAGTTTCAAGGTCCAGTGCCTGACAACGTAGGCCGCTCGTACCGATGTCTATCGCGATACCGTATCTATTCAATGAATCACCAACAAGGGGTCAGGTTGCGCCGGAAGCGGCTCTGTTGCCGAAATGGAGAAGGAGTAGGCCTTCGCCACCATCACTGCCACACCCAGTTCCAAAGGGTCATGGATTATCGTGTGACGACACGGATTATCCGACCCCAGAAAATTGAAGGGCATTCCTGGCCAGGATATGGTCGATTCTCTTTGTAAGCATTCCTCTCTTATCGCCGCCGGTGATGCGTTTACGACCAAGCGGCAGGAACCCAGTGCTGAAGGGATGCTGTCATGAACAACGACATCTGAGTAGAGGGCGGATATCTCCTCGCATCTACGCACATCATTATCGAATATATGGACCCGGGCGCCGTATGAATTCAAAAGGCTGATGGATTCGCTGCCCACCCTCCCTACGCCGATGACGGCCACATCCTTACCCCATAGTGAGCCCTCTGCCATCCTCAGGGCCTCAACATATCCTAGTGCTGTGCAGAGCGTGTTGTTTGTGATTTGATTGGATCTGACATTGATGGCTATGAACTCATCATCGTCCGCCATCATAATTATCTCAGCGCCGGATTGATAGGCCTCGGCCAACCCCGAGGCGTTGGCTCCCCGGGTCACGAAGGACCGGAATCCAATGTGGTCTGCGACGGCACTCACCGTTTCCGTGAAACCGTTTATTATCCCTTTTCCACAACTCATGGGGACGACCGCGACCAAGGGGAGTTCACCATCGTTCTGTGGCGTCAGGCCGGTCGCCTCAAAGGCGAACATCTGCAGGTCCACTCCCAGTTCTGAGCGTAAGGACTCATCCCTTCCATCTAATGACGAAGCCACATTATCAATCATCACCGGTGTCAATCGTGTCATAATGCCTCCGCTGGTTTGGGGTCTATGTATATCGATAGGCCATTATCCGCCATCATTCTCGCTATACAATCGCGACGGCGTGTGAGGATCTCCTCCTCGTTCTGGCCGCTAATCATGATGGCCGCACTCCACTTCTGACATCCGACACGGTAATCGGTGATCGCTTCGTCGCATCCGTAGAATCCTGGTATTATCTCCGGTGCATGAACGGAGGAGAACCGTTTCTCCCCACAGGAACGTAGAAGGCCGTTCACTGAAGTGAAGTGCTCGTAAAGTGAAAAACCTCTTTTGGGCTTTCGTGGTTGCCCGCCTTCTATGAGGATCGAGTACAGTTCATCGAGGAGATTGACCCCGCTGGCATGCAGAATGGCGGCCGGCGTCTGACTGGGGAAGCGGGCATCGACCTCCAACAGATGGGGCTCGCCCTCGTCCATCACCGCTTCAACATCCATCAGTCCGGATAATCCAAGTTGGTCAGCTATCTTGACGGAGTACTCCTGCAATTTTTCTTCGACTTCTTCAGAAACTAGGTTCGGAGAACAGAAAACGCCTTTGCAATCGTACCTATCGTCAAGTAATATCTCGGTGGTTAGATATGTGGTACTCGTTGTCCCGTCCCTTATCGCTTCAAGTGACAAGTTCCTGCCGGAGAGGAATTTTTGAACAACAGGCTCATGGCCGATCTCAGAAACATAGTGAAGGGCGTCATGCAACTCATCAGGGGTCTTGACCACTCTGAAACCCTTACTGCCGCTGCATGATGACGGCTTGACAACCGCTGGAAAACCACACCGTGGCCACTCATGCGGTGACTTTATACCCAATTCGGTGAACATTTGGTTGCTCTGGATTTTTGAAGAGGTTATACGGTAGGCATCGATATCGAAAAGAAAGGGCACCTCGGCCGCTTTCGTCAGTCCCACCAAAGAATTCAGCAACATGATGTTCTCATTGGCAGGGACCACCGCATCACAATCAGAGATGATGTTCATGAGTGACATCGGGTCCATGAGCGGATCGATGATTTCCCGATGGTCTCCTAAATTTAATGCAGGAGCTCCGGGGTCACGATCGACGACAACCGTCTCATACCCTGCTTTTCTAGCTAGATATGCCAGTTCCATCCCCTGGAGCGCTCCGCCGATAACTGCTAGACGGACCATTTAAGCCTCCAATGAACATTTTTTGAGGAAGGAGAGGTAATCACTTTCACTGGCCACTCTCAAACCAAGGCCATCAAGCTCAGATTCTATCTGTTCTTTGGACCGCATCCCATTATCGATGTCTAATTCATGTTGCGCTACACCTGCCAAGGTCTTGTTCGGAGGCACGATTGAAGTGATGACATTCGCTCCAGCCATCAATCTAGCCTTCACTCCTCTGATGCCTTCAAGGTCAAGACTAGCGGGTATCAATTTATCCTGATGGACTAGGCGCATTACGGCTATCGTCCTGATCTCCTCCATGAAATCCAGAGCTTTTCGGCCTTGCATGGGTGTACCCTCTTGTGGCAGGAAGGTCATTGCCCTGACCTGCTTGGCATCCAGGTCGCCCATGATCATGATCGAGTCCGCCCTGTCCTTGACATCCTCTCCCACGCCGATCATTATCCCCTCCTCTATCATCATTCCTTCTTTTTTAGCCCACAGCTTCTGGTTGAATCTATAGTCATAGTCCTGGTCAAGTCTCAATTTTTTGAAAAGATCACGATTATGCGTCTCTTGATAACAGGCGAACCAATCCGCTCCAGCGGACCGAAGCTGTCCAAAAGCCTCGGGCGGAAGTGTTCCCGGTGATACCATTATAGGGAGGTCGACATGTTCGTCGACCTCCGACACGATCCTCAGAAGGTTACGGTAACTCTTCTGTGAACTGATCGCCGGATCCTCTCCCATCGTCAAATCTATGAGATTGATACCAGAATCCTCCAGCTGTTCGGCGACATTTATGATGTCGTCCAAAGGTTTCCGGTAACGCGGTATGTCATTGCTGCGGCGATAATAGCAGAAACCACAGTCATTCCTACAGTGGGTCGAGAAATATACGAAGCCGTAGAGGAAGACCTTATTGCCAAACCTTTTAAAACGGATTTCTCGGGCTGTATTGAGGAGATCATTGATGAGATAAGGGTCTTCGACTGAAAGAAGTTCTAACACTTCCCCATAGGTCGGCTGATGACCTTCCAATGAGCGGGAGAGGATATCTTGGAAAGAGCTCGACATCGATACACTCCTAAATGTCGATTCGTATTCCATTTTGGTAGACGAGGTTACGACCGACCCTGTTGACGCTCCCCTTCCTTTCCTTCAACATCAATAGCCTTTCGAGGCCGAACCCGACACCACACCAAGGCTCATCAATCCCATGACTGGCATCCAGAGTATGGGGTCCGATGGCTGCTGAAGCCACCTCATGACCGAAAACCTCGACGTCTATCGTTTGTTTGTAAACCTCGGACTCACATTCTGTCAACACATATTCCAATCCCACGATGTCCATCACAGTATCGATCAAGTCGAGAACCCCCGAACGAGGTTCCCGTTCGGGACCCAAGATCACAATGTTCAACATCGTGAACTCCGACATATGCTCAGAACTCCTGCTTTCCTTTCGATAGCAGGAACCTATCTCAAAGAGTTTCAAGGGCTCCTTGACACTCTTTCTCATGTGACCCATTACTGCGTAAAGGTTGGGTGCTAGCATGGGCCTCATACATCTTTTTTCATCCAGATGGAAAACCTGTTTGTATAACGGGTGATCTTTACCGATTCCCATTTTTTTCAGAGATGCAGTGGATATTATAGTGGGGGTTTTGACCTCGATGAATCCTCTTTCTGTGAGGAATGAGGCAAGATCGTTCTCAAAACTTGACAGTATATGTCTAGAAGGAGTCTCTACCATCTCGCGGATGGCCTTCTGACATAGTTTTGACATATTTTTTATATAATTCTGAAAGGTCACTTTCCTCCTCTCATGAGAATCGAAATGTATACCGGTTTCCTTAACACCGAACTCGTGCAACCTCTGTTTTTGGGCGGGTGTGTAGGTCAGCGGCATCCTATCGGCCTCCATTAGAGTTAGATGGCGAGGGACCCGGGAATCGAACCCGGCTGCTTTGGCTGTAGAGGCCTAGCGATCCCAGATCGCCCCTCATAGTTGAAAAGAATGGGCAAATCTTTGCAGGAGGTCGTGCCGAAACGAACACGGTATAAATTGCAGCAATTAAGACCCAATTCATCTTTATCAAATTTCAGATTTCGTTAATTGATATTTAAAGATAACTGTTGAGTAAACGGTCTTTAGTAATTTTATATATAAACTTAACTATTTCAGACACATTTGCTAAAATGGTTGTATATAATATATTGTGTTAAATCAATGGATTATCCATCCATCCAAATATGGTATTAAATACGAAATATGTAATCCTATTCGAATATTCGGAAATCTATAAAAAAAACACAGTTTAAAAATTACTGGACATCTAATTACAAATCCTTCTCTGATTTTAATAAAAGAAGATCCAAACCAAAAATTATGATTTGTTGGCTGTACGAGTCATCCAACTTCCTTTTCTGTTATTCATAGACATGTATTTATCGGATAATCGCGATTACATAACGAATGTAGGAGACAGAGTCGTTGGACCATTTGGGTCATTCGAGGCCTAGTCCCTGTCTAGTTATAGTAGTGTAAACTATATTTCGCTATAATTAAATAAGATTGTTCCGGTTATATTCTCAACCGCGTCTGAGTCGTTTATTCCAATAAACGAGCTCCGATGTGGGTGGAGGATAGTAAATGAGCAATGAAAAGATATTTGCGGACCTTAAGAAGTCTATAGAGACCTGGGACGCGGATCTAGCCGAGGTTGCCACCAAAGCGGCGATTGAAGCCGGGATCCCTGCAGGTGAGATTGTGGACAAGGGTCTGGCAAAAGGAATGGAAGTCATAGGGGATAGATTCGATAAGGCTGAAATCTATCTGCCCCATGTTCTTGGGGCATCCAAGGCCATGGAGAAGGCATTGGAGATCCTTGCTCCCACTCTTGCGTCAGGCGATACGTCCTACCGGGGCACTGTTGTTATGGGCACTGTTCTCGGAGATATACATGAGATAGGCAAGAACGTTTGCTGTGCGATGCTAAAAGGAGCGGGATACAGGGTATTCGACCTCGGTCCGGATACTTCCGTGGAATCCTTTTTGGAGGCAGTGGAAAAGGAGAAGGCTGATGTCGTTGGCGGTTCTGCGTTGATGACAACCACTCTAATGGTCCAAAAAGACCTGGTGGATGCAGTGAATGAAGAAAATGTTCCAGTGAAGACCATATTCGGTGGTGCACCATGTACCCAGGAATGGGCTGACGAGATTGGTGCAGACGGATATTCCGAAAATGCAGCCGAGTGTGTCCAACTGGTCAACAGGTTGCTAGGTAAGTGATTGATATGGTAGCACAAAGACCACTGACCGTTTGCGATGTCTACGACAGATTCCTAAAAGGAGAGAAGATGTCGGAGAGTGATTGGGATTATAAGATAATTCCAATGAACGCTGCGGAACTCAAGAACAAATACAAACTCGACTTCGGTAAGAACATCGTGCCTGATGATAAGGATGTGGCCAACAGGCTGTTCCAAGCAGGCATGGAGATGTTGGTGACAACTGGTTTCTACAACTGTGACATGAAGCGTGTCGCCAAGTTCACCGAGGAAGAGATTTGGGAAGGAATAAAGAAAACCCCTACAAGCCTGGTTCTCGGTGAGTACCGGGACGCAGTCAAATTCGAGCCCCGCCGTGGCAACTCGTCAAAGAAGCCAGTCATTCAGGGTGGACCCACCGGTGCACCCGTTTCCGAGGATGTTTTCGTTCAGGTTATGCAGAGCTATGCCCAGGAGGCGATAGTGGATACCCTGGTTAACGGCGTCATGTCAACCATAGAAGGTAGGCCTGCCACCACCAATACGCCCTGGGAGATCAAAGCAACAATGGCTGAGCTCCGCGCGCTGAAAGAGGCTAGGGTACGTGCCAACCGTCCTTATATGGCCATATAGGGACCTGAGACGCCCCTTTCAGTAGGGGGACGTCTCGCAGCGGACCTTGTTCATTCAGGCATGAGGCCATGTGATTCACACGAATGTTCACAACTGAATGAGCTGAAAATTGATGGAGCTGCCTTGAACATGCTTGCTGGTTGGACAGCAAACGGCAACATCATCATGATGGAGCAGATGCCCATATTCGGCGGTTACTGTGGTGGCGTGGAAGAGACCGCAATCTGTGACACTGCCACTCACATAGCGTCCTTTGCCTTCTTGGGTGCCAACTTCCATTTGGATGGACCGATCCATATTCGATGGGGTAACACCACTTCGAGGGAAACTATGCAGATTGCCGCCCATACCGCCGCGGCTATGGATCAGAACACAGATCTGCTGATTGCGAACCAATACTATCCGGTGGCTGGCCCTTGCACCGAGATGTGTTTGTTGGAGACCGCAGCACAGGCAATATCGGATACCGCATCCGGTCGTGAACTCCTGTCCGGCTCAGCAGCTGCAAAAGGTGTAGCTATGGACAAGACCACTGGAATGGAGGCACGTATCATGGGAGAGGCTGCGAAGGCTGCCGCAGGTATGGCGATCGAAGAGGTCAACCCCATCATAGAGGCTCTCGTAAGCGGTTATGAGAAGGATTATGCAAAAGCACCATCCGGAAAGCGATTCCAAGAGTGCTATGATGTCCTTAGCGTCAAACCGAAGGAAGAGTATCTGGCAGTCTATGCGTCTGTTGTTCAGAAACTTAGGGACCTCGGTCTAGACATACGCAACTGAACAAACACAAAACAAACCATTTCCCATTTTAATTTTTTATAATGTATTTATTTTTATGATATCAATAACATGAACCAACCAACCCCTTGAAAGTGATTTCCAAGACCAAGGTTACATATATTGACGGTAACAAATGCTTGAATATGGCGAAAAGACCCCTGTTGATCTCAATAATTGGCTACATCTATCTGCTGATGGGTCTAACGATGCTTTTCGTGGGCATGGCGGCAATATTCGGCCTCTCTATCACCGTGCCAGGGCTCCTTGTGGTGGGTGGCCCGATCGGTGCAGGTCTGTTGGTTACCGGCCTGATATTGTTCGTGATAGCCTATGGATTCCTTAACGGTTGGTCGATAATGTGGTACCTCGGCGTGATAATATCCGCCCTAATGGCCTTGAGCTCTTTGCTGGCGTTGCCTGCGGGTATGGTCACACTGGTCATCAACGCGGTGATACTCTACTACCTGTTCCGGCCCGGCGTTAAGAAGTTCTTCAAGATCTAGTCGATAATCCCCGAGGCGTGGTTGGAATCCAATGATCGGATTGGGTCACTGTTCGAAACGAACCAACCGGTTCAATACCAAATCCATCGGAAGCTCGAATACATTTAAAAGGCGATAAAACAAATGAATTGCCGTTGACGGCCTGGGATGCGGACACGCTCGATGGCCTAAGATCAGCGGATAAGGGTGAGGCCGATGAATTACGGATTGTATGTCATAACGGACGAGATAGCTGCCACCGGCAGAAGTCCCGTCCATATAGCCCAGAAATGTGCGAAGTACGGAGCTAACGTATTGCAGCTGCGGGACAAGAAGATGAGTTCGGAGGAACTCCTCAACAGCGCCAAAGAGGTTCTGGAGGCGATCAAGGGGTCCGGCACGAGCCTGATAGTATGTGACGACCTCGATGCCGCATTGGGATCCGGTGCCGCCGGCCTACATATCTATGAATCCGACATCAGTGTTGAGGATGCCAAGGCCAAAGGTCCGGACGGCTTCATCGTCGGTGTTTCGGTAAGGGATGCCGATGCCGCATCCAAGGCTGAGGCGGATGGTGCCGATTATCTCATTTGGGGGCCATTGTTCCCCAGCTATCTCGAGGATCTCGGCGAGTTGCAAGGGTTGGATGACCTAAAGGCATTGAAGGATTCCATCAGTATACCGGTGGTGGCCATCGGTGGGATCAAGCTTTTCAACATAGCTGAGACACTGAAAGCGGGAGCGGAAGGCGTTGCCGTGAAGACAGGTGCGTTGCACCAGCGCGATATAGGTGAAGCGGTGGACATGATGGTGAAAGTGATAAAGCGAACGAGGGAGGAGATGGGCTGACCATCTGAAAAAACCCGCCCTTGAAATATGCCCCAATCATATTCATGATTGTAAAAAGGGGTTTGATGCGGATGCCAGTCATAACTGACACCCAACATCTTAGTTGATACCGATGGATGGTAAAACACCACAAGGCTAGGATGCGACGGAATTCCTGATGTGGAGCAACCTGGTCGGTATCATGCAAATCGTCCGATACTCGTCGAACTGATGCTGGATCGGTTCCGATATCACACGATCTTCATGCCTCAGGCCTTCTTTTTGGCCGGTTTCTTCTTCGCCGTCTCGCCGCTCTTGGCAGTTGTCTTCGCCTTCTTCTTGGCCGGCGTTTTCTTCGTCGCCTTTGGCGCAGGGGCAGCCTTCTTGGCCGTAACTATCCCACCTATGAGTTGGCTTACTGACACCAAAGCAGCCTCCTCATCCTTGCCGACCTTGTCGGTGTAAGATGCGATTTTTGAACGGAACATCTCAATTTCAGCATTGCTCAGTTCGCTTTTCTTTTCATCTAGTTTCGCCTCAGCGAAAGCCAGTGCCTTTGCCAATCGGCTCTCTTCTTTGACATCTTCCACCTGCTCAGATTCTTTCGGGGCGGGCTCCGGCTCCTCTACAGTGGGTTCTGTCACAGTCTCCTCGACCGGCTCTTCCAGTTTGTCGCTGACCTCCTCAACCACCTCTGGTTCAGACACAGGTTCCTCAACCACCTCTGGTTCAGGCACAGTGATCTCAGGTTCGATGTGAGTCTCTTCAACGACCTCTTCCTCAGCGCCCTTTTTGCCACCTGTCAAACCTGCGAAAAAATCCTTTACTTTTTTTATGAACGACATATCCGTCACCTTAACGATAGTAGATTACCAGGACTATTAAAATAAGACCCATTTTCATTTGTCCTTCAACGAATATCCGCCGGCATCCCGATCAATTTTTCGGACATGGTTATCTACTGCGAATCAATTTCTGAGAATGTGGCGAACTTCGACGCTAATGGCAGGCATGGTGTTTCGAAGGTCGCTATAGTTACTGGAGCGGCCTCCGGCCTGGGACTTCATGTTGCAAGAGCCTTGTGCAGTTCAGGTATGGGGGTGATCATGGCTGACGTAGACTTTGTAAGATGTCAGTCTGAAGCAAATAAGCTCGAATCATCATATGGATCAGGGGCAAAGGCGATGTATCTAGACCTGGGCGACCTGCGATCTATCAAGGAATTCACCGATTCCTTCCTCTCCGCAAACGACAGATTGGACATATTGGTGAACAACGCCGGGGTGATGAACCCTCCTTTCCGCATCACATCAGACGGTCATGAACCACACTGGGGGATCAATCACTTAGGGCACTTCTCCCTGACCACCCTTCTGTTGAAGGCCCTTTTGCACACTGAAGGTTCGCGCGTGGTCACGCAATCAAGCATCGTCCATGATACCGCCGAAATAGATTTTGTCAACATCTTTACAGAAAGACATCACAATCCATGGAAGGCCTATAAACAGAGCAAGCTTGCAACACTTCTGTTCTCTTTGGAGTTGCAGAGACGGCTCGACAGCCATCGACTAAAGGATCCGATAAGTGTAGCCTGTCATCCCGGATTGGTGTACACGCCCCTTTATCGTAACGGGAGGTCTCTGGGCCTTCTCCTTAGACCTTTCATGCACAGCATTTCCGAAGGCGCTGCCCCCTGTCTGACAGCCTGTACCGGCGATGAGGTCAGAGGAGGGGAATTCTACGGGCCGGATGGTTGGAGAGGGTTCAGAGGAAAGCCCGATAAGGTTGAACCTCAGGGAAGGGGAGGAGATGCTGCACTGGCAGTCAGGGTCTGGGAGCTTTCCAAGAAGATGTCTGGCATGGATCCAGACATCATTTTGAGTCAATGATACTCATCCAAAACGCAAATGGTCCTGGATTAACAACCGCTCATTGAGGATTATTGTGATGACATCTGATGATGGAAGGAGGGTGTAAATCAGGCATCTGATAGTAATGCATAGATGTCAAACAGATAGCCGACCAAATCCTCCTCCATTCGGTATCAAATCAACTCCAAGAATGCTCCTTCTCTGTTGTTTCCTCCTTTTGAAACGATGTGTTTTCAATAAAATGTCGAAATGTCGATCACACAATAGATACGGAACTTGGGTAATTTGCAATCGTTACAATAAACAAATAAACGATTATGACAATAATAACAACCGTACCTCACTCAGGATTGAGGCACAAGGTTGATATCCTGAACGGGTCTCAACAACCATCTAACCGAGGAAGGGCGGGAACGTCCCCGTCCCGCAGGGTCAAAGAAGGTATTGAAATGAGAGAAATGGCATTTGAGGTGTTGGAAATACTCGAGGACGCTGGAAAGGCCATCTCCACACAGGAGATGGCGGAGAGACTCTCAGTGGACGCCGCTGAGCTGGTACCACGCATCCGTGAGCTGGTGAGCCTGGGGTATGACATCTCCTCCACCGAGGATGGGATGCATTCTCTGGTCGGCCGCAGTGACCGTATATTGCCCTATGAGTTGAACAAGAAGCTCCGCACCCGTTTCGTCGGCAAGGACCTCCGTTACTTCGATTCCATCCCGTCGACCCTGGCTGCCGCCAAGCGGTTGGCCCAGGAGATGGATGCCGAGAATCTGCACGGGACTGTCGTTGTGTCGGAGCAACAGACCGGAGGGGTGGGAAGGATGGGCCGTTCATGGGCCTCGCCTCCCGGCGGCATATGGGCCACGGTCATCATGAAGACCCATATCCCCATCGACCGTCTGTTCATGGTCACCATGGCAGGATCCCTGGCCATCGCCAGGGCCATAAGGCGGGAGTACGACCTGCTGGCATTGATAAAGTGGCCCAACGACATCTTCATCGGCAGCAAGAAGGTCGCCGGGCTTCTACAGGAGGTCGACACCGATGGTGACACCGTGAACCATGTGCTATTGGGGTTGGGCATCAATGCCAACGTGGACCTCAGCGAGCTCCCCGATGAACTGCGTAAGATAGCCACCTCACTCCATGAGGAGATAGGGGAGCCCGTCGACCGCGCCAAGTTCCTCGCCCGCGTCCTGAAGGAGTTCGAACTCCGCCTGCTCCAATTGGAGAGCGGGGAGTACGACACCATCGTCAGGGAGTGGAAGAGTCTGTCACTCACGCTGAACCGCCGCGTCCATGTGAAGACGATGACCAAGTCGTTCAAGGGGGAGGCCATCGACATAGACCAGCATGGGGCCCTCATCATAAGGAAGGACAACGGCAAGGTGGAGAAGGTCATCGCCGGCGATCTCTTCCAACTCTGAAACCCCACCAATCTCCATTCTTTTTCTATACTAGTTAGTCGGTTAGCCAGGCTTAGGAAGGTGACCCTATGAGGATAGAGAACCGCGCATCACTGCTCTCCTACAGTGCCACATTCATAGCCCTGATAGCCGCGGGGAGCTGGATATCCATCCCCTTCATACCGGTGCCCCTCACCCTACAGACACTGTTCGTTCTTCTGGCGGGCGTGGTCATGCGCCGCCATGCGGTGATTCCCGTCACTCTCTATCTCATCCTAGGCGCATTGAACCTTCCCGTTTTCCACAACGGCACCGCGGGGATAGGCATACTGCTCGGACCGACGGGAGGTTACCTGATAGGTTTCGTGCCTGCCGCCCTGATAGCCGGATTGGCCTATGAGAGCAGATCCAAATTCACACGCATCCTCGGACTGACAATTGCCAGCCTCATGATTTATCTCTTCGGCGTGTCATGGTTGTCATATTCAGCATCGATACCCATATTCGAGGCCACCATACTCGGGATGGTCCCCTTCATACTGGGCGATGCCGCCAAACTGTATGCTGCTTACGTGATAGGTGAGAGGTTGGAATGATAAGTGTCCGTGGGATGAGGCATCATCTGATAGACATAGAAAGACTCGATGCCGAAGGGAAACGGGTCGCGCTCATCGGTCCCAACGGGGCCGGTAAGACCACTCTATTGGAGGTCTTGGCCGGAATGGACAAGTTACGTGAGGGCAGCGTCAAGGTGTTGGGTAAGTCCCCATCCCAGGTAAAGGTGGGATGGGTGGGGGAGTTCCCAGACCGCACCATGTTGTTCTCACGTGTCTGCGACGAGGTGGCGTCCTCGCTACGGTTCACCAAGGTCGACCAGGAGGATGCCGACCTCATAGTGATGGAGTCGATGGCCATGCTGAAAAGGCCCGACCTACTCAAACGTTACACAAGGAGCCTTTCCGGCGGCGAGAAGGCATTGGTCGCCTTCGCCGCTGCCATCGTGAACTCCCCTGACATATTGATACTGGACGAGGTGGACAGTCATCTGGACGAGGCCACTGCGGGGATTATAACCGATGCCGTTCAACTCTCGGGGATACCGACTCTTTTCTGCACGCAGGACATGGACCGCGCCTCCACCGCCGACCACGTGATATTCTTGCGGGATGGCAGAGTGCAGTTCTCAGGCTCGCCCGCAGAGGTGTTCGGGCAGCTGGAGGACAGCTGTTTCTATCCCAGCCTGTGGAGGTTGTCACAATGAGGGCCGACCTGGACTTCATGGTGGAACGTGAGGATTTCAAACTGAGATGTGTAGCATCCTACGGCGAAGGCGTACATCTGGTCAGCGGCGTGATCGGAAGCGGAAAGAGCACTATGGCTTTGGTCATGGCATCCCTGTTGCAGTGTCAGGGCAGATATTTGACGAAAGGCGTGCAGAGAACGATTCTGTCAATGCAGTTCCCTGAGTACCACATAACCTCGTCGTCAGTGGACGATGAGGTCAGATCATGGGGTCTAGATCCCCGCGACGTGCTTCCCCGTGCTGGCATGGAGGATAGGGGCGCCATAGATCCTTTCAAGCTCAGTCGCGGCCAGTTGAAGAGATTGAACCTGGCCTGCGTTTTCGCCCTCGATCCGGACATCCTCCTCCTGGATGAGCCATTCTCCTCCTTGGATTGTATGGTCAAGTCCCGTGTCTGTAAGGCCATAGAGTCCCGGAAGGACAAGATCACCATGGTGTTCTCCCATGAGCGGTCTGTGCTTCCCCGCGTGGAAAGCATCTCACACATAGCCGATGGCAAGCTGATACACCACGGGAGCACCCCGGAGGCGGTCAGTCAATGGGCCTCGCCCCCACCCTATCTACGCCAGGCGTTGCAGAGGGGCGCCAGACCTCAGAACATCACCCTACAGGATTCGATGGAGGCACTATGCGCGACCCGCGATTGAGGATAGCCGCCACGATACTGCTTTCCACGGCGGCCTTCATGAGCACGGGAGGGGCGGTGATCGCTTTCCTATGGTGGTTACTGTTCACTCCGCGTCTAAAGGCCATCCCCCATCCGCGCATGCTGCTCGGTGTTCTGCTGATGATAACGCTGACGGCGCTGGTATCAGAGTACACAGGGGGTATGGGCCTGAACTACCTGGTGAGGATGATCCCCATCCTTTTGATAGCCGCCTGGGCCTATTCCGACCGCCAGGAGAGCGAACTACTGGACGTCTCAGTGTGGTTGTTGGGTAAGAGGATAGGTTTCGATATCGGCCTTACCGCCGAGATGGGGCTGCAGAGCCTGCAGCTGATAAGCCACGACCTGGTGAAGATCAAACAGGCCATGGCCATAAAGGGCTTGCCGATATCAGTGACCAGCATGGTGCCGTTGGCGATGAACCTGGTGGTCAACCAACTGCGGCGTACCGAGGAGGCATCCAAGCTTCTCACCGTCCGCGGTTACAGCGCCGGTGGGGAGATAACACCGAGTTTCGTAACCACCAAATTAGATGTTTCTCTGACTTTCATAGCTTTACTTACGTTTTTCACATCTTTTTGGTTGTTTTAGTGAAATATTTTATACTTGTACTGCTGATTTCTGCTGAAACAGTTTTTATGAGATTTCAAATCAAACAGAGGTAACTCTCATGTGTCCCGCCAGCCCTACAAAATTGAAGATCACCGATACCACTTTACGTGACGCACACCAGTCTTTGATCGCCACCCGCATGCGTACCGATGATATGATAGAACTGGCCAAATCCATGGATGATATGGGTTTCTGGTCAGTCGAGGCATGGGGCGGAGCCACCTTCGACTGCAGCATGAGATTCCTGGCGGAAGACCCTTGGGAGCGTTTGCGTAGGTTGAAGGAGGTATTGCACAAGACCCCGATCCAGATGCTTCTGAGGGGACAGAACCTGGTGGGATACCGTCATTATCCCGATGATGTGGTGGAGAAGTTCGTGGCCGCAGCCGCTGACAACGGCGTAAGCAACTTCCGTGTATTCGATGCTTTGAACGACGTACGAAACATGAAGAAGTCGATGATCGAGGTGAAGAACAACGGGGCCCACCTTCAGGGGGCCATATCGTACACCACCAGCCCTGTGCACGACAGTGCCACATTCATAGAGATGGCCAAGGAGCTTTACTCCTTGGATTGTGACTCCATCGCCATCAAGGACATGGCCGGACTCATAACGCCTAAAGAGGCGGTGGAGATAGTCACCGGTATAAAGGACGAGATGGACATTATCGTCTGCCTGCACTCACATTCAACCAGCGGCCTCGCCCCCATGAGCTACCAGGCCGCCATAGACGCCGGGGTCGACATCGTCGACACCGCGATGTCCCCATTCGCATTCGGCACTTCACAGCCTGCCACCGAGAGCATAGTCGCCGCCGTCCAAGGCACCGTCCGTGACAGTGGCTTGGACATTAACAAACTGAGAAAGGCCCGCGATCTCTGCCTGGGCCTACGTGAAAAGTACGGAGGGCTGGTCGATCCGGTGTCCGAGAGGGTTGACGCTGACGTTTTGATATATCAGCTCCCTGGCGGAATGATATCCAACATGATTTCCCAGCTCAAGGAGCAGGACGCCTTCGATAAATTGAAGGATGTCTTCGAGGAGATACCCAAGGTCCGGGAGGATCTGGGATATCCGCCGTTGGTCACACCCACCAGTCAGATCGTGGGTACACAGGCGATATTCAACATCCTTTCCGGCGGGGAGCGTTACAGCAATGTCACCAAGGAGGTCAAGGACTACGTCCTGGGCCTTTACGGCAAGCCTCCCAAGCCAATATCCGATGAGATACGCACCAGGATCATCGGCGACGCGGAGGTTGTGACCGTCCGTCCCGCCGACCTCCTCGAGCCGATGTATGAGAAGATGAAGAAGGAGGCCATGGACCTGGGCATAGTGAAGAAGGATGAGGACATCCTGAGTTACATCATATATCCCAGCATCGCCCCCTCTTTCCTCAAGGGTGAGAGGAAGTGCGAGTGCCTGCCTCCCAAGCCCGGGACCGCACAGCCCGTCGGGACCATCCCCGCTGCCATGGAGGTCGAGGTGGACGGGGAGGTCTTCTCCGTGCGCATCGTATCCGTGGACGGCTCCGCCGCCGCCCCCGCCGCCGCAGGTGGTGACAAGGCCCCCCGTGGCGATGTGCCGGGAGGAGTCAAGAGCAACATGACAGGGATGGTTCTCAAGGTACCGGTCCAGCGCGGAGCCAAGGTTAAGCAGGGTGACGCCCTGGTCATACTGGAGGCGATGAAGATGGAGAATCCCATAAACAGTCCCCGCGACGGCACCGTCAAGGAGATCTTCGTGGACAGCGGTGATGTTGTGTCCAGCGGTGATGTGCTGATGGTCGTGGAGTGAGGAGGTGCTGAAATGGCATTCTTCGATAAGGTCCTGATAGCCAACCGTGGCGAGATCGCCATACGCGTCATGCGCGCATGCCGTGAGTTGGGCATAGAGACAGTCGCGATATACTCCGAACCCGATAAGAACGCCCTTCATGTGAAGTACGCTGACGAGGCTTTCTGTGTCGGTGAGGCCCATCCCCGTAAGAGCTACCTCAACATGGAGAGGATAATGGAGGTCGTCCAGCAATCCGGTTCCGAGGCCATCCATCCCGGATACGGATTCTTGGCTGAGAACAGCCAATTCGCAAAACTCTGCGAGGATTCTGGCGTGAAATTCATAGGTCCGCCGTCCAAGGCCATGGAGGTCATGGGGTCGAAGATCGGCAGCAAGAGGATGATGCGAGAGGCCGGCGTCCCCGTGCTGGAGGGCACCGAGGGCGGCGTCAAGAACGTCGATGAGGCCCGGGACGTAGCTGCCAAGATAGGATATCCCGTAATCACCAAGGCCAGTGCCGGGGGCGGTGGTATCGGGATGCAGATCGTCCACTCCGAGGAAGAATTGGAGGAGGCCATCGAGAAGGCGATGAGGATAGCCGGCTCCGCGTTCGGTGATGCCACTGTATTCATCGAGAAGTATCTCGAGAAACCCCGTCACATAGAGGTCCAGGTGCTTGCCGATGAGCACGGCGATGCCATACATCTCTTCGAGAGGGAATGTTCGATCCAGAGGCGTTACCAGAAACTGGTGGAGGAGGCCCCCTGTCCGATAATGACGGAGGAGCTACGCGAGTCGATAACCCAGTCCGCCCTCACGGTTGCCAAGACCGTAGGCTACACAAACGCGGGAACGGTGGAGTTCCTTTACGCTGACGGTCAGCATTACTTCATGGAGATGAACACCCGTCTGCAGGTTGAACACACCATAACCGAGATGATCACCGGTGTGGACCTGGTGAAGCAGCAGTTGGCGATCGCCGCCGGTGAGCCCCTGAAACTGAAACAGAATGACATAACCATCCGTGGCCACGCCATCGAGTGCCGTGTCAACGCTGAGGACCCCATGAATGATTTCAATGCGGATCCGGGAAAGATCCTCCGCTACCGTTCACCTGGAGGTCCAGGGATCAGGGTCGATTCCGGCGTACACATGGGCTACACCATACCGGCGCAGTACGATTCGATGATATCCAAGTTGTGTGCTTACGGTTCTGACCGCAATGAGGCCATACAGAGGATGCGCCGCGCGATCTATGAATACGTCATACTAGGCGTCAAGACGACACTCCCCCTGCATTACGCCATCATGAACAACCGCGCCTACATCCGTGGCGACACCCACACCCACTTCCTGCAGGAGCAGGACATACTCAACAAGCTCAAGGGCTATATGGAGGATGAGGAATCGCGCATGCAGACCCTGGCGGAATCATTCCGTCAAGGTCGCGAGATAGCCGCCATAACCGCCGCGGTGGATGTTTACGTGAGAAGCAATCAGCCCAAGGGATGATTTCCCTTAATCGGATGGCGATAATAAAATATGCAACCATGACGTTCCAGAGATGACGGCCGGGGGTGGTCATTCTGGGAATCAAAGAGATCAAAGAGAAAGCCTCACAGAGCAAACACCGCGGGAACCCATTCGTGGAGAAGGTCTGGGACATAATACACGACCCGAACCTGTTCACAATGTCACCAGATGAGCTGGCGAAGCTCCGGAAAGAACTGATGCGCGAGTCGTTGGCCTTCTTCCGTGACAATTCAGAGTACTACTCGTCACTGTTCGAGAGGCTGGATATCGTTCCTGAGGAAGCTGAGAGGAAGGACCTGGTCAAGCTGGTGGTGCCCGCTGACATGCTCCGCGGCGGCGGTCAGGAGCGCTTCGTCATCGATAACGTTGACGAGGGTGGGGAACACTTCCAATCCAGCGGTACCACGGGTAAGGCCCCGGTCAAGATCTACCGCAGCCCATTGGACCTGGCTATAATGGTCAAGGCCAATGCCGACCTTTTCGAGTATGTTTACGGTCATGAGCTGGAGGAGAACAAAGGCCTCGCACTGTTCATGGCCGCCCCTGAGCTGAGGAACGTGCTCAGCTTCGTGGCCTTCGTGGAGCTGGCGCTCGAATCCAAAGGCATAGAACTCCTTTACGGCATGAGCATGCGCGAGGCCGAGGAGGGCGAGACGTTCTGGCAACGTCTGCAGCCTGACAAGAAGAACATCCTGCGTTTCCTGAAGAGCAAGGACGAGCCCAAACTCTTCTTCACCGCACCCGCTGGCGTATATCTGATGTCCAAGCGCTTCAATGAGATGAGCAACCTGAAGCGCGAAGTGTCCAAGATCATAACCCGTGCCCCGCCGGTCAATCTCGGCAAGGGTGGTGTCATCGTAACCGGTGGCGGGTCCAAAGGTTTCGTCGACCTCCCACCTTACGCTGAGATGGCAGAGGGCGCCCGCAATTATTTCAAGGCGTTATCCCGCAGCGGTGACGGTGTCGAGGCACCGTTCATGGACGTCCTGGGCATGACAGAGACACTGACCGCGCTCATAGACCACCACGACCTGATGGGAAAGATACCCCATCCATTATCGGAGGTCTTCCTGGTTGACCCCAAGACCTTCGAGCTCATTGACGAACCGGGCAAAGAGGGATTGATATGCATATACAACCCGTTCGTGACTACCTGGGTGGAGGCCTTCTTCCCCGGTGACATAATGCTGTTCCACAATTCCGACCGATACTATGGGAAGGAGTTCGAGTTCGGGAGGAGATTGACCGTAAAGGAGGGCTGGGACCTCCAGCGCGCCTGCGGTGGCACCCTTGAGGAGTTGATGGAGGAATGACGATGAACCAACCGTACAGCCCCAGTCACCAGTTCCGCATCAGCGATGAACAGCGTATCCCGGAGATCGACCGCCCGTCGATGGAGGCCATAGTGGCGAAGGCGGACAGGCTACAGAGGGCCGCCGCCGCACTTCCTTTGGAGAAACGCCTTAAGACCATCGAGGAGATGGGAGATATATGGAGGGCTAGATGGAAGTCCGGGGAACTAGATGACGTAGCTCAACGTCTGGCACAGAACACCGGTTATTCGCCGGAAGTCATCAAGTTGGAGATGGCCTTCGTCGCGGAGGTCCTGGACCCCATCAAGATGCTGAAGAACCTGAACTCCACGCTCCGCGGAGGTGCGGAATCCTTGGAAAGGATGGTGGAGATCGCCGGGGATGAGCATATCCGCAACCATCCCAGCGGTCCAGCGCTGATAATCAGCTCAGGTAATTCCCTGGTGCCTCCCTTTATACCGACGATCAGTTCCCTGGTCACCGGTAACCTAACGATATTGAAGCCGTCATTGGCTAACTACGAGGCCGTCGTCGCGGTGATTAGCACATTGGAGGAGGCGGTCAAGAGGACCGGTGCCACTGAGATGCTGGACCTCCTTGTGGTCAGCTATTTTGCGCACGGTAGCCCGGTACTGGATTATCTTCTCAGCCATGCCAGGATCGGCGTTGTGAACTTCTGGGGAGGGGATCCTGCCCGCGGCGAGGTCTCCGCCAAGGTGGCCCGGAACCCCCACATGCCACGCTACTTCTCCAACGGCCCTCTGACTGGATTCGGAGTGGTGGATGAGGAGAATGCGAACGATGAGGCCGCACACGGATTGGCACTCAACATGCTGCTCTACGACCAGCAACTATGCTCCTCCCCGACACAGGCGGCCTTCCTGGGATCAATGGATGCGGCCAAGGAGTTCTGCGCCAAGGTTGCCAAGCATCTTGACGAGATGGGATCCAAAATGGCGATGGGCATGCCCGAAGACGGCGCATTCATATTGCAGTGCGCCAGGAGATACGCCCAGTTCGCTGGCGCTAAGATATTCTCCTCTGACGATCTAGACAACATGTGGACCATCAGCCTGTCGGAACGGGTGAGCGACCTGGATGAGGCCAGCCAGGCATATGGTCCGCTGGCCTTCCACAACCGCCGTCGTTTCCTGGAGATTGTCAGGGTGGACGATGTCGAGAGGGTCATAGACCTTATCACGGACCTTCCGATGAACAACGCCTACCGGGGCGCGGACAAGGTCCAGACGGTCGGTCTTGCATTGGGCAAAGGTAATCTGGAGGCCATCATACCGTTGCTGCCCTCTACCGGTGCATACCGCATCGTGCCCATAGATGACATGTTCATGCGCAGTGCGCTCGAACCATACGACGGTATGGACATGGCGAAACTGTTCACCTACGGAGTGTACATGCGCGACAAATCAATGGGTCGCGAGGTGCTTCGTTGAAGGTATTGCTGACCGGAGCCACCGGCTTCCTCGGAGGCCATATGGCAGAGGCCTTGGTCAAGGAAGGTTACCAAGTCGCCGCGATGATAAGGAAGAGCAGCGACACATCACTCTTGGAGAGGATCGGTGTCGAACTACGGGAAGGGCATCTGGATAAGCCAGGTTCCCTTCTAGAGGCGGTCCGTGGTGTGGACGCTGTGATACACCTCGCCGCCTATTACACCTTCTCCGGGAAATGGGAGATGTACCAGAGGATAAACATCGAAGGCACCGAGGCCCTACTCCGTGCCTGTATGGCCGAGGGCGTGTCGCATTTCATATACTGTTCGTCCACCGAGGCCATGGGTCCGGTGGATGCCATCCCCGCCGATGAGGCAAGTCCCTTGAACCCCTCATTCGACTACGGACGCTCGAAGATGATGGCGGAGGAGGTTGTGCACAGATACGCCGCCAACGGCATCGCTTGCACCATACTCCGGCCCTCCGGAATATACGGTCCGCGCAACGTGAACGACGTGTCCTACTGGTTCATAACATCATTCGCCAATTCTATAGCATCCCGTTTCATGATAGGCGATGGCAGCAGCCAGGTCCAATTCGTCCATGTCAACGACGTCGTCCAGGCACACATACTTGCTCTCAGGAACCCCGGTGTGGCCTCTGGCCAGACTTATATCGTCAGTGAGGAGAGGTCCTACTCCTACGGGGAAGTCTATCGCATGTTGGCGGACATCCTAGGTAAGAAGATGCCAAGGATCAGATTGCCCCCCTTGTTGGCGAAGGTCATGATCGCGCCGGTTCAAGCTGTCAACGCACTTCTCAGGAGAGACAACTTCATGTGGCGCATCAGCACCGTTGACGCGGTGACCAGCGACCGCAGTTACTCCGTGGAGAAGATAATTCAGGAACTGGGTTATTCGCCCCAGCATAGATTGCATGACGGTCTGCGTGAGACGGTGAAATGGTACCGTGACAATGGTCACATATGATTGAGTGAAATCAGCTGATATACCCCTTCTCGTGCAAGGTCTTGATTCCCATGGAGATCATGAAGAATACTCCCAGGGTTAGAACGATGGAGGCGCCTGGAGGTATGTCGAACTCTATCGCCAGTACCAATCCGAGTAGGGAAAGTATAGTTGCGGACACTATGGCCAGACCCATTATCTTGCGCATGTCGTTGCTGAACATACTGGCCAAGGCCGCAGGCATGGTGAGGAGGGCGATGACCAGAACGATGCCGACGATGTTCATCACGAAGACGCAGGTTATCGCCACGAGGACGTAGAGCAAGGTGTTCATCAATGTGACGTTTATCCCCGTTATCCTGGCATGGGCCTCATCGAAAGTCACTATCTGCAGATCGCGGTAAAGGAAAGCCACAACAGCCAATATGACAACGATCATTATCGCCATTATCTGCAGGTCCTGCGTACTGACCAACAGCACGTTTCCGAAAAGGATGCTCTCGTAGGACCTAACCTGGACGACACTATGGTCCGTCAGGTTGATGAAAAGCACACCCAGTGCCATTCCCACAACCCATAACACGCCAATGGTGGAATCATCCCTCAAGCGTTGGTTCACGCGTGGAGAACCGATTATCAGCGCTGCTCCCACCGCGAACACCATAGCGCCTATCATAGGGTCGAACCAGGACACCAAAAGTACGGATTGGACATAGTATGCGAAACCCACACCGCCGAATGTGGCATGTGCTATGCCGCCACTCACGAACACGATCCTCTTGATCACCACATATGTGCCGATGATGCCGCATAGTATGCTGGCCATCAATGTGGCGTAGAACATGTTCTGGATCAGGCTGATGGAAAGTATCATGCTCCAATCAGTCATGGTCATGCTCTCCCAAGGTACGGTGGGGTATCCCATGAGCCAACAGCTCGACTGGGCAGTGATATCCAAGGTTCATCATGTCGGGAGTTATCAACGGCTCATCATGGACGATGATCCTACGGTTCAGACAGGCTATCCTCTTCACTTGAGATGAGACCACACCGATGTCATGGGTGACGATCAGGATCGAGACATCCTTATTGATCCTTTTCAGGGAATCATATATGCAGTCCTTCATCTGAGGATCCAGGCTTGCGGTCGGTTCATCCAGAAGGAGGATATCCGGCTCACCAGCGAGCGCCCTTGCCAAAAGCGCTCTCTGCAACTGCCCTCCAGAAAGGTCGGCCAGAGTCTTCTTTGCAAGGTCCGTAATACTAACAGTCTCCATTGCCTCTTTTACCTTCTCATGGCTCTCAGGACCGTAGACTGGCCTTAATCCTTTGGTATTCCGAGTGCCCATGAGGACAACATCATACACAGTTATCGGGAAACGGTTGTCGAAGTTGCCCTTTTGAGGTACGTAGCCGATATGTCTCAAACCATCTTCAACGTCCTTTCCGAAAATCTTAATGGACCCCTCCATCGGCTTTATGATTCCCAGAATCAGCTTTAAGAGGGTGGTCTTGCCGCCTCCATTGGGTCCGATGATGGCAAGAAAATCGTTGTGCTCGAGGTCCATCGAGACGTCCTCGAGCACAACTGTTTGACCGTATCCGGCTTTCAGGTTTCGTATCTCTATCGGGAGTTTCTCCATTGAATGTCCTCAGACTGTGTTAGAGTCCTCCCAGAAAACATACAGCGCGTTAATGAATGTTTCCAATTCATCCAACCAATTCAGTGATAGAGGGTTGGCGATCACGATTTCGATGTTGTTGCTTTCAAACGCGTCCTTCAATGCCGTGTTGCTGTTGACAGGGTCGAAAGGCCTGACGAACATAGTGGTCAGACTGGCATTCTGAGCCTCGATCCAATCAACGAACTCCTGGATGTTGGAGACAGTCAATTCTATAGCTGAACCTCCGGTGGTCAGAGGCTGGATGGAGTACTCGTTTATACCATAGTCCTGGGCAAGATACTTCCAAGCGGAGTGGTACACAAGGAAATCATTCCCCGCCATCGGTTCTAGCTTCTCATCCGCCAGGGCCTTTATCTGGAACACCCTGAGGGCATAACTGTTGTAACCGTTGATGTAATCCTGTTCGTTAGCAGGATCGATTTCGATAAGGGCGTTCTTGGTGTTGTTGGCCATTATCAGTAGGTTGTCAGGAGAGGTCCAAATGTGAGCATCACCAGTTATGAGCTCAACACCCTCACTCATCTTGACCATCTTCAAGTCCGGGAGTTCAGATTCGATGGTGGGAATGTTAGCAGTCTCCCAACCCATGCCCGCACCGATGTAGAAATAAGCGGGCGACTTTGCCGCGGCTATCACCTGTGAAGGCGTCATCCCCTCAGGCACATGTGGGTCCTGACCAGGCCGAACCATATGAGTGGCCTTCACATTCTCGCCCCCTATCCATTCCACCATCTCCTTCTGCCATGCCAGGGTAACGGTGATATCCATTACATCGTCATCATCCTGTGCGGAAGTGAAGAATACGATGGCCCCTCCCATCACAAGGGCGCCCACCAGTATCAATGCTATTAGCTGAATCTGTTGCATCATGCAATCATTCACAAAATAATTATTAATAAGTTATCTATTGTTTAATAAATAATAATCAATTATCACTAAGGATTTAATAATCTTAATATCATTGATAATCATAGAACCATCTTACGATGGAGGCTGGATAACTTGCCCGTAGTAAGCATATCTCTGAACGATAAGAACATAGCCGATCTCGACTCCCTCCAAGAGTTGCTTGGTCTCAGCAACCGGAGTGAGGCCATCCGTCTTTGCCTGCGCTCTGCCGAGGCTGAGATCAAGGAGAGGATGGAGCTGAGCGGGGATGTCGAGGGGGTCCTCATAGTCGTCCACAACAAACACGCCGACCTATGGCTAACCAATATCATCCATAGGAACGAGAACATCATCCAGACCCACATGCATTCCCATTTGAAGGACCATAAGTGTCTGGAGGTCCTGATAATCAGAGGTGACTCTGAACGTTTAAGGTCAATGTTGTTCGATATCCAATCTCATTCCGTTGCTGAGTATGTTAAGTTCGTCAGGGGATGACGGGCAGCGATTCTGAAAACGGACCCATGGATATCGTCCTCCAATAGTTCTCCATATGATTCCCCAATGATAATTTTGAACACGTTTGATCAGACGTACGGATTGGGGTCCGAGGTACGTTCGTCGTCTGGATCAGCAGTTCCGTTAGACAAGCCGTTCAGATATCCCCTGACGTGGTCTCAAATGTCCACATATCAGCATTTTTTCTATTGATGATGAAAAATAGCAAATACATCTTCATTATTGAGCGAAATGATAGGATTGTCCTCGCTCATCGTAATCGGTGACTTTCTGAACTCTCTGTTCGCCCCTATCATGGATGCACCCCTTCTCGAGGCCGTCCTGATACAGATATTCATAGTCTTCCTTCTTGCCCGGATATTCGCCGAACTCTTCGTTCGTTTCGGTATGCTGAGCCAAGTCGGCGAGATAATGGCCGGAATAATCATCGCCAACCTCGCCATCGGAAGCTTCACGTTGGCATCCGCGCTGGGAATCGGGTGGCACCCCACCGATCCCACCGTATACCATGAGATATTCGAGGTGCTTGCGAACCTCGGAGTGATATTCCTACTGTTCACTGTGGGTATGGAGACCAAGTTCTGCGATCTCAAGGCGGTGGGGAAGACCTCCTTCACGGTCGCTACATTCGGAGTCATACTTCCGTTCATCCTCGGTTTCGGTCTGATAGTGGCGTTCGACACATTTGTCACCCACGACCCCAACTGGTTGGTCCATGCTCTGTTCATGGCAGCGGCGATGGTGGCAACCTGCATCGGAATGACTGCACGTGTGTTGAATGAACTGGGCGTTATGGACACCATCGAGTCCAAGATTATCGTCGGTGCCGCCGTTGTGGACGACATCCTCACGATGATTGTTCTGGCGATGGTCATCAGCATATTCGCCGCCCAGAGCAGTGGGGACGGTATAGACTTGATAGGGATGGGCTCCAGCATCCTGGTTGCCGTTCTATTCGTGGCTGCGATAATGTTACTGTGTTCACACGGCATCCCCAAGGCTACGGAGTTGAAGCGATGCCGACTTACGGAGAAGGGTATGAGATGTCAGGAAAGGGATTGGCCATGGAGCATCGACCCCTTCCCCCTGGCGATGGTCGCCTGCCTCGGCCTATCCGCCTTGGCCTCGATCATAGGTCTGGCATCGATTATCGGGGCCTTCCTTGCCGGTATGCTCTTCGCCGAGTTCGCACAGGACAGACTGGAAAGCAAGTTCAAGGGGATCAACGCTCTACTGGTGCCTCTGTTCTTCGTTTATGTCGGTATGAGGGTGCAGCTGACCGGCTTCGGGGACATGATCCTTCTGACCGTTATGGTCATCATCCTGGCGATAATCGGAAAATATGTCGCGGGTTATCTAGGGGTTCTCTGGACCGACAAGTCCCTGGGCAAGGAGGAGGCGAATATCGTCGGTATCGGCATGTCCCCCCGTGGCGAGGTCGGTATAACCGTGGCCTACATGGGGTTGACGGCCGCTGCCATAACCCAGGAGATGTACACTGTGGTGGTGTTCATGTCCATCGTCACCGCCCTGGTTGCACCGCCGTGGATGGCCAAGGCCTTCAGGCGTAAGTACGGAGACATCACCAAACACACTTGAACAGGGTCGGGAACATCGACAATTTTTATCTAAAACCGCTGTCCGACCGAAATCCTATTATATCTAATCCAGTATGAAAAGCGAGGTGAGACCATGTCTTTCATGAACGACATAGGAGACGCGCTCTTTGAGATCTTCGAGCCGTTCGCGTTGGAATCGCTGCCTTTGATGGAAGCGGTATTGATCCAATTATTCATAATTTTCCTGCTGGCCAGGTTGTTCGCCGAGATATTCATAAAATTCGGTATGCTGGGTCAGGTGGGGGAGATTGTAGCAGGGATTCTGATAGCAAACCTCGTTATAGGGGGATTCACTCTTGCCCAAGGATTGAATATCGAATGGGATCCGGTACATCCCAGTGTCTATCATGAGGTTTTTGAGGTTATTGCCAATCTAGGTGTAATATTCCTACTCTTCGCGGTGGGTATGGAGACCAAGATCTGCGATCTTAGGGCAGTAGGCAAGACCGCATCATCCGTGGCGATACTTGGTGTATTGATACCGTTCGTCTTCGGTTTCGGTCTGGTTTTCATCTATGAGGTCTATCTGAACCCCCACCCCGACTGGTTCCTGCATGCGCTGTTCATGGCAGCGGCCATGGTTGCGACCTGTATCGGTATAACGGCCAGGGTCTTGACTGAGATGGGAGTTATGGACACAATCGAATCAAAGATAATCGTCGGTGCGGCTGTGGTCGATGACATACTGGCCATGATAGTTCTGGCAGTGGTGGTCGGTATTTCCGGTGCCACCATGAACGGTGGCTCGTTTGACCTGTTCACCATAGGATCCACGATCGCGGTCGCCCTGATATTCGTGATATCCATACTCCTGCTGTGCACAGGGATACCGAAGGCCAAGGAGTATCAGATGTGCCGTCTGACCGAGAAGGGAATGGAATGCCAGGACAGGGACTGGCCCTGGAAGATCGAGCCTTTCCCGTTGGCGATGCTGACCTGTCTCGGCCTCTCGGCCATGGCGATATCACTCGGTCTCGCCGCCATCATAGGCGCGTTCTTGGCCGGTATGCTTTTCGCGGAGTTCGCCCATGGGAAGCTGGAGAGCAAGTTCAAGGGCATCAACGCCTTCCTCGTGCCCTTCTTCTTCGTCTATGTGGGAATGCGCGTCGAGATGGCCGGATTCACCGAGATACTTGGTCTGGCCGTTGGAACCATCATACTGGCGATAGTTGGTAAGTATCTGGCCGGTTATTTCGGTGTCATCTGGACCGACAAGTCCCTGGGCAAGGAAACCGGCAATATCGTGGGCATCGGAATGTCTCCTCGTGGTGAGGTGGGCATAATCATTGCTGCCATAGGACTTACCGCCGGAGCGATATCCCGTGACATGTATACCGTCGTGGTGTTCATGTCCATAATAACCGCTCTGATAGCGCCGCCCTGGTTGGCTCACGCCTTCAAGAAGAAGTACGAGAGCGATCCGGCCAAGATGCTCGACTGAGCACAAAACCCCTTTTTCCTTTTCGGGGGTCCTCCCCCATCATCTTTTAATTATGACACAGCCTCAATTCAGAGCCAGGGCTGTGTTCAGATGAGTGACAATCAGACTTTGAATTGAAAAATTCAAACAGGCCATATGTTGCTGGAGGCAACGACCACAATGGAAATGACTATGCAGGCTCCGATGACCCAGTAAGGGCTGATCTTGATGCTGCTGTCATCGTCGGTGTCGAAATAACGCACCAGACCCGCTGAAGACTGGAAACCATCTCCTTTCTTCTTAGCCATTGAATAGCCACAAATTCTCCTCTCTATAAATATCTTGCTTCTTGTAATTGCAACCGACGGTCTGCCGATAAACCATTTATATCAACCAGGTATACCAGCCGATGATAGTATGCATTGGGCAGACGTCATCGCCAAGGAGTTGATGTCCAGACAGGACAACAATCTGATATCCGCAGGAATAAGCCCCACAGGTTCCATACACGTGGGTAGCCTCAGGGAGGCAGTCACCGCCGAGGCGGTCCGTAAAGCCCTGGAGGATAAAGGCGACGACGTCAGGATGATATACCTGATCGATTCCTACGACCCACTGAGGCGTTGTTACGAGTTCCTTCCCGATACATTCGAGGGGGAAGTCGGCAAACCCATCAGTCACATTCCCTGTCCATTCGGCTGTCATGACACCTATGCCGACCATTTCATAAAACCGTTCATGGACTCCATGGACGGTCTGGGTGTTAACTGTGAGATATTCTGGACCCATGAACTGTATCAACGCGGCGAGTTCGCAGAAACCATCGATGCAAGTTTCAAGAGACGCGACCAGGTCATGGAGATACTGAGCACTGTCACCGGCAGGACCATGCCGGAGGATTTCAACGCTTTCAGTCCATTATGCCACACCTGCGGTCGTTTCAGCAGCACAAGGGTCACAGGATACGAGTTCCCTTACGTTCATTACGTTTGTCAGTGCGGTGAGGAGGGCAAAGCGGACATCCGTCGTGGCGAGGGAAAACTCAGTTGGAGGCTGGAATGGCCAGCCAAATGGAAGATATTCGGCGTTACCTGTGAGCCTTTCGGAAAGGACCACGCGGCGGCGGGTGGATCGTACGATTCCGGTGTCAGGCTCGTCAGGGAGGTGTTCGATGCCGAGCCTCCCCACCCAATACCCTATGAGTTCATTCAGCTAAAGGGCAAAGGCCAGATGCACAAATCCACCGGCTCGGCGGTCTCCGGTGTTGATGCTTTGAACATGACCCCTCCCTCGGTCTTCAATTACACCATACTGCGGGTCAACCCCGAGAGGCACATCGATTACGACTCGGAGTTGGGAATATTGGACATGGTCGACGAGTATGACCGCATAGAGGCCATGCATTTCGACGGAGGAGCCACTGACAAGGAGGAGGACCTCGTCCGTGCCTATCAGCTTTCCCAGCCCCGGGGCGTGCGTGAGACCAAACCGGTGCAGATATCTTATCGTCATCTCGTAAACGTTGTCCAGGTCTCAAAGGATTTCAACGATGTCCTCGAGACGCTGAAGAGGACCGACGACATGCGCGGCATCAGTGTGGAGGAGCTCAAGACCCTGGAGCAGCGCGTGGCCTGTGTCAAATACTGGCTCAACGCCTTCGCTCCGGAATCGGTCAAGTACACAATAGCAGAGGACATTCCCGATGTGGACATCGGCGCCGAGGAGTCCCAGTTCCTCGCTGAACTACTGGAGGAATTGAAGGTCTGCGTCTGGAACGGTGACGTCGTACACAACATCGTCTATGAGACGGCGAAATCCTCGGGCCTGGGTGCCAAGAAGGGTTTCCAGATCCTGTACCGTATCTTCATAGAGAGGAGGAACGGACCCCGAATGGGATACTTCCTCGCCACGCTGGAGAAGGACTTCGTCCTCGGTCGGGTGGCAGAAGCGGTCGTCAAGGGCTAGAACATTATCCCCATCTGCGACAGCTTCTCGGGAAGGTAGGTCTCGGTGACGAAGTCCAGACCATACTTGGCCAAGGCCTGCTGTTCGGCCTTCTTGCCCATCTGCAGCATGGCCTCTATCTCCGACCTCCAGAACTCGTCGTTGAAACGGGGGTCGTTGAGTTCGCTCTTGAGCGCTGCCACGTCCTGGTCGCTCAATTTGTCGGATGGCAGGTCGTAGTTGAGGATGTCGCTGCTGGTGATGCCCACGTACTCGGCACTGGGTGTGGCGAGGTAATCGGATATGTGGGCTGTCTTGATGGCACCGTAGGCTATGGATGCGAATATGCGGAACGACCACGGGTCACCGTCGGTGAAGACCACCACCGGCAGACCCATCTCCTCGTTCAACCGCTTCATGAAGCGCCGCGTGCTGCGGGCCGGCTGTCCTTTCAGATGGACCAGTAGCGCATTGCTCTGCTCATCGAACCCGTTCTCCACCAGACGGTCGAACATACCGCCGGTCTCGATGGCGATGATGAAGTCAGCCCCGGCGGACTTCATCTCGATCTTCTCCTTCTCGACGTTGTAGGGGATGCTGTATCCGGAGTCCCCGACGTCATCACGGCAGTTGATCGTCTTGCGCTTGCCCTTACGGTCGGTCTCGATTATCGTAAGATCGCCGATAACACGCGCCCCATCCTCCTCAGGACGTAGTTTGAAATCCTCACGCATGCAGCGGCTGACTATCTCCAGGTCCTCGGCGAGTAGGTTGCTCTCATCCTGGGAGTGGAACTTACCGTTGCCCCATCCCTCGGATATGTAGTACATCTCCCTGAGGGTGGAGGAATGCTTGTTGTCGATCATGTCGCGGATGAAGTCCACCATGTGCAGGGTGCGGAGCATAAGGGTCGCACCCTTGATGGTCTTGGCACTGCGGTTGGCGGTCAGGCCTCCATAGGTCCAAACGTTCTTGCGTGCATCGAACTCGATGTTCTTCTTCGACCGCAGTGACAGGTTCATCTGCGGGATGTCACCCTGGTCCAACTGGTCGTAGACCGATTCCGCTATATGCAACAGTTCGCGGACCGCCTTCTCCTGCCGTTCAGTCGTCGTCATCCAGAACCTCCTCCTCGATTTCTTCCTCTTCCTCGTCCATGTAGGATTCGCTCTCGCTTATGTCCATCCCTTTGATGCCCCAATCCCCCGGGAGCTGATCCGCCCCCATTATCATCGCGGGGTTGAGGCCTGAAACGAAAATATCGGACTCCTCGAACACATCGGACAGCTCACCGTCGAGCTGGAATTCCAACTCCAGGCATGCCGCCGGCGGCAGGGAATCCACTTTCCATGTGGTCTTGCCGTCCTCGGTGACCTCCACCAGGATATCCGACATTATGGTCTCGTTGAGACAACTCCGGGGAAGGACGCTGTGTAACATGAAACTCTTGGGCGTCGTGGTGTAGTTGTATATGTTGTAGCGCAGGTGGCGCAGCCCCTTCTTCCCTGTGCTGGAGAACGGTTCCACCCATACCACGTTCATTATCTTGGTTATGGTGGAATCGAGACTCGGTACGGGTCTACCCAGCATAGTGGCGCTCTTCTCTGCGATCTCAGGCAGTATCTGTTGCACCACATCGAACTTCGCCCGGGTCTTCTTCTTCCTCTCCTTCTTGTTGAGATGGCCCTTCAGGCTGCGGGCGCACAGCCGCAGCGCCAGGGCGACCTCCTTACCGATCTCCTCGATGTTGGCGACCGCCTCCTTGCCCTCGGATGTGAACGGTACCTTGGTGGATGCGATGTGGACCAGGATGATGGCCGGTCCGTAGGGAATGCCCTTGCCGCCCCTCTGCTCCAGACCATAGTTCCTCCAGTCGATGGACTCCACCGCCTTGGTTATGGCGCAAGCACCCTGCTGGTAGAGCAGAGGTACGCGGTTGGCGAAACGTAGGATGGTAACCTGCCCCTCCGATGTGAGCTCTCCGCCGTAGACTATCCCCGCCTCTATGATGAACGCATTGCCGTTCGCCACCCTCGGCGCCCTCGTCACCGGTGGTGCGTAGTACTCGGGGCGGTGGCCCTCGAGCACATGTTTGAGGCCTTTTTTGATCAGGTCCTCACCTATCGGTGACAGACAGTCCGTCGGTGGTGCCATTATCTTGACCATGGAAACCGCATTGACCAGGTCGCGACAGTTGTCACGGGTCACCGCCGAGGTCCTCATCTCGCCGTTCAGTCCGGAGATCTCCAATATGTCGTTGGCGACACGGTCGCTGATACGGCTGAAGTCGTTCTTGAGGAAATTGCGCAGGGTCTTCTGCTTGCTGTCCCGTGCCAGACGCATCATGTCCCCTATCTCCAGACCATGGATGTGGGGCTTGACCTCCTTGGATTTGGGAGGAAGGCGGCTTGTCGCACGGGCGAAGAGGTACCTCTTCCCATCCGGGTCCGTGTAGGTAATCTCCGCATGAGGATTCACGATGGCTGTGTTCTTGAGGTATTCGAACACCGATTGCTTGCCTTTGATGTAACGGCCGCGGATGTAGTACTCGATCCTCGTCCCATGGACCTTGTCCGGCCATATGAACGGGTTGTCGTTCTTGACATCAGGACGGTTCTTCTTGGTGTCAACGGTGATGTCCATCACCCAGGCGGTGTCCTCCTCCTCTATCTTGGACATTACGCGGGCGGACTTGCCGGTGGTTATGTTGCCGTACATGACGGTGGCGGATATGCCGATCCCCTGCTGTCCGCGTGATTGCCTCTGGGCATGGAAGCGTGAGCCGAAAAGAAGGCGCCCGAACACATTGGGCATCATGTGATGGACTATCCCCGGTCCGTTGTCCTCGATGGTTATACGGTATTCCTCATCCTCTTCCGTCCTCTCCACCGATACGGAGATGTCAGGGAGGACACCGGCCTCCTCGCAGGCGTCCAGTGAGTTGTCCACCGCCTCCTTGATACCCATGAGCAGGGCCTTGGAACGGGAATCGAAACCGAGGATGTGTTTGTTCTTCTCGAAGAACTCGGTTACGGAGATCTCCTGCTGCTTACCCGCCAGATCGTTCGCTATGGAGCGTTTCCGGGGGGAGTCAGTCTTTTTGGTGATACCGTCGTCTGAGTGCATCCGGACATATGAAGGGATGGAATCATATTAAATCTTGCCAGGCTCCCTACTCGTCGAATCTCTCTCCGCAGCTGGGACAGACATCGGCATCCTCGGGGACCTCGGCGCCACAGTCGGAGCAGATGAAAGTCTCTTCATCCGGTTCGGGCTCCGGCTTCGCGGGCATCTGCGGCGGAACGTACTGCGGTATTATCCGACCGCATCCCGGGCAGATCTCGGCATCTTTGCTCAGAGGCGCACCGCATTTCACACACGGTCGTCCGTCGCGGGGAGGTACGCGACCCTGTTCCTCCATCTTCTCAATTGCCCGGTCAACGTTCTTCTTCATCCACCAGGACAGGAATGCCAGGAAGAAGAATGGCATGGCAACGAGGACGAACAGGTTGTTGAAGTTCTGACTCCAGTAGAACAACCATGCATCGGGGCCTGTCTTCGTAATCGGGCCGTTGGCATCGCTGGTCCGGAACTCTTCACCATCCTGGTCAGCGGTGAAATAGAAGAAATAGTTCTCACCCTCGTCCAATGTTATGTTCGCTTCATAGAAGAAACCTCCAGGGACCACCTCGGTGGTGGTGTTATACATCGCGATGCTCTCGATGACCTCTCCCATGCTGGTTTCAAGATAGACAGCGGTTATTAACCCCACGTGAACGGTGACGTTGCTCACATTGTTGAACACGATGACGTTGTAAGTGTAATTGCCATCATCAGCAACACCCATCGGATAAACGGTGCCCTGGGTCAGAGGGCCGCCTTCGATGTTCGCCATGTTGTCAGGGTTGCTGTCGTAATAAGCGTAGGTGAAGGCGAACGCCACAGTGGTGATTATCATGACGAAAGCCACGCCCCATATGGTGATCCATTTGAGGTCCTTGAGTCCGAAGTTCTTGGGAATTATGTATGCCGCGATGGCCATTATCAGAGTGGCCATGCACAGGGTCCCGTCCTTCTCGGCAAGAAGAAGGAAGAAGGATATCAGCAGAGCGAGGGCGATACCGGTGGGCACTGCGTACTTACTCTCTAGGAAAGTGATCGCCTTGTTCTCTGGATTCTCTTCGGACATCGCACCCGGATAGGTGATTATACCCTTAAACATTACCTTGGTCCAAATGATTAATTTATATTGGTGTAGGATTTCACGATGAACGGAGCAAACTTATGGCACTGACCATCGAGGAACAGATAAAGGAACTCGAGGACGAGATAGCCAACACAAAATACAATAAGGCAACCCAGGCCCACATAGGTAAGCTCAAGGCCAAGATCGCACGCCTCAGCGCAGAGGTTGAGAAGAGGCGTTCCGCCAAAGGCCCCACCAAAGGTTACAGCGTCAAAAAGGCCGGAAACGCCACCGTGGCGCTCATAGGGTTTCCCAGCGTGGGTAAGTCAACGCTCCTGAACCAATTGACCGATGCCAAGAGCGAGGTGGGGGATTACCACTTCACAACTTTGGACGTGGTCCCGGGAGTGATGGAGCACAAACACGCCAAGATCCAGATACTCGACATGCCGGGATTGATCAGGGACGCGTCCCGCGGCAAGGGAAGAGGAAGGGAGGTCATCGCCGCCGCCCGTTCCGCTGATGTCATTCTTTTCGTGGTGGATGTCTTCGATCCCCATCTACATGTGTTGTTGAAGGAGTTGGATGACGCCGCCATACGGTTGAACCAGGAGAAGCCCGATATCGTCATCACACCCTCGGACCGTGGCGGAGTTACCGTTCTCAGCACAGTCAAACTCACTAAGATCGACGAGGAGCTGGCCAAATCCATGGTGTCCGCCTTCGGTTACGTTAATGCGAACGTGGTGATCCGTGAGGACATCGATGAGGACCAGCTACTTGACGTCCTGGCAGGTAACCGGGTCTACATCAAGGCCCTGATAGCGGTGAACAAGGTGGATCTCATCGACCCATCCAAACTCCCTGAGGTCTATGGGAAGCTGCCGGATTTCAGCAAGGTCCCGGTATCCGCCCAGCACGGAACGGGAATGGAGGACCTCAAGGACGCCATGTTCGAGACCATCGACCTGATACGTGTCTATATGAAGCCACAAGGTCAGGAGGCGGACCTCGATGAACCTCTCATCGTGAGGAGGGACAGTGACATAGGCGAGGTCTGTGACCAGATACACCGGACCTTCCGACCGAATTTCCGATACGCCAATGTATGGGGGCCGAGCGCGAAGTTCCCCGGACAGATGGTCGGAATCGACCATGTGGTGAAGGACGGTGACATAATCTCCATCATTGTCAAGCGCTGACCGACAAACAATTAATACCCATGTCCTAATCTCGAAGCGATGATACAGCGTCCGCGTGGGACCAGGGACTTTCTTCCCGAGGAGATGGAGCGTCGCCGGCATTATGAATCGCTGCTCCGGGGGGTGTGCCGCTCCCATTGCTTCCGTGAGGTGGCAACGCCCATCTTCGAGAACACCGAGCTATTCACCGCCAAGTCCGGGCCCAACATCGTGGACGAGATATATTCATTCCAAGACAAGGGAGGCAGGGACATCTCCCTGCGTCCCGAACTCACCGCCGCGGTCATGAGGATGTTCGTGAACGAGATGAGCAACCTCCCCCGGCCTCTGAAACTGTTCTATTTCGGTCAATGCTTCCGCTACGAGAGACCGCAGAGCGGCCGCTACCGCGAGTTCTTCCAGTTCGGTGCGGAGATCATCGGCGCCGCCAATGCGGAGACCGATGCTGAAGCCATTGCCCTGGCGGCCGCCATGGTCCGAGCACTGGGGCTGAGGGAGTATCATCTGAGGGTCGGTCATATAGGTATCCTCCGGGATAAACTGCGTTCGATGGGCGTCGCCGATCATGATATGGCCGAGATACTGCAGAAACTGGATAAGAAGTCCTACGATGAGGCTGAACCTTTGTTACTGGCGCGCGGAGTCTCTGACAAGGATAAGGAGGAACTCTTCGCCATGACACGCATGGTCGGTGGCAAAGAACTGTTGCCGGCTATAGAGGGTGAGGCCGGTGACTATCTCCGTGAGCTGTTCGCATTTCTGGACGCCTATGGTATCAGGGATGTCCAGTTGGACATCGGAACCGTCAGGGGGCTTGACTATTACACCGGAGTGGTCTTTGAGATAGAGGCTCCCTGCCTAGGGGCGGAGAAACAGGTTTGCGGAGGAGGTTCATACACCCTGTCCGAGATGCTGGGAGGGGATGCCGTGTTCTCCACCGGATTCGCGATCGGTTTCGACCGCATACTCCTTGCACTGGAGAGGGAGGAACAGGCCTTTGTGAACCGCAGTCCTGACGCCTTCGTACTGGCGACAGGCGAGGATGTCAGGGTTGAGAGCTTCCGCGTGGCATCGCTGCTGCGAGAGGCCGGCCTGGCGGTGGATGTCGATCTGATGAGAAGGAAGATGTCCAAGGCCATGAAGGCCGCGGCCTCTACCGGCGCACGTTATGCCGTCATCGTCGGTGCCAAGGAACTGGCAACGGATTCGGTGACCGTGCGTGACATGCAGAGCGGGGAACAGAAGCTCGTATCGATAGAAGAGTTGGGTTCACACCTGATGGATTGATTTCCCATCGAGAACGGCGTTGAGCAGCGCGTCGGCACGGACGATCATCGGATCCTCACGCTTCACATGCCGGAAGCTGACCTTCTTGATGTCGCCGGCAAGGGCCATGGCATCGTCCCGCAGTTCCTTGAGGTTCGCAGCTTTGACACGGTAAACTCCCGCCATCTGCTTAACCACCAGTTCGGAGTCCGTGACGAACTCCGCTTCATAAGCTCCGTAGGAGACGGCCATGTTTATACCTGCGATCAGTCCGCGGTACTCGGCCTCGTTGTTGGTGGCGATGCCGATGGCCTCCGCCTTCTCGTAGAGAATGAAACCGTCCTCCTTGCAGGCGATTACGGCATAAGCGGCTGGGCCGGGGTTACCGCGGGCGCCACCGTCTGAATAGAAGATCATCTTCATCCGATCGCCTCAAAGGCCGATGGGGCGGTTATCGTCGTCAACGACCACGATCTTGGCCTCTATGGGTTGGTCCGTCAGCTCATAGCCGAGGATGATGACCAAGTCATCAGGCTCGCAGAGCCTTGCCGCCGCACCGTTTATGGCCACCACACCGCTACCCGCCTCCCCCTCTATGGTGTAAGTCTCGAAGCGGGCACCGTTGTTGATGTTGACCACATGGACCTTCTCTCCCGGCCAGATGTCAGCGGCCTTCATCAGTTCGGAGTCGATGGTGATACTGCCGACGTAATGGAGCCGTGTCTCTCTGACCTTGGCCCTATGAATCTTACCGCGGAGCATCCATCTCATGATTGTAACTCAACATGACACAATAAATTAAACTTTCTATGCTATCCGCAATATCGTTTTATTAGTAACACCAATGTAAATATTTTTATGCCTTACCTGTGATTGCGGAACCATCCAAGGCAGGAATCAGTATGATGCAGAAGATATTGGCATTGATATGCGTGGTCATCATAGTATCCGCCGGTGCGCTTATAATAGTAAAAGGCACCGAAGGGTACGATATGACAGTTGGTGACATCTCCGTTGGAGAGTCCACTACCATAACGTTCAACAACGCGGTTTTCTCCCAAGAAAGACTCAACGGGGACCATGAGGTCAGGATCGAGGTGGCTGGAGTGGTCTACGAGGACACCCTGACCTTCAACAACGGACAGGCATCCATGTCCGGTATAGGTCCCATGAATGAGGTCGGTCGGTTCGAGGTTAAGGTCACTATCAACGATCATTTGAAGCGCGGCAGCCTCAACGTGTTCCTCTATATGGTCACGGATGACCGTGGCAAGGAAGTGGGGTTCTTTGACTATCCTCAGACCATAGTTTCCCTGGGAAAGGCATTCACCGAGATGCTTTTCGAGCTTGATAGCGGTGAGAAGCTTATAGCTTCAGACAGTTACAGCATCGGTCTCAAGGACGAAGACCCCAACAATTACTCCTCACTCAACGACATCCACAACCTAGGAGCACTGTCCTCTTCCTGGGACAGCGAGTTCATCGCCGGTTTGAATCCTGATCTGGTCATCATACACCGTTACACATGGGGCGCATATCCCCAGCTGATATCTCATCTTGAAGGGTTCAACATCAAGGTGGTGGCCTATTATCCATCATCTTATGACGCAGTGGTGGACCTGGTGGGTCGGTTCGGTATACTATTGAATGAGACCGCCGCCGCTGACCAGCTCCAGACTTACATGACTGATGTCAAGGCCGAGGCCATTGCCAAGACGGCGTCGATAGCGGATGATGATAAGCCGAAGGTATATGCCGAACTCAGGAATCTCCGTACCGTCAACAACGGTTCTCTGATGCATGAGCTGATCACCACTGCTGGAGGAAAGAACGTCGCTCAGAATGCGAGTGCAGGAAGCACCTATTTCGCTGATGTCGAGAGTCCGATAGCCCTCCAGCCGACCATCATAATCCTGGAGAGCGCCCATCCTAAGTCAAGCGAACAGTACAGGGCTGACTTCGGTGTGCCTGGTGATGTGAACATACATCGTTTCACCGCCACTTACCTGAACTACAGTCCCAGCTTGGCCAAGGGTATGATTGAGATGGCGGAGACTCTACATCCCGGAATAGACTTCGATTGGCCATCGAAGTAAACCCCTTACCTTTTTATCTTTTAGAGCATCACGGGTGAAAGATGATCGATCCAGTGGGAATCGAGAAAGGGGTCGAGCTTTTCCGAAAAAGGTCCGTGAAATGGACCATAACACTTACAGGTCTGTGTGTACTCCTTTTCTTAGCCATGATGCTGTCGTTGTCCCGCGGGGCTTTGGACATATCTTTCATGGGTTTGTTGGACATCCTCTTCGGAGGAGGAACGGACATCGAGAACAGGGTGGTCTGGCAACTCCGATTCCCACGTGTCGTGATGGCGATGTTCGTCGGTGCCGGGCTTGCGGTTTCTGGTGTGGCGATGCAGGGCCTTTTCCGTAATCCCATGGCCTCCCCATTCATCTTGGGCCTTTCATCCGGGGCAGCTTTCGGTGCGGCTCTGGCGATGGTCTTCGGGATAACACTGCTACCCGGATATCTGGCGATACCGTCAATGGCTTTCGCATTCTGCCTATTGACTCTCTTCATAGTCTATAACATCGCCCGTGTGGGAGGCCGTGTCCCGGTTGAGACTCTACTCCTAGCAGGTATCGCGGTAGGTGCATTCTTTTCAGCTCTCGTCAACCTAATGACCTACTTGGCTGGTGAAGAGCTCCAAGGAATTGTTTTCTGGATGATGGGGGATTTAACACAATTCGGATGGGAGAACATCTACATCGTTATCCCGATGGTACTAATCGGTGCGACCATCGTGATGTATTATTCGCGAGACCTAAACGCTATGATGTTAGGTGACAATCATGCTCAGAACCTTGGCATCGAGGTTGCTAAGGTCCGGATCCATCTTCTTGTGGCCTGTGCCATGGCTACCGCCGCAGCAGTGGCATTCGTGGGAATCATCGGTTTCGTGGGTTTGGTCATACCGCATGTAATGAGGCTCATCGTCGGTCCCGATCACCGAATACTCGTACCGACATCGATCTTCGCTGGAGCCATATTCCTAATCCTAGCTGACGTCCTGGCAAGATGGGTTCTAGCTCCTCAGGTACTGCCTATCGGGATAATAACCGCCTTGATAGGGGCACCTTACTTCGTGTATCTCCTCCGAAGGAGGAGGAAGGAGGTGGGTTGGTAATGATCATGGAGATAGATGACGTCTCTTTCGATTATGCCGGAAAACCGGTGTTGGATTCTGTAAGGTTCCGCGTAAGGAAAGGCGAGGTCCTAGGAATTCTCGGTCCGAACGGCTCGGGAAAGACCACTCTTTTGAAGATAATGAACCGTAATCTCTCACCCAAGACCGGTTCGATCATGGTCGAGGACATGGATATAGCAAAGATAACCAAGAGAGAAATTGCCCAGAGTATGGCAGTGGTGCCCCAGGGTAGCGAGATTAACTTTGCATTCACCGTTGCCGACATCGTATTGATGGGCAGGATGCCATCACTCGATAGGTTCCAGATGGAGAGTGATGACGATCTCCGCATCGTTTGGAATGCGATGCAGAGGACAAAGGTCGACCATCTAGCGGATCGTCCGATCAACCAAGTCAGCGGTGGTGAACGACAGAGGGCCATCATAGCCCGAGCCTTGGCGCAAGTCCCCCGCATAATACTGATGGACGAACCCACACTCCATCTTGATGTCAATCATCAATTGGAGGTGTTGTACCTGGTGCACGGTCTTTCCCGGGAACAGGGTCTGACGGTCATCATCGTGTCCCACGACCTTTCGCTCGTGGCCAGGTACTGCGACAAGATGATTCTGATTCATGACCACGCCATCGAGGCCGCCGGGAAGGTCGAGGACGTTCTGACCGAGGAGAACATGCGTAAGGTGTTCAACATCGAGGCCCACTTGGATTATGACGAACGTATCGGTAGACACGTGGTCAGTGTCATCCGTCCTTGCAGATGATCATCCCACACTTCGGTGGCTGGTCAAAGGCACATCGATCCGGAAGCATGCACCCTTGCCGTATTCGCCGACCTCTGAGAGCCCCAGGTCGGTAATGGACAAAATCTCCTTCGATAGGAAGAGTCCCAGACCGCTGTTCTTCCCGAATCCTCGGTTGAAGATGGAAACCTTGTCGCAGTCTGCAACCCCTATGCCGTTGTCCCGGATCAGGATTTTGACGTCCCCCTCTCCATTTTCTGCGGATACCTTTAAGGTGGTGGCGTTCTCACCGTGACGTATGACATTCTCTATGAGATTGTGGAAGACCCTTGGCAACATGGGGTCGGCGAGTATCTCCATATTATCCAAACTTTCATCCAGTATCATTTTCAATGACATATCTTCGGGAACGGAATCACTTATGACTCTGGTCAACAGATGCCATTGTGGTTCCTGTGTGCCCAGGTCCTGGTAGGCCTTGGTGAAATTGATCTGTTGCCCAAGATCCCTAACGACGCCCTGCATCCTGCGTAGATATCCTTGGGCGGTCTCATCAAGCCCTTCGACGTCCGAAGCAAGCTCAACCAGCAGGGACAATGTGGTGAGGGAGTTCAAGTTGTCATGACGCGTTATCGATGACATTAGGTTCAATTTCTTATTTGCTTCCAACAAGGAACGCTCCACCGTTATAACATCAGTGATGTCGTTCAAAGCCAGGAGCACCTTTGTTTGATTACCGACTAGCCGCGTCCAGACCTGTATACGCCGTAATTCCACGAACCCATTTCGCTCAATCATGAAGTCACCCTCCACCTTGTCTCGTGGAAGGCGGTCTCTGAATGTCGCGTTAACAGTGTTCCTGATGACGCAGTCCTTGCAAGGTCGATTGGTTCCGCATCCTTTACCGTATGTGGAATTGTAGCAACCGATAAGTTCTCCGCACTTTCCATTCTCAAGGTCTGCATCGACCTTGATGTGCAATAGGTCCCTGGCCGCATCATTCACTGTATTGGCACGCATCTTGGGATCGACAAGGGCCATGGCCAGAGGGGAATTCTCAAAAAGAATCTTGGATTCCTCAGCCTTGTCAATATAATCCTGAGCCATATCCTCAACTTTTTTGAGTATGATGAAATAAGCGGTTCCAGGGCCATCCTTGGTAGAAATGGGAGAGGATTTGAATTTGAATATCTCGCCTTTTAAAGTACCGAAGAATATCCTGTCCTCTATGGACGTCACATCGTCCTCTTTCGTTCTCACCCGTTCGATGACGTCATCTACCCTTCGACCTAAACAGTCATCTGCATCGATGGGCACTTCGTCGAAACCGCCATCACCGTAAGATGTCACAATGCCATCCGCGTCCGTTATGAAGATAAGGCGACCTGCTTCACGATGTATGAGGTCGGTCACTTTCGCTTTAAGTTTACCCGGATCAATACTTATACTCCGGTCCGTGACATTACGACTCATGGTTATTGAAGTATGAGGATTTCAAATAAAAAGACATTCAATGAACAAGAAAACAATCAATATGGAAAGTGGCGCCCCGGCCGGGATTTGAACCCGAGTCGAAAGCTCGACAGGCTCACATGATAGGCCACTACACTACCGGGGCGGGTAATTTGTGAATACTGAACAGGTATATAAGAATTAAGGTCTCCAAACCCTGTGGGCCAGGCCATATGGTGAAAGCATTTATCAGCGGGCCCGCAAATAGCTAGATTGAGGTTGAGGATGAAGAAGAAGCCCACTGTAGCGGACTACATGGTCAAGGACGTTGTCTCCGTGGACCCCGCCCTCACCGTGTATGATTGTAGTAAGATACTCATCAACACACCGTATGCCGGACTCCCTGTCACTGAGAGAGGCTATCTTCTGGGCTTCATAACCGCCAAGGAGCTTCTGCGCAACACCCATCGTCCCAAAGCGAAGATACGCGAGATCATGCGGATGGGCACCATCAGCGCCAATCCAAACATGTCATTGGATGATGCCACACGGGTTATTTTCCGTTACAGCATTCGCAACCTGCCCATCGTGGACGAGAAGATGAAACTTGTGGGTATAATATCCAATGTGGACATCGTGCGTTCCCACATAGAGAGGACGAAACCCAACAAGGTACGCATGCTCAAGACCTTCTTGGAGAAACAACACGGGCTCCATGTGACGATGTACGATGACAAGGTCAACATCGCAGACCTCAGGCCCACGCAGAAAGAGGTGTTCCGGGATGAACTCATAGGCCGTCAGCACGATATCAACCGTGGCCTTGTTGAGCCTTTGATAGTCATAAAGAGAAGAACCCATCTGCTCCTCGTCGATGGCCATCATCGCGCCCTGGCGGCCCGGAAGATGGGTGTGTTGGATTTCAACGCCATTATACTGGAGCCGGACACATACGATGTACAGCTGGGAATGGAGAAGACGGCTGAACAGTGGGGCATACGCACTCTTGACGATGTCACGATAATCGAAGGTTCGAAGCATCCCTTCGTGGAGATCACCACGCGTCTGCTAGGCAAGGACGATGAGAAGCTGGAGCCTATAGAAAAAGAGAAATAATAAAGGAAAGGGGTTTTTCAGGCCGTTCAGGAACGGTCCCTTAGTGCCCTGAGACCCTCGAGGATCACCTTCTGCTCCACAGAGGCGATCATGTTCTTGGTCTTCAGGACCGTGTCGGGGTTCAGGGATATACTGTCTATACCCTCGCGCACCAGGAATTCAGTGAACTCCGGGTAGACTGAGGGACCTTGTCCACATATCCCGACAGGCTTGCCCTTGGAGTGGGCAACCTTGATCAAGTGGGCGATAGCACGTTTGATCCCCTCGCTGCGCTCATCGAAGTAACCCATGCGACCCAATATGTCGGAGTCACGGTCGGCTCCCATGATGAGCTGTGTCAGGTCGTTGGATCCGATCGAGAACCCATCGCAGTACTCGCAGAACTCCTCGGCCATGAAGATATTGACCGGCAACTCCGCCATGAGGTAGAGCTTGAAGTCCCTGCTGCGGCGCAGACCGACATCCTCGAACATCTCGGCGATGTGGTCCAGCTCCTCGGTGTTTCGCACGAAGGGCAACATGACCCACAGGTTGCGCAGCCCCATCTTGTCACGGACCTTCTTGATGGCCCGGAGCTCGCACATGAACGCGGCCCTGTAGTTGTCCGATGCATAGCGGGAGCAACCTCTCCATCCTATCATCGGATTGGCCTCCACCGGCTCGAACTCCGCACCGCCCTTCATGTCACGGTACTCGTTGGTCTTGAAGTCAGAGGTCCTCAGTATGACCGGGCGGGGATAGAAGGCACGGCACACCTTGGCTATGCCCTCGGCCAGACGGTCCTCGACCTCCGCGGCACGACCCTCCTTGACCATTGCCATCGGGTGTTCGCCGATGTATCCCGTGAAGAGGAACTCGATCCTCATCAGTCCGACACCATCGACCGGCAGCTCGGAGACCTCCTCGGCCTTCTGCGGTATCGCGAGGTTCACCATGACCTTGGTTCCGGTGACGGGGGCGGTAGGGGCGAAGGTCACAGTCGCCGCGGCGGAAGCATCCTTCTTCTTAGCGACATCGCCCTCATACACCGTTCCGGTCATGCCGTCGACAGTTATCATCATGCCGTCCTCGAGAACCTTCGTCGCATTGCCGGTACCGACCACACAGGGGGTGCCCAACTCTCTGGATACGATGGCAGCGTGACAGGTCATCCCACCCTCGTCGGTGACGATTGCGCCTGCCCTGCTCATGGCAGGGACCATATCAGGCATTGTCATGGAGGTGACCAGTATGTCCCCGTCCTTGACCTCATCCAGACTCATGCTCTCCTCGAACAGCTTCACCTTTCCGGCGGCGACGCCGGGGCTCGCTCCGAGGCCGGTGGTTAGAATATTGGCTCCATCCATGCTAGCGCCTTCCTGTTTCACTCCGTTGCCCAGAGTTGTGATCGGCCGGGCCTGAACGATGTAGAGGTTACCGTTTTCCAGGCACCATTCCACATCCATGGGTTTGTCGTAGTGGATCTCTATCTGCTTACCGTATTCAGCAAGATCGATTATCAAAGAGTCATTTAGTTTCTGCACTTCGGCCATATCGGGTGCAACATCGATCTTCACGGTGTTGCCCTCGGGGCCCTTAGTGTACATCCATGTCTGTTTGGATATGCGTTTCTTCAGGATTTTTTTGTGCATTCTGTCCACGGTATAGGTGTCAGGGGTGACCTCACCGCCGACTATGGCCTCTCCGAGGCCGTAACCCGCTTCCAATAGAATGTGTGTGCCTTCCGACCCTGGGTCAACGGTGAACATTATACCTGAGACCTCGGAGTTCACCATCTTCTGCACTACGACTGCCAACTTGACATCGGAGTGTTCAAAGCCCTGCTTCTCACGGTAGGAGATTGCCCGGGCGGTGAATAGGGAGCTCCAGCATTTCCTTACCTTGTCGATGAGGTCATCCTCGTCGAAAACGTTCAGATAGGTGTCCTGCTGACCGGCGAAGCTGGCCTCAGGAAGGTCCTCGGCGGTGGCACTGGACCTTACCGCGACAAAACCCCTCTCACCCTTCTTGAACATCCCCCGGAATGACTTCAGCACCTCATCCTTGAGGTCCTGAGGGATATCGTATTCCTCGAACAGGGCTCTGATCTTCACAGAGGCGTCGGCGAGGGTCTGGTCCGATCCCTTGTCGATGGTACCTAGCACCTCATATATCCGGTCGAGGAGGCCCGTTCCCTCCATGTAGTAGTCATAGGCGACTGTGGTCAGCACGAAGGCGGGAGGTACCGGGAAACCAGCTGAGTCCAGCTCTCCCAAATTCGCTCCTTTCCCGCCGACATACGGTATGTCGTCTACTCCCAACTCCCCAATTTCAGCGATCCTTTTCATGGTTCAACCCCGTTCT
>PWNH01000057.1 GCA_003557905.1 Methanomassiliicoccaceae archaeon | reverse complement strand
TGGGGTATCAATCGGATGGTGATCTTGTCACCCTGGTTGTCGTTCAGTATATCGGCGATTACGGCAGCGGGGATCACGAACTGCACGGTGTGCGTCCTTTGGATGTATTGACCTTCGAAACCGCTGGGACGGTGCCACACCATCTCATAGGTGGAACGGAACACGTCCTCATCCTCCTCCATCTCGTCCTCAAGGGCATCATTGAAGAAGAAATATCGGTCATTTATGATGACCACCATGCCATGCGAATCCACGGGGCCGGAGTGAATTGCCAGCTGGGCACCTATCAGCAGACCGTCGTACTCAAGACCGTCGTCCTGGGGGTCGATGTTGACAATCTTCATCTGGGTGTTGAAGTAGTCCTGGGTGTCATCAGCAACTCCGCTGGCCTGCTCCTGCAGCTTGTCCACCACGTTTATCAGCACCGAAGCCGCCACCGCGGCCACCAGCACCATGGCGATGAAAATTATGAGCGTCCCCACTCCCATCTCAGCGCGACGATCCCTTGCCGAACCCGACCATTTCCTCATCATTCCACCCGCCTGGATATAGGGCCAAATATCGACTTGAATGATATTTAATGTAATGCTCCAGATTCAACAATTCGTCTAAACATGGAATCATCGTGCAAGGGACGCCATTGGATAAAAAAAGGAAAATTGTTGGTTTAAAAGGTTTGGTGAAGGTCGTGTGACCTTACATCATTCCGCCGGGCATACCGCCCATCATGCCACCCATGCTCGGGTCGCTCATGGGGTCGGTAGGGGGGGCGCGGCGGGAGGCGATGACGTCGTCGATCCTCAGGATCATGTTGGCCACTTCAGCAGCAGAGCTGATGGCCTGGGTCTTGACCCTCAAGGGCTCGAGGACGTTCAGCTTCACCATGTCAGCGGCCTTACCGGTGTTCAGGTCTATGCCGAACACGGTACCGCCCTTCTGCTCGTGGGCGTGCTTGAGGGCGATGATCACATCGATACCGTCCAGACCGGCATTCTTACCGAGGGTCCAGGGTATGGACTCCATGGCATCGGCGAACGCCTCGATGGCGAGCTGCTCACGGCCGCCGACGCTGGATGCGTAGTCGGACAGACGCAGGTTGAGCTCGATCTCCGGGGCACCGCCGCCAGCGACGACCTTGCCGTCCTCGATGGATATGGATATCACACGGATGGCGTCGTGCATCGACCTCTCGACCTCGTCGAGCACATGCTCGGTCCCACCGCGTATGATGATGGAAACGGCCTTGGGGTTCTTGCAGCCGGTGACGAAGGTCATCTCCTCGTCGCCAACGGTGCGCTCCTCGACCACCTCGGCGAATCCGAGGTCATCGGCGGACATCTCCTGGAGGTTACCGACGATCTTGGAACCGGTGGCGCGGGCCATCTTCTCCATGTCGCTCTGCTTCATGCGGCGGATGCAGAATATGCCCTGCTTGGCCATGTAGTGCTGGACCAGGTCATCGACGCCTTTCTGGCAGAAGACGACGTTGGCGCCGGACTCCTTGACCTTGTCGACCATGCCCTTGAGGGTGTTCTCCTCCTCCTGCAGGAAGGCGGACATGGCGTTGGGGTCGCTGATGTTGATCTGTGCGTCGACCTCGGTCTTCTTGATCTCCATTGCGGTCGAGAGCAGTGCGATCTTGGCGTCCTTGACCTTCTTGGGCATGCGGGGGTGCACGCGCTGCTTGTCGATCACGATGCCGGTGACGAGCTCGGTCTCGGCGATGGTGCCGCCGACCTTCTTCTCGACCTTGATGTTGTCCACGTCCACGCCGTTCTCATCGGCGACGGCACGGACGGCAGCGACGGCTATGGCGGAGAGCTTCTCCTTCTGGCCGCCGACGGATTTGCCGGTCATGGCGGTGTTGGACACCTTGATCAGGATCTCATCGTTGTTCTCGACGTCAATGGCGATGTCGTTCAAGATCTCCTTGGCCTTGGCGGCGGCGAGCTTGAATCCGTTGGTGATGACGGTCGGGTGAATGTTCTGCTCTATCAGGTCCTCGGACCTCTTCAGGAGTTCACCGGCAAGGACGACGGCGGAGGTTGTGCCGTCACCGCACTCGGTGTCCTGGGTCTTGGCGACCTCGACGACCATCTTGGCCGCGGGGTGCTGAACGTCTATCTCCTTCAGGATGGTCACGCCATCGTTGGTTATGATGACGTCACCCATGGAATCGACGAGCATCTTGTCCATTCCCTTGGGTCCAAGGGTGGATCGTACCGCATCGGCCACTGCGCGAGCGGCGGCGATGTTGTTGTACTGCGCCTCTTTGTCCTTGCTTCTCTCGGTGCCCTCTTTGAGCACGATTACTGGTTGGTTTCCCATGCCATATGCCATGTATAACTGTCCTCCTTGACTAGTTTGGATAATTTTGTTCTTCTATAATAACGTTTTGCTAAGCTCATAGCTCAAAGTGATAATCGCTGGACTATGGTGGCATATCAGGCCTTGAAGCCTTCCTTGTAGCCTTTCCACTTCTCCTCTAGTCCGGGGTCCTTGACCGTGTCTAGGACGTACTGCGCGTAGGCGGCGCCGTCGGCGCCGTCGCTGCGACCGGTCATCGCGAGGCGTTTCTCGAACTGACCGCACACATCCAGGGCCATCTCCAGGCGCTGCGACTCCACCGTCTTGCCGATGTGGTTGAGGAGCATCGCCGCGGCCTTGATCATCGATGAGGGGTCGGCGTACTGCGCCCTTCCCTCATCCACCATGCGCGGTGCCGAGCCGTGGATGGCCTCGAACATGGCATAGCGCTTGCCTATGTTCGCGCTGCCGGCGGTGCCGACACCGCCCTGGATCTGTGCCGCCTCGTCGGTGAGTATGTCGCCGTAGAGGTTGGGCATGACCATGACCTTGAAGTCCTTGGCACGGTAGGGGTCGAGGAGCTTGGCGGTCATAATGTCGATGAACCAGTCGTCCCATTTCACCTCGGGGTAATCCTTGGCGACCTCCTCGGCCATGTCCAGGAACTTGCCGTCGGTGGCCTTCACCACATTGGCCTTGGTGACCACCGAGACCTTGCCCATGGCGTTGCGGCGGGCGTAGTCGAAGGCGAGACGTATTATGCGCTCCGAGCCCTGCTTGGTCGTGACACAGAAGTCGATGGCGACATCATCATTGACATCAACACCCTGGCTGCCCAGGGCGTATGAGCCTTCGGTGTTCTCACGGAAGAATACCCAATCGATGCCCTGCTCCGGTATCTTGACGGGACGGACGTTGGCGAAGAGGTCTAGATGCTTCCTCATAGCCACGTTGGCACTCTCGATGTTCGGCCAGGGGTCGCCCTTCTTCGGCGTGGTCGTGGGACCTTTGAGGACGACGTGACACTTCTTCAGCTCCTCCAGGACGTCGTCCGGGATCGGCTTCATGACCTTGACACGGTTCTCGATGGTGAGTCCGTCGATGGTGCGCACCTCCACCTTTCCGGATGCGATCTCATCCGCCAGGAGGTCTTCGAGAACGGTCCGCGCATGCTCGGAGATGAATGGACCTATGCCATCACCGCCGCATACGCCGATGATTATCCTATCAACCGAGCCGTAGTCAATCCAATCGGCAGCCGATTTCATCATCTCGACACGCTCGAGCTGCTGCTCGAGGACCTTGCCGAAATGTTCCATCGCCGCTAGGGTCTTGTCGCTAAAGGCCATGATTATCCCTCGCTCATAAAGGGCACATATTATTTCAAGAATTTCCGTGTCAGTTCAAAAGGCATCCCTGACCAACAGTCCCAGGGACGATGCAGCCTCCTTGAATCTTATGGCACAGGACGCGGCAGCGGCCGTCACGCCGACCGCCCTCAGCGGCGCATGGTCAGTCCTTTTGTTCAGCGTGTCCACCATCACCATCGAGGCACCGCTGGCGGCGATGGCCGCCGCGAGCTCATCCTCCCTTCCTTCGACCGGCGATAGGAGGGGACCGACCATCACGAAAACGTCAACACCTGCCTCGCACAGACCCTTGACGGCATCCAAGCGCCTCTGCGGCAGGGGGGCGCCGGGTTCCAGGGTCGATGAGAATGTGTCGGAGAGGTTGGTCACCGTGATGCCGACCTCCGCCTTCTCCAGGAGGTCTACGTCCCGCAGCACGAGGTCGGATTTGGTGTGGACACAACACCCCAATGAAGCATCATTGAGTATCCGGAGGCAGCCGCGGGTCAGTTCCGCCTCCGCCTCCAAGATTTGGTAGGGGTCGGTGGACGTCCCCACGCCGACGACACCCTTCACCGAAGCCGCCTCCTTCTCCAGGAGACGGAGGAGCCCGCGTTTGGGCAGGGCCGCGGTCCATCCGTCCACAGGTACGTGGAGAAGAGCGGGCGCATAGCAGTACAGGCAACCGTGGGAGCAGCCGCGATAGGGGTTCAATGCGAAATCGAGACCAGGTAGACGGGACGGCGAGAGGGCGCGGGAGCAGGGTGCCTCCTCCCTGCGACGCACACCGATGTCGGCGAAGGCATGCAGGTCAGAGGAAGTCATCCAACCTCCTCTGCGTCAACATGTCCTTGAGTATCCCCGAGTTGCGTATCCAACGGTCACGGGGGATGTCCATGGTGCGGTCCACATGCTGCAACGCCTGCTCCAGGGTCTCATAGCGGTACGGCAGCGTGGTCAGAGCGGCACGCACGTTCTCACGGACGTTCCAGACCCCGACGGGCATGATGTATCCCGGATGGGCCTCACGGAATATGACCGCCCCCGCCTGGCGGCGCTCCTTTATGAGGAGTTCGTTCACCGCCATCCTGGCGGCGTAGTAGCAGCCGCCGATGCGGGCGTACTCCTTGCGGCCATCGAAGAACTCGTGGTCGGAGACCATGGAAACCTCGCGGCCGTAGGGGTTCCAGGTGGTGTTCGGGTACCAGGCCTCGATCAGCTCATACCTCCAGCTGCAGGGCATGAGCATGACGCACCAACGGTTGTCCAACTCCTCCCACTGATAGATGCGGAAATCGTCGATGGTGGGGTTGTGCTTGGTCGTGGTCAGCAGATGCTGCCCCACCGTATCGTCCACCGCCGTTATGGACCACCGCGTGGGCACGAACCTCCTCCGCTTGCCGACACCGAGCGTTCCCACCGACAGGGCCTTCTGTATGTCAGATATCATTACGCCTTCGTGATAGAGTCCCACGACCGCCTCCGTGGCCTTGAGGTCGGTGTCGTTGTAGGCCTTCTCCATGTCAGTCTGGAATCGACCGTTCCCCATCCTCATGCCGGTCAGTGGGGCGGACGGTCCGAAGGGCTGCACCTCGTCATCGAGTACCAGCCTACCCGCGGGACGGCGGGTGAAGGACGCCTCCAGTTCGGTGGGGTCACGCATCAGGGCCATCTCCTGGACCTGGTCGACTATCCTGCCGCCGGATGCGAAGTCGCGGGCATCGATGCGGTGCATACCGCGTACCATGCTGTAACGGAAGTCGACGATCTCATCGATGCTCCTGCCCACCCATCTCTCCGGGGTGTCCATCAAGGACGTGTCGCCCA
>PWNH01000136.1 GCA_003557905.1 Methanomassiliicoccaceae archaeon | reverse complement strand
TTGGAAGTGGAGAACGAATCGGTTATCAACGCACCGTTCAAATTAACCCCGGATAATCCTCCAACTCTTTGAGTACCTTGAACTGTCCCACTAGATCGGGAATTAAGTATAGAGCCCTCATTTGATCCCACCAATCCTCCCACAAAAGAAGTGGTTGAAGAAACGTCTCCGTTGTAATACGAATTATCAATGGTACCCGAGTCATAGTTTTGTCCAACCAATCCTCCAGACCTTGTTCCTATAGCGAATACCTCGCCAGTAGCTCTTGAAGATAATATGTCTCCTAAATTATCCCCTACCAGCCCACCTACGCGCTGATTCCCACTGACTTCCATGCTAGACCTTGAACCGGCTATAGTCGCATCGGCCGTGTTCCTGCCAGCTAATCCGCCAATATAATTTCTTCCTTCCAGAGTTCCGCTTGAGCGTGATTCGGTTATTGTACCCCAATTCTGTCCAATAAGTCCGCCAAGGAAATCAGTACCGCTTACCTCACCTGAAGCCACACAGTTTGATACCTCCCCATAGTTAACTCCGGATAGTATCCCTACTCTGTGCCTTCCTTCCACATAGGCATCCTCGAAGATCAGATTGTTTATTTTGGCCTCAGAGCCGATAGCGGCGAACAGACCGATGTCATCCAAACCTGAAGCCATTATATTCATGTTGACAATCTTCTTACCCGCACCATTAAGAGAGCCAGCAAAGTGAGATGACCGGGTACCTAGAGGCGACCATTCCGAATCGGACAGGTCGATATCCCGCATGATCCTATAATGGGCGTCCAACTCGTTGGAAACGTTCTCTAGATCCTGACGGTTGTATATACGATAGGGATCCGACTCGGTACCCGATCCAGACCCTACAACAAGCTCCTCGGGCGGATCCGGGAAGCCTCTACTCTCGCCCTGTTCGAACTGAAAAGAGGTCAGAGTGCTGACCGTTGTGAGAAGAACAGCGGCCAGAACCACGGTTATAGCAACCAACAGGATAGTCCCGATGACCGGTGAGACTGCCTTACGGTCAGGGGCAAGGTTGAGATCGACCCGTTTGATGTCGGGTATAAGGATTATGCGAATTTAATATTATTCTTACGAGTAATAATGACCTATGTGTTCAGACATCGGCATCCGCATAGTCATCCAGCCACAGCGCATTAGGGTCTCGGGAGAGTGTTAGGGTGCGTCCGAGGTCGGATGCTTTGGCGGCCTGGTGGTAGCGCATGTACACCTTCTGCTCGTCCAGCGCCACCACCTCGATCTTGCCGGTGCGGTGGGACATCACATAATTGAATCGCTTGGCGAGACCGGAGCACATGCCCTTGGCCTCCTCCACGATGCGGAAACACTCCTCTATGGGCACCGAGAAGTGACGGTTGCCCACCGTGGGACGGCATTGGAACACGTAATACGGTGCGACACCGATGAACGACAGTTCGTTCATCAGTTCCGCCAGGGTGTGGGGGTTGGCATTCACTTTCCTGAGTATCGGGGTCTGGTTGCTCAGTACGGCACCTGCGTTCTGCAGTATCTCCACCGCTGCCTTCGACTCCGGGGTTATCTCACGGGGATGGTTGAACTGGGTCATCACGTAGATGCTCCTGTCCGTGCTGATGTGTTTGGATAGCACCTCCGCAATACCGGGGTCTTCCAGTATGCGGTGGGGATGCACCGCCGGTACCTTGGTCCCGATGCGTATTATCTTAACGTGGTCTATCTCCCGCAGCTTGGTGAGGATCGAGTCCAATTTACTGGTGCCGAGCATCAGCGGGTCGCCGCCGGTTATCAGGACGTTGCTTATCTCCGGACGGGAGGCTATGTAGTCCAAAGCCGCCGTAAGGTCCAAGGGGTCCTCGTCATGACTCTCCATGAACAGGCGTTTCCGGAAGCAATAACGGCACAGGCTGGCGCAGGTGCCGCTGACCAGGAGTACGGCGGTCTGCTCGTACTTGTGCTCCAATCCCGGGACCTTGGTGTAGTCCTTCTCCCCCGAGGGGTCGAGACTGCCCCATCCTGAAAGCTCGGGTATGGTGGGTACGGCGATCATCTTCAAGGGGTCCAGCGGGTCGTCCCAATCGATCAACGAAAGGTAGTATTCCGTGGTTCGGAACGGGAACTTCTCTACGACCTTGTAAAGGTCCTCCTTCTCCTCGACCGTGAGGCCCTCGATGTCTTTGATGTTGTTGACGTAGATTATTTTCCCTCCCTATTCCTATCCGTTAAAAATAACGCTATCCTATTTAACAAAAACGAAAATGTCGTAATTTAATTCTGATTGTTATTAATAATTGATTCGAACCACCCCCTTTTATCGGCGGATGTTGAGGGCTCTGGCTTTGAGTTGGCACTCGCTGATTCAATTCTACGGGAGCGGCTTCGACCGCACGGTTCCCCCTCGACAATCTATTTAATTGATTTGCGTATAAGCGACAACAGAGCCCCTTGGAGATTTCAAATGGTTAGGTTCCGACCGTTCCCCGGATACAGGCCCGTCCTCAATGACGGAGAGAGCATCGACGAAAGGATCTCGCCCCCTTATGACGTGATATCCTCTGAGGAGTTGCGCGGATTGCAATCCAACCCCCATAACGTCACCAGGATCACCCTCAGACCTGTCGACGGCCGCTACCACGCGGCCCGTCAGGAGCTTGACTCCTGGATCGAGGGCGGAATGCTCTCCCAGGACGGCGATTCGTTCTATCTTTACGAGCAGGTATTCCAGAGTGGAGGGGAGGAGTATGTGCGATCCGGTATCGTTGGTGCATTAGGCACTGAGCCATACTCCACCGGGATGATCATTCCTCACGAGGAGACATTCCCCAAGGTGAAGGAGGACCGTCTGAACCTACTACGGGACACCGAGACCCACAGTGAGTCCATATTCGGTATTTCCGAGGGCTTGGACGAGGATCTCCAAGCAAGGATATCGTCGGCCGCCAGGAACGTTTACGAGACGGTTGATGACCAAGGAGTGACACACCGTTTCTCAGTGATCGATGACGAGACCCTGGTGGCCTCCATCTCATCCGCATTGGAGGGTCAGCGCATCCTCATCGCCGACGGTCACCATCGCTTCGAGACCGCCTGCAACTACGGCGAGGAGAACCCCGGAGTGGAGAGCAAGCAGTACGTGATGGCCACGCTCGTCGCCTCCAACGACCCCGGGCTGGTCATCTGGCCCACCCACCGCCTGTTGCGATGTCAGGAATTCCTCGAGGATGACTTCATCTCACAGTTACGGGGATTGTTCGAGGTCATCGACTGCCCGGACACCGATGACATGGACTACCACCTCAACCAAGGGGCGGACATGGGCATCATCCTCCGTTCCGGAAAGGCATTGGCGCTGTTTGCGGAGAAGAACGGTGATCCGTTGGAGTCACTGGACACCTTCATCGCCCAGCAGACGATCATGAAAGGCCTGTTGGGATACGACCAGGGCAAGGTAGAGGTCAGCTTCGAGGCGGAGACATCCAAGGCCAAGACGCGCATGAAACATGAGGACCATGACCTGGCCATCGTGTTCAACCCCCCCAGTCTCGACAAGGTGTGGGATATATCCGGCGCAGGGAAGAGGATGCCCAAGAAGAGCACCTACTTCTTCCCCAAGATATGGTCCGGCTTCGTCTTCTACCGTATGTGAGGTCGGAGATCTGGACGGAAGGGTTCCAATAAACGGAACATCGTCTGGACGATGAAGATGAAAAGGTGGAGCCGCTGACGGGAATTGAACCCGCGACCTACGCCTTACCAAGGCGTCGCTATACCCCTTAGCCACAGCGGCCTACCCCCCTCAATTCCCCTATTGTTAATAAGCGTTTCTGATACCCATCCCTGGGTCTGGAGGCGGTGACCGCCGTTTTCCTCGCCTCCACAGAGATTCAGGATCATCTAATTGTTTGAGAAAAGTCGTTATTCAGCGTAGATTGGTTAATAATATATATGGACCCTGGGAATAGTTTAACAATAGTTAGTAGGAATGATACGACCCTGTTTGGCCTGAGGACCGTCTGACTATTGTCATCGTAGGTGGGATAGGATGGTTCGTAAGCGTTCGTGGTCTTTGGTTTTAGCGTTGGTTTTGTTATCAAGTATGGTTGCTGCGGTCTCCTTTTTACCGCAGGGTTACGAGGCTTCACCATACGAAGGTGACACCTGGATCGTGGATGCGTCAGGTGACGGTGACTTCACAAGCATTCAGACGGCCATAACAGCATCATCCCCGGGGGATACCATAAGAGTCTATGACGGCACCTACCTGGAGAACGTTTTCATCAACAAGAGACTGGCGATAATCGGCAACGGTTCCGACACCACGGTGATAGACGGTCAAGGGTTGGGTCACGTGATCACCATCGCCGCTCATGATGTCACCGTAATCGGTTTGAACATCACCGGTTCCCCGGGCCACGCCGGGATCAGCGTGACCAGCCGTGCTAACACGGTGATCGAGGATAATTGGATACACAACAACCGTTACGGCATACATGCATCATCCAGCACGGGCATGTTGATTGGAAACAACACCGTGGCCCTCAATGATTGGAACGGGATGTTGCTAGGAACCCTGCTGGACAGCATCATCAGGGACAACACATTCATCCTCAACACCGGCACGAGCCTGACCCTGATGATCTCCAGCAGCGGCAACCTGGTGGAGAACAACACGATCATCGATGGTTCGATAGGCATCAGCGTCCAAGACTCCTCGACACAGAACACCTTACGAGGGAATAGCATCCATGGCGGTAGTAGCGATGGGATACGGATCACCAATTCTTTCGATAACACCCTTGACAACAACACCATGGAGCAGAACAACCGCGGACTGTTCATTCAGAATTCTGATGGGAACTTTGTGACGTACAACACCGTGAACGAGAACACTCAGGGAGTCTACATCTTCAACTCCCATAACAACACCTTCCTTGACAGCAGCTTCTCTGACGACGGCTCCATCGGCATAGAACTGGAGGATTCCGATTTCAACGTCTTTGAGAGAAACACCATCGTCGACAATGATGATCACGGTATGCACGCCGTAGGCTCGGTCGGCCTGAGGGTCGTGAACAACACCATCTCCGGACAGAATGACGGGGCCTATATCAGCAGCAGCGATGGTCTGGTGTTCACCGATAACCACGTTACGGCGGTGGATCATGGGCTCAGGGTATTGTCGTCCTCTGAAGCGTACGTCAATGGCAACGACATCTCCGGGGCGGAGTACGGGATACATATGACCTTCTCCGACCATGCAACGATCTGGAACAACGTCCTGACCGCGAACGATTTCGCCATCTCCATGAGTTCGTCCATCTTTGCTGACGTGAGGTACAATCAGGCAGATAGTATTGATACGGGCCTCCGGTTCCAATCGGCAGACTCGGGTCAGGCTAGTGACAATGTTTTCACCGGAGGATTCTATGGCATCGCCCTCGCTTTCAGCGATGGAGCGGATATCAGGCATAACAATCTGACCAGTAATGTGATCGGGATATTGGTGCAGGACTCCTCGTCAGAGAACACTATAGCCTACAACAGGGTCTTTGGAGCTTCACAAGATGGGATTGCGATCGCCAACTCCCCTGAAAACAGCATAAAGGGGAACGACCTGATATCGAATCAATTGGGGATCATGGTTTCAATGGGTAGCAACGGCAACCTGCTCTACAACAACAACTTCCTCTTCAACAACAACCATGCCACGGACCAAGGGGTAAACCGCTGGAATGAGACCACGGAGAACGGAGGGGGCAATCATTGGCAGGACTTCTCCGCCAATCCCGGCTTCCCGGACGAGTATCAAATACCGTTCGGTGCGAACATCGATCACCTCCCATTGATATCACTGTTCGACAACATACGACCGAACGCTGATGCGGGCGGGGACCGTACCGTGGGGCAGAACGAGACCATGCTGTTGAGTGCCGACGGCTCCAGCGACAACATCGGAATAACCAACCACACCTGGACGTTCGATGACGGCGCGGTTACTGTGACGTCCCATCTTGCTGCGCTAATCCACCAATTCCCCGTGGTGGGGGAATTCGAGGTAACACTCACCGTCAGGGATGCCTCCGGCCTTGAGAACAGTGACACTATAATCGTGACGGTGCTCGACACCGAGAGCCCCGCAGCCGTGGTTGGCGATGACGCCCATATATCCATGGGTGAGAACGTGACCCTGGACGCCAGCGGCTCAACTGACAATGTTGGCGTTACATCGTATGATTGGAGTTTCCATGATGGCGTCGGAGAAGTGAGTTACGACCAGCCAGTGGTGCAGCATCAATTCAACCGGTCAGGCATCTTCACCATCACCCTCAATGTCTCTGACGCCGCCGGAAACAACGGCACGGACACCATGACGGTCTCCGTGAACCTAACGCTTAACATCGGACCGATCATCGATTCATCGGGACCTCTGCAGGATGCTGATGTCTCGGTGCGTCTTGGGCAGACCTGGTACAATGCCTCCACCGATGCTCACGGGATGATTGTCCTTGATCTTCCCCCTGCGGCGGGTGGGTCGAATGTGGCCGTATTCATCTCCATGGCGGGATACGATGACGTCTCCTTCATGACCATCGCCAACGCAGATGGTACGTTGGCAGACGCCGTCCCGACCATGGTGGCTGTGGAGGATTTGGCGTCCGATACGGTCCTGGTGGTGGCGATAGCGGCGATGATATTCTTCATGGCCTACATGCTGGGGAGGTTCCGTCGCTGAACTGGTGCCCGACAATAACTTTATGTTACCAGGCGCTCTAATCCGCTTCCCATGAAGAAGGAGATGAGCACGTTCGATGTCCGCGCGGTCGTGGAGGAGATGCAGGAGCTCGTGGGCTCCTACGTCGACAAGGTATTCCACTGGGGCGACGGCAACGTGCTCCTCCGTATCAACGTCCAAGGGCAGGGTAAGCGGGAGCTGTTCTTCAAAAAGAAGAAGTGGCTGTATCTGGCGCAGGAGAAGCCTGAGACGCCGCAGATGCCCTCGTCCTTCGCCTCCTATGCCCGTAAACAGATAGGGAACTCACGCATAAACGCCGTCACACAGGTGGGGTTCGACCGTATCGTGGACGTTGAGCTTTCCTCACGGGAGTCCCCCATACACCTGATCTTCGAGATCTTCGGCGGAGGGAACGTGCTCCTGGTGACGGAGGGCAAGATCCTCAACTGCATCGTGCAGAAGAGCTGGAGGCACCGTCAGGTGCGGCCGGGCGCGGAGCATTCCATGCCCGCGGGGCGTTTCGACCCCACCCAGGCCGACGAGGGGGGTTTCCTCGCCGCCGTGAAGGACTCCGATTCTGACCTGGTACGGACGCTGGCGACAGCGGCCAATCTCGGCGGTCAGTATGCCGAGGAGGTCTGTCTCCGCAGCGGGATCGGGAAGAACACCATGCTCTCCGAGCTGGACGCTCAGGCGCTTTCCGTCGTGTACAGGGAGATGCGTGCGCTCATCGATGAGGTCATCGGAACGCGCTCGCCGACGGTGTACAAGGACGATGAGAAGATGGTGGATGTCTCCCCGGTGCTGCTGAGAAGCAACGCCTCCCTGGAGCAGGAAATGAGGGACTCGTTCTCCATCGCCTTGGACGAATACGTCTCCCAACTCCAGGACGATGAGGAGAAGGCCATCGTGGACCCTCAGATCCAAAAGCTGGAGAGAAGGATAGAGAGTCAGCGCGAGACCATCCACAACTACCAGGAGGAGGCGGTGGCATTCAAGGCCAAGGCCGACTCCATATACACCAATTATCAACAGGTCACTGAGCTGCTGAAGGTCCTGGACGAGCAGTCCCGCAAACTGGATTGGGACAAGCTCAAGGCAGGGGCCATGAAGATACCGTTCGTGCGCTCCATCGACCCCTCCAAGAACACCGTCGTGGCTATACTCGATGAGATGGACGTCCCTCTGGACTACCGCGAGGGACCGGACTCCAATGCCTCCATACTGTATCAGAAGGGCAAGGACATCGGCGAGAAGTCCAAGCGCGCCGAGACGGCGCTGAAGGAGACCGAGCTGCAGAGGGACCGCAGACTCAAGGGCCTGGCGAAGAAGGAGGCCGAGCGTTCGGACGCCAAACCTACGAAGCAGTTCTGGTTCGAACGTTACAAGTGGTTCGTCACCTCATCCGGTAAGCTGGTCATGGGGGGCAGGGATGCCAAGACCAACGACCAGTTGGTCAAGAAGCATCTGAAGGAGAGCGACGTCTACGTCCACGCCGACGTGCATGGTGCCCCGTCGATCGTCATAAAGGACGGCCGTGATGCCGGTGAGGACGACCTGCGCGAGGCGGCAACGTTCGCATTGGCACAGTCCAAGGCCTGGACCTCCTGCTTCGCGGAAGGTGCGGCCTATTGGGTAACGCCCGACCAGGTGAGCAAGACGCCGCAGCCGGGGGAGTTCGTTCCTCGCGGCGCGTTCATCGTGCGCGGCAAGAGGAACTACCTCTACCACCTGCCGGTGGAGCTGGCGGTGGGGGAGGTGGAGTACGAGGGTGCCCGCAAGATCATGTGCGCACCCGCTTCGCTCATCAGGAAGCGCGCTCAGCGTTACGTCGTGATACGTCCCAGCAAGGAGAAGCGCGGGAAGCAGGTGGCGAACCTCGCCCGTGAGTTCCAGGTCCCGGAAGAAGAACTGGGCAGGATACTCCCGCCCGGAAACTTCGATGTGGCGGAGAGGAAGGGCTTCAAGGAAGAATGAGTGGTGCCCGAGCCGGAATTCGAATCCGGGTCAAGAGATCCGCAATCTCACAGGATATCCTAGCTACCCCACTCGGGCGGTTTGTCGTGCGGTGAAGAGAAAAATCTTACGACCGCAATCAGCTCAGAACTCAAGCTGCTTGCGGTAGTTGACCAGATATCCAGCGATACGGTTGCGCATGGTTATCGAGTCTACATCACACAATATGTTGACCATTTTCTTGGCCTCTTCGAAGTCATCGCTAAAGGCCTCAGGGTACTTCTCGAGCAGCTCGATCGATACTCTCTTGATATAAGTGGGTCTAATCTTTCCCATTTCATTCACCGAGTAAACCAGGTTAAGGATATTCTGTATTTAAGCGTTATTGTCTCCGGCCTGGCTGGAGGGATTGGCGTCGGAGCACTGGCTCATCGCGGGTCGCCGCAACTCAGATCGCCCTCGGGGCAGGGGCCGCGGACGCAGGGCGCCCCGCCGTCCTTGAAAATGACCGGCGAGACGTACTTGCACAAGGCCAGCATCCTGTCGGCCATGTCCCGTATCTCCCATTGGGCACGGTTGCAGCAGCGCAGCGAGAAGAAATGAAGCAGCTCGCGGGCGTTCATGGTGATGGTGATGTTGGTGGTGGATGCGTTCGGCAGGAGATAACGCGCATCCTCCTTGGGCACCTCCTCGGCGAACTCCCGGTAGGCATGCCATATGCTGTCCATCATCTCGTTGTAACGCGCTTTGAGCTTGGGGGACTTGGCGATGCTGGGCGGCGTCACGAAGCCGGCATCCTTCAGGGACACGTATCGTTGGCTCTGTTGGGAGTACGATGCCACGCGGTGACGTACGAGCTGATGCGTCAAGGCCCGGGAGACACCTTCCACGGAGAAGGTGAACACCGCATGCTCTATCACCGAGTGGTGCCCCATGCCGACTATCTTGCCGAGGATGCGTTCGGCCTGCTCGCTGTCAGTGCCCTCCAATACGGAGGAGGCCCCTTTTCCGGAGTAGCATGACTGACCGGCGGCCGCGCATAAGCGGTCCGCGTCTTGGGTGTAGGAGAGCAACCTTACCTTCATTTACTGACCTCGTCTTGGCAAAGCTCGCGACGGATGGTGTCCATCCTCTGCGGGTCGAGAATGTCCTTCAGCCTTATCTTTTTCACCTCTAGTCCGTCAAGCAGGGTGACCAGGCCTTCGACGTGGGCGTCTCCCACCACCACTATGATCTTCTGGAAACGTCCCGAGGCGTGGCGGATGCGGTCCGCCATCCGTTCGTTGCGGTCGTCGATGAGGGCCTTCATCATGGACGGGAACTGTTCGCGGAGCTCGCCGACGTAATCATCCTCATCGTCGCTGAACCTCGTCAATTCCCTCTCCACCGTCTTCTTGGTAGCCATCCTGCCCTGCAATGAGGAGAGGACGAGACGTATCTTCTCCCGGGCGGGCATTGCGGCCAGGAGGTTCTTGACGGCTATCGATGCGTTGTCGTCTATCAGCACGAGCTGCGCACCCACCCGTTCCGCCGCCTCCACGGCGGCCAGCATGTCGCCGCCCACCGTGCCGCCGAACTCCTCGGCGAGTCTGGTCTGCTGCTGCGCCATCATCTTGTAGAACCAGGGCGCTTTGGCCTTCCCCGGATCGATGGGGGTGCGTATGGATTCCAACCGTTGGGGGTCCAGTTCCACCAGGACCGCCTGGGGCCAGCTGTTCCTGACTATGAAGGAGACCTGCTCCTGGATGCGGAACACGTGGCCGGTTCCCACGATTGTTATCATACAATCATGATAACTCAACTTTTTTAATTAACCTTCCATATCGCATGTCGTGCGCGAAAGCCCCTATCGCCTGGTCGTGTTCGACATGGACGGAGTGTTGTTCGACTACGTCTCGTCATGGAAATGGGTACATGACGTGATGGAAGTGGACAACAGCCACAACCTGCAGCTCTTCAAGGACGGCAAGATAGACGAGGCGGAGTTCATACGCCGTGACGTGGCGCTGTGGAAGACCGTCAAGGCGGACATGTCCATCGACGACGTGAACGATGCGTTGCGCAACATGCCCATCATCGACGGCCTGCAGGAGACCATCGCCACCCTGCGGTACAACGACATCACATCGGTCATAGTGTCAGGGGGCATAGACATCGCCGCCCAGCGCATAGCGTTGGGATTCGACTTCGACGACTACGCGGCCAACACCCTCATCACCAACGGTGACGGGACGTTGGTGGGGGAAGGGATACTCAACGTGGACCTTTCGGACAAGGGCATCAAGATGCGGGAGTTCATGGCTCAGTACGGTGTGCCGAAGGAGGAGACCGTCGCCATCGGAAACTCGTTCGTGGACGTGAAGATGTTCGAGAACGCCGGCTTCTCGATAGCGTTCAACCCCATTGACGATGAGGTCATCAACGCTGCTGACGTCACCGTCGAGTCGAGGAACATCGCCGATGTCCTAGATCACATACTGGTGCCTAGGAATAGGTCTTCCGCATGAGCTTGCAGTAGATCCTCACGATCTTGCGCGCCTCAACGGCACCGCGTCGCACCATGCTCCGGTGGGCCTTGATGGCGTGGATGACCACCTCGTCCTTCCCGAAGGTCATGGTGTCGCCGATGGCGAACTCCTCGTCCGGGGCGGCCTCTATCGTCCGGGCCAAGGTCTTATGGATGTTGTTTATCGAGACCTTGATCTTCAAGCGGTCGAAGCGCTTGGCCCATATCACCTCGATATCGGGCGCCGGGGACTTCTTGACCCTCTTGCCGCCCTTCTGCTCCAAGGCGGTTATCTTCACGTAAACGTCGTCGACGAAGAACTCGTCGTCCACGACCAGAAGGTCATCGGACTCCAGCTCGGTGCTCATGCGTATGGACTCGTCGCCATCACTGACTATGACCGGCACCATGAGCGTCTCCGGCTGCCTTATGGTCTCGGCGTGCACCCTGTTGCAATCCTGGCAGCGTATGGTCGCCTCCAACGAGGCCTTTCCGATCTTGCCCTTCAGGACCTCATGCAGAGTCACCTCTCCGCAATCGGGGCATTCCGCGTAAATGACGTCTGACTCTTCCATCTGAATCACCTTCGGACCGGGAACGGGAAACCGTGACCCGGCACTATGATGTCGGCGAACTCTCCCACCCTATTAATGCTTTGCAAAGCGATCTCACGGTCAAAATGTATGCCAGGGGGGACCATCCTGCGGAAGTTGTCCTCCAGCGGCACGGCGTCGCCGGTGATGGCGTAACGCTGGTCGCCGTCCACGAAGACGGATATGCTGCCGCGGCTGTGTCCGGGGGTGTGTATTATGACCACGCCGGGAGCGATCTCCAGGATGTCCCCTTCCATAACGCGGTGGCCTTCGGTCAGGCCCTCCTCCTCATGGACGATGAACTGTGCCTTGGGGAACAGCTCGTCGTTACCCATGTGGTCGGCGTGGGCGTGGGTGGTGACGACGATGTCCACATACTTGGGCTCCACCTTCAACGCTTTCAGCGAATACTTGATGGCGTCCCGTCTCTCACGGGATGATGTGTCCACTACGATCGTCTTGTCACCGCTGCGTATAAGGGTGGAGGTGGAATGGGCCTCCTTCACAACGTCGTTCTCCTTCACAAGGTGGCCGACGGTCAGTATGTCCAAGGTGGCAGGTGTCATCTCCATTTTACTTCAAGTCCGCAGCGACACTTAAGTTTATTCCCTCTCATCTCCGGCCTCGATTCGCAATGGGGGCAGGTGGCGTTCTCCACGAACTCCTCCATCCAAGCTTGCCGGATGCCGTCCTCGTCGGCCTTGGCGACCTCGTCCAATGCCTTGCGTGCCCGAGGGGTGCGGGCGAAGACCTGCAACTCCTGAGGGTCCAAGGGACGTTCGACGGTCATCGTGCGCCCTTCAACGACCAGGCGGGCGATGAGGGCCCCGCCGAGGAAACCGCCCACATGGGCGCCGTAGGCGACGCCCATCTCCATACCGGCCACGAGCAGGAAGGCCTGCAGCAGGAACCATGTCCCCACGGACAACCAGACCTTCACACGCTGCATGAATATGGGACCGAGGAAGAAGGGTATCTCCTCCTGAGGGTACAGCAGGAGCATGGCGCCCATCAGCGCCGAGACGGCACCGGAAGCGCCCACCAGGAGTATCGTTGAGAAACCGGTGTCCGGCGACCATTGCAGCACCGACTCGGTGGCCATCGCCAATAGGCCGCCGATGAAGTACACGGCGATCGTACGGTCACGGCCGATCCTCTTCTCCAGCTGCGTGCCGATCAGGAAGAGGAAGAGCATGTTCATCATCACATGCAGGAAGGACGCATGCACGAACATGTGCGTCACCATGGTGTACAGCCTCTCACCGCTCTCCAGATAGGACGGACGGAAACCGAGTTCGAACTGCACCCAGCCGAAGACACCGCTGTTGAATGCCGCGAATATGCCCAGCGTGAACACCAACAGGTTGCTGAGGATTAGCACATAGGTGACCTCGTACCTCCTGGACAGGAGCACACCTATGGTGATGAATACGACGGCCAAGGACAGCAGGCTCAGGAACTGCACGGTTTTTGGAAAAGGACTCTCCGTATAAATAAGTGTGAAATCTATCTTATCATCATGTTGTTCGACCCCGGAATCAGCATCAAGGTCTTTCCGGACGTCTACTCCCCGGACGAGGACTCCCAACTCCTCATAGAGTCACTGGAGGTCAGTCCAGGGGATGATGTCCTGGAGATAGGCTGCGGATCGGGGATAGTGGCCATCCATTGCGCCAAGGCCGGTGCGATCGTGACGGCGGTGGACATAAACCCGATGGCGGTGGAGTGCACCATAGTCAACGCCGAGGACAACGGAGTGGAGCTCAAGGTCCGTGTATCCGACATCTACGAGAACGTGCACGGTACCTTCGACCTCATAATTTTCAACCTCCCCTACCTGCCGGTGCAGGATGAGGGGATGGCGGCAGCGGCGTGGTCCGGCGGCGAGGATGGCCTCGAGCCCCTGAGGAAACTTTTGGACGGAGCTGACGACCACCTGAACCCCGATGGCAGCCTGGTCGTGGTGACCTGCTCCCTGATGGACCACGGGAAGATGGAGGGTATGCTGGACCGCTACAAGGTGAAGAAGCTGGGATCCAAATCACTCTTCTTCGAACGCCTCGATGTCCTCGAGATCAGGCGGTGACGGTCCGCAGAATATCCCTGTGAATCCTGCAGCGAAACCAGCTAGCATGCCGAGGGCGAATCCTCCCCCGGCGGGGAAGGTGCACAGGGACAGGACCATGGCCACCTTGGCGAGGTTCACGGTGTACAGTGGTGCGATGTACATCAGCCCGCCGATCAGCGCCACCGCCAATCCCATGGTGGACATCAGGGTGTAGAACGTGACGGGGTCTATGCCGAAGTCATAGAGCATGATGCCCTCCGCCTGGAACCACCATGCGTTGGCGATTATCAGCAGGCCGGACAATATGCACAGGCCGATGGTCATCACGGGGACATTCTGCTCGGTCTCACAGTTCACGGAATCAGCTCCTTGATGCATTTGGCGAGTAGTGCGTTGGCCTCCTTGCCGTCGACCTTGCCCCGGAGCTCGGCCATCACCGGGCCCATCAGAGGTCCGATGGCGGCCATCCCCTTCTCGATGACAAAGTCCCTGCGCTCGGAGACTATCCCCCTGACGACGCTCAGCGCCTCATCGCTGTCCATGGCGCTGAGACCCAGTTTCTCAATTGCCTCCGCGGCGGTGACGCCGGAGCACATCTCCCTGAGGAGCGTGGGCAGAGCCTCCTTGGCGAACCTCCCCTCGCTGAGAAGCCGGAACGCCGACAGCAGGCCGTCATCGTCGATCTTGTCGACGTTCAGACCGTCGCGCTCCATCTCCGGGAAGGTGTTGGCCAAGGTCGTGGCCGCCACCGATGGCATGTCGGAACCCTTGGCGAGCATCTCGAACAGTTCGTCCTTGCCGCCACGGACCAGCTGGGCGGCCTGCTGGTCGTTGACCTTGTACTGGGAGACGAGCCGCTCTATCACCTCGTCGGGGAGTTCCGGCAGGTTGTCCTCTATCTTCTTCAGACGCTCCTCGTCCACCCTGACCGGCGGGACGTCCGTCTCCGGATACATCCTCGCCGCGCCGGGCAGGGGGCGCGAGTAACGGGAGCTGCCGTCGGGCAGCGGGTCGCGGGTCTCCTCCGGCACTCCCACGAGGCCTTCGTTGGCACGGACGACGACCAACTCGAGCGCCTCCATGGCCTTCCTCTTGGGAGCGGCGCATATCGCGAAGGCGTCGCCATCCTGCATGGAGAGCCTCTCGTTCAACGCGTCGACGTACGGTTGCTCTATGCCGTATGCCGGCAGCTCATCGGAATGGAATATGCCTTTGACACCACGCGTACGGGCGCGGCCCGCCAACTCCGAGCCGAAACGCAACGAACCGCCGTCGCCGTTGAGCACACCAGCAAAACCGGGCAGCTTCACGGCGATGACCTTGCCCTTGTCCTTCAATGCGCCTTTGATGACTTTCGAAGGACAGTCCTTGAAGATGTCAGTGACGTCTATCGGTTCGTAGCCCACCTCGGCAACGTTCCTCTCCGACAGGATGTCGCGTATGCGGAGCAGCATGCGCTGCCTCTTCACCTCGTTCTCCACGTACAGCGGCAGGAGGCGCAGCTCCTGCACCCCCTTGATCTCAATGCGCGAACCGCCGGGGATGGAGATGTTCAAGTCCTCACGTATGGAGCCGATGCCCCTCTTGACCCTCTTCGTGGCCCGCAGGAGCGTACCGAGCCTCAGGGCAACCTCCTTGACCTCCTCCGGGGTGTGCATGTCAGGACCGGTGGCTATCTCGATCAGAGGGATGCCGAGGCGGTCGAGGCGGTAGGTTATCTCCCCGTCGCCGGCATCGACCTTGCGCGCCGCATCCTCCTCGAGGCAGATGGACTGTATGCCGATCTTCCTGCCGTTCAGGTCAAGATGGCCGTCCATGGCGATCAGCGCGGTCCTCTGGAAACCGGAGGTGTTGCTGCCGTCGATGACCAGCTTGCGCATGAAGTGTATCTCGTCGACGATGCGGGCGTTCAACATCGTGGCGAAAGTCAGCACGGTGTCGGTGGCCTCCACGTCGGCAACGTGGGGAGGCTCCTCGTCGGATTCGACGAGGCAGCTCACCCCTGGCGGCGCCTGATAGCGGAAGAACAAGCGCTTCTGCGACTCGAGAAGGGCAGCACGGTCCATCTCCCCCATCTCGCTGGCGGTGGGTCGCAAGCGTCGCAGGAACGTCTTCTCATCACTCTCCACCAGTTCGGAGCGGCAGGAGCAGAACAGCTTGGTGGTGTCCAATTGCTGATGGATCTCGATACCGCAGGTGAGTTCGTGCTCAGACATGCATCTCCCTCCTTTCCGACATCTCGTTGGCAATGGGAGTCCTCATCGTCTTGGCGACGTCGTCACTGTTGGCAAGGGACCACATCAGCTTCACGTAGGCGGTCTCCGGCAGCATGTCGTCCACCGTTATGACGCCCGCCTTCAAGAGGTCGCGGCCGGTGTCGTAGACGCCCAGGTTCGTTGCGCCGTTGAGACATTGGCTGGTCATCACCACCGGCGTTCCTCCGTAGATCGCTTTGGAAATGAATTCCACCATCTCCTTGTTCACGTGACCGAGTCCGGAACCGGCGACGACGGCACCGTGACTGCCGGATATGGCGCGCTCGAAGTGCCATGGTCTCATTCCCGGGAAGTACTGCAGCAGGACCACGTCCTTCTCCAATCCGATCCTGGCTTCCACCTTGACGTCGCCCTTGCGTCGGTGGGGGTGATTGACGGCGACACCGCCAGGGGAGATGTTCGCCAACGGTGCCACGTTGATGCTGTGGAAGGCGTCGCGGCGTGAGGTGTGCATCTTACGGACACGGGTGCCGAAATGCACCGCGAAGGAGTCGTCGGAGGGGCTGTCGTGCATAAGCACGCAGACCTCGGCGACATCCTGCTCGATGGCGAAACGTGCGGCGGCCAACAGGTTGCTGGCGGCATCCGACGACGGACGGTCCGATGAGCGTTGCGCACCGACGAGTATGACCGGCCTCGGTATCTCCCCGAGCATGAATGACAACGCCGCGGCGGTGTAGCCCATGGTGTCCGTGCCGTGAGGGATGAGGACCGCCTCGGCGCCCTTGTTCAATTCGTTCGCCACGGCCAAAGCCAGCTCCTGCCAGTGCTGCGGTGCCATGTTCTCGCTGAATATGGAGAACAGCACCTTGGAATCTATCTCCGCCAGATCCCCGAGTTCCGGGACCTGTGACACCAGGGCGTCGGTGGACAATGCGGGATGCACCGCGCCGGTGCGGTAATCGACGAAGGAAGCGATTGTGCCGCCGGTGCCGATGATGGCGATACGGGGTTTGTCTCCGGCGACCGTCTTCTCCTTCTGCTTACGAATCGGTGCCTCGGGACGTTGCACCAGCTCGATGCCGTCAGCGCCGTCGATCCTGATGCCGACGTTGTACCCGCTCTTCAGTTTGAGAACGAGCACGTCTGGGTCGCTGAAATCATGATGGGGCATCAAGGTGCCCTCGTACGTCCTATCGCCCGAAGTGACCCTCAGGACGTCGCCGTTAGCGGCCTGCAATGAATCCAATCTGTCTGATAATGTCTGGGAATAGCTCATGCCAACAATCAACCGAAAGTGCTAGGGCCTTATTTTGTTTTTTATATCTCCGTGAGGGTGGCAACAGTTAATACCCCCTTCCTAGATTCAAGGGCGTGCACAAGATCACCGAGATAGGGATGGAGTTGGATGTGCTCGGCGAGAACAAGCGTCTCGCCGAGGAGAACCACGCCCTGCTCCGCGAGAGCAACGTACGCTCCATAGACGTGATGGGTTCCATCGGCGCCGGCAAGACAGCCCTGGTCATAAAGATCGCTGAGCGCCTTGCCGGTAAAGGTGTGAAGGTCGCCGCCATCGCCGGCGACGTGACTGGTGACGATGACTTCGCCAGGCTGAAGGATGCCGGTGTGAAGGCTGTCAACTGCAACACCGGCCACGAATGCCATCTCGATGCCCATCTCGTCGACCATGCCATCGAGCATTTGGACCTGGATGAGGTGGACGTGCTGTTCATTGAGAACGTGGGCAACCTCGTCTGTCCCTCGGACTTCCCGCTGGGCACCGACCTGCGTCTGGTGCTCATATCGGTCACCGAAGGTGATGACATGGTGCGCAAACACCCTGACATATTCCATGCCGCCGATGTGGCGGCGATAAACAAAGTGGACCTTGCCGGGTACATGGAGGTGGACGTGCAGCGTATCGCCGACGACTACCGCCGCATAACCGGCAAAGAGCTTCACGCTGTGAGCGTGAAGACCGGCGAGGGCATCGACGGCCTGATCGCCGCATTGGGCATCTGAGGTTTCCAACATGACCAGATTTCTTACCGTGGGAGGAGGGGGCAGGGAGCATGCCGCCGTTGAGGCTCTGCACCGCAGCGGGGCGGAGATATTCGCGGCCATGAGCACTGACAACCCCGGCATCGGCCGCCGTGCGGCCAAGGTGATGAACGTCAGCGAGATGGACGTTAAGGCGATAGTGGACTTCGCCGTGGCCAACGGCGTGGAGTACGCGTTCGTCGGTCCGGAGGCCCCTTTGGGCATCGGCATCGTGGATTCGCTCAGCGACGCCGGCATCCGCTGTGCATCACCGAGCAAGGATGCCGCACGCATAGAGACGTCGAAGACCTTCATGCGCGAACTCCTCGACAAGCACGGCATACCGGGTAACCTCGGGCATGCGACGTTCCATTCCTTGCAGAAGGCATTGGATTACATCCAGGACGCCCCTTACGAACTGGTGGTCAAACCCGTAGGCCTGACCGGAGGCAAGGGCGTCAAGGTGCAGGGGGAGCATCTCCTGAGCCTGGAGGACACCGAGACGTACGTGCGTGAGATCTTCGATCAGGACATCGGCGGTGCTGGTGTGATATTCGAGGAGAGGGCGATCGGGGAGGAGTTCACCCTGATGGTGTTCTGTGACGGCAAGACGATAGCACCCATGCCCCTGGTGCAGGACCACAAGCGCGCCTTCGAAGGCGACGTTGGCCCGAACACCGGCGGGATGGGCTCCTACTCGGATGCCGACCACCTGCTTCCGTTCATAGAGCCTCAGGAGAAGGAGGAGGCCTTGGCGATACTGCAGAGGATAGTAAACGCCATGGCCGCCGAGGGATGCCCGTACGTCGGTGTGATGTACGGACAGTTCATGCTCACCCGCGACGGACCGCGGATAATCGAGATCAACGCCCGCTTCGGAGACCCGGAGGCAATGAACGTACTACCGATACTGAGCACCGGGTTCACGGATATATGCAAAGCGATGGCCGACGGCACTTTGACCGAGGACGTGGAGTTCCTCAAGAAGGCCACGGTGTGCAAGTACGTCGTCCCCGAGGGATACGGCGTCAAGTCCGTCTCCGGCAAGCCGATATACGTGGACGAGCGGGGCGTAAACGACTCCTCCGCCGTCTCCTATTACGCGAATGTGTTCCTTCAGGAGGGTGTGCTCGTGACCGGCAGCTCCCGCTCCGTCGGCGTCGTCGGTCTCGGCGACAGCATCGAGGATGCGGAGAGGAACTGCGAGAAGGCGCTGAGTTTCGTCCGCGGTGATGCCATACGCGTACGTCATGACATCGGCAAGCCCGACGTCATCAGAAAGAGGGTGGAGCACATGCGCCAGGTGCGCGGTTGATATGACGCTCGAGGAGATCATCACACCGCTCGTCGCAGCAATGGACGCTGCCGAGGAGCTGCGCGAAAGGTCGTTCCGCGATTCGCGGGAGATCATCCGCGAGAGCAAGAAAGCGATAAACAGCATCCACCGCGGTCAGGACCCGACGCCCTTCCTGGAGGAGTGCCGGAGACGCAACGACGGGATGCTCGCCTACCTCGGTGACGCAGCATCCCAACGCGGCGCCGTGGAGGACGCCATGATGGAGTTGGCGGAGGCATTCCTGTTGGACGCGATACTGAACGACGCGCCGTTGCCTGACCCCGAGGCTCTGAACATAAGTGACAGAGCGTGGATAATGGGCCTCGCCGACGTTCCCGGCGAGCTGCGGAGGAGATGCCTCGACCTGCTCCGCGACGGCAGGGTGGATGATGCGGATGCCATCCTGCAGAGGATGGAGGATGTCCACGAAGCGCTGATGCGCT
>PWNH01000023.1 GCA_003557905.1 Methanomassiliicoccaceae archaeon | reverse complement strand
GGCGGGGGTAGGAGACTCCCTCGTTGATCCTCCAGACATCATCGAAGTCCCATCCCACGAACGTGGTCTGGTTCTTCATCTGTTCGGTGGTCCTTCCCTCTCCACCATCAGAGACTGTCAATCCTGTGGTCTGGTTGTCAAAGTAGGACGCTATGACGTCGCCACCCGCGTTAAGACCAACTAGACCACCGACATCGGTGTTGCCTTCCACGGAACCCACGGCGTAAGTCCTGTTGACCTCTCCGACATTGTTCCATCCGACAAGTCCACCGACAACGGCATCGCCTTCAACAGCCGCTGTGGAGTAAGAGTTGATAATCAGACCTTCGTTGGCACCAACGAGACCGCCGACATAGACATAACCGGTGACCGTACCATTCACCAGACACTCGGAGATGTTTCCGCCGTTGTGGCCGACGAGAGCACCGACACGGTCGTTACCTGTGATGCTAGCCATCTGCAGTCCGAGCTTCGTTATCGATGCGCCCGGTCCAGTGTGGCCGAAGAGACCGACATAATCCTCTGTAGAGCTGATGGTCATGTTCAGAATCCAGAAGCTGTTACCATCCAACGATCCAGTGAACGGATTCGTCTCATTACCTATCGGTGTGAATACCTCATCCTCGAAGTATATTATCGTTCCCAACCTGTAATGGGCTGAGAGATTGTCATTCATCGCTTGCAACTGTTCTACCGTGGTTATGATATACGGATCAGCAACTGTTCCCGAGCCCTCCCCGCTGAAGCTGGCATCGGTACTCATCGGGACCGTAACCACGAAGGCACCGATCATCAAGGCCGCTATGGCCAATATCGATACCTTGGTCAATAAATTCCTTTTTCGAATCATCGGAACACCTAAGGAATTCAGATTTTTCAGACTATATATAGATTGACAGAAACGGATATGAAAAATCAAATCTGGTGACTAGTCACCCGAAGAAGTTGTTGGTCAATACCCAACCGCGACTGTTAGAAACTCCAAACTTTTTTAAACAATTCCATCTCTGAGGTGATTTATGAACGTCAGAGACCGCATCCAACAGCTCAAGGAGGAGAAGGGGGCTGTGGTGCTCGCCCATAATTATTGCCTCGATGAGGTGCAGGAGATCGCCGATTTCGTCGGCGATTCATTGGCCCTGTCCATAAAGGCCTCCGAGGTCACCGAGCCGATGATAATCTTCTGCGGTGTGACGTTCATGGCGGAGAGCGCCAAGATCCTAAACCCGGATAAGAAGGTCATAATGCCTGAGGGCGATGCCGTATGTCCTATGGCCAACATGTGCAGCGCATCACAGTTGGAGGATGCCAAGCAAGCCAGGCCCGGAGCAAAGGTAGTCGGTTACGTCAACACCAGCGCCGCCTCCAAGGCCAAGATGGACATCTGCTGCACATCGGCGAACGCCGTCAAGGTGATAGAGTCCTTGAAGGGCGAAGAGGTGATCTTCGTTCCCGATCAGAACCTTGGAGCCTATGTGGCTGAAAAGGCCGGAGTACCTATGCATCTATGGGAGGGTTTCTGCCCCACACACCAGGCGTTCACCCCGCAGATGGTTGAGGACATGAAGGCCGAGTTCCCCGGAGCCGTCGTCATGGCCCATCCGGAGTGCCGCATGGAGGTCCTGGAGATGGCTGACATGGTCGGCTCCACATCCCAGATGCTGGCCTATGCCGCGGACTCCAAGGAAAAGGAGTTCATCGTTCTCACTGAGCGCGGCCTTCTGCACCGTCTGCGTCGGGACAGTCCGTTGAAGAAGTTCCATGTGCCCGAGGTCGCTGTTTGCCCTCCGATGAAGATGACCGACCAGCGTTCGGTCCTCAAGGCGCTGGAGAACGAGGGTCCCGAGGTGGAGTTGGATGAAGAGGTCCTCAAGGCCGCCCGTCGCCCCTTGGAGAGGATGATATCGCTCAGATGAGCGAAAGCAGTCCGTCACTGAGGAAATAGACCCCGAAGAACAGCATTATGCCGCCAGACACTATGGCGGCCCACTTCAGCCATCCGGAGTCCACACGGTCGGCGGTTGCGGACATGGTCATGGATATCCCCTGATAACACACCAGGTCGACACCGATGTGGAAGAAGATGAATGCCGGCAACATCCAAAGGCCGAAGGAGGTGCCGGTGGCTATCAGTGCCGCACCGACGGTGGCCCACCACAACCACCAATAGGGGTTGGAGACGCTGGTGATCGCTCCCAGGGCGATCGTCGAACCTCCTCTGGATGCGGCAACCTGCAATGCCTGGTGACGATCGCGCAAGGCCTGAAGGCCGGTGATCACCAGCAGTGACCCGCCCAATATCGCTATGACCGTTATGACATCAGGGTTGTTTAGTTGGTCGAAACCAAGGAAAAGTGCGGCGATGAGCGGGATCTCCACAAACGCATGGCCTATCGAGACCCGGGCACCGGCGAACCTGTCACCGACTCCCCTGCCGATCACCACCGCCATGTTCGGTCCGGGCATCAGGACTCCGCTGAGTGATATGAGAACGACCATCATCAGGAACAGCAACGCACCGTCCGTCATCGTTCCGCGAAGAAGGTCGCCGCTTTTAAGCTTAAGGGTAAAGCTTTAATCGACTGCCATCACTGGAGAGCCGAGGAGGCCGGATGACGAGAGACCGGGCTGACAGATGATGAGCCCTATGAGTGCTGACGGCCCCTCACTCCTCTGACCGCAGGAACTCCAGGTAGGAGATGAAAGATGACAGTTTCATCCCGTCCTTCCAACGCATTATGTAATTCCCGTTCCCGTTCTTCTCCATCTCCGGTATGTGTCGGGCGATCAGGGCGTGCCTTCCCTTCAGACAGTTGTCGCGCGGCAGCGAGAACAGCCGCCAAGGGTCGCCGCGGAAACCTTTGAGCCTGAACGCATAGACCGGTATCAGTCCGGCGTTGGCGCAGGCCTGGGACATGCGGTCGGCCTGTTCCATGAGCTGCGGGCCCTGGCTGAAACGGAGCACATCGTGGATGGAAGACTTCACCTCGATGGGGAATGAGATGTCCCAGCGCATGGCCACCAGGTCGGAGCCCAACGAACCGGCGGCCCGTACCACCATGAAAGGGTTCTTGCTTATGGAGTTGTAACCCTCCTTCTCCTCGAGCGAGCAGCTCTTCAGCATCCTCTGCAACGCCTTCTCCTCGGCGCTGAGGATGTTCTTGAGCTCACGCTCGTAGTTGTCTCCCATACCACTAAAATGCAGTGGTGATTAAATATCCTTGACCGGGGGTCCGCTGAAAGTGTTCAGGGTGAAAGACGGTGCATGTCACGCGGGAAGAGGATGGCCTCACGGATGTTCCCCAGGTCAAGCATCTTCACCAGGAGCCTCTCCACGCCTATACCCCATCCGCCATGAGGCGGCATACCGTATCGGAATGCATCCAGGTATGATGAGAACGAGGCGGGATCCAGACCCTTCTCCTCCAAACGGGATACGAGCACATCATAGCGATGCTCCCTCTGACCTCCCGAGGATATCTCCTGTCCTCGGTAATCAAGGTCGAATGAGTGTGAGTACGGCGTACCGTCCTTCTCCATGATGTAGAATGGTTTCTCCACCGTCGGGTACTCCATGATCCAGTACATGTCGTAGCCTTCGGCAGCCATGATATCCCCTATGACCTTCTCCCCCTCTGTCCCGAGGTCATCCCCGTCCTTGATGTCCATGCCCGCCTTCTGCAGGCGATCGATACAATCCGAATAGGTGAGGACGGGATATGGCGCCTTGGGCAGGGAGATCTCCTTCCCCAATGTCTTGAGGTGCTCACCGCCCCTCTCGATCATACCGGCTATGGTGTGCTGCATCACGGCCTCCATGACATCCATGACGTCCTTCTGACCCTCGATCCAGGCCATCTCACCATCGAAGGATATGAATTCTGATACATGCCTCACGGTGTTGGAATGCTCAGCCCGGAACGCAGGGGCCATCTCCCAAACACGGTCCATGCCGGTGGACATGAGCATCTGCTTGTAGAGCTGCGGACTCTGCGCCAGGTAGGCCTTCTTACCGAAGTACTCCACCGGGAAGAGGGTGGCGCCACCTTCAGCTCCTGAGGCGACCACCTTCGGCGTATGGACCTCACAGAATCCATGCAACCTCATCGCCTCGGAGATGAGCTCACACAACAGTGATTTCAAGGAGAACACCGCCCTGACCTCGGGTTTGCGCAGATCCATGAAGCGACTGTTGAGACGGGTGTCGAATTCCACGTTCACCTTGTCCACGACCCCCAGTGGGAGCGGGCTTGCGGACAGGGAATGCACCTCCAGCGCTGTGGGTATGAGCTCAAGACCAAGCTCGGTCTGGTTGCTCGCCTTCACCTCTCCACTCACCGAGACAACGGTCTCACGCGGTAGGGTGGTGAGTTCCTCGAACAGGGCGGGGTCCACCTTCTTCTTGGGAGCGGTGACCTGCAATGTACCGAAGCGGTCGCGTATCACGATGAACGAGATGCCGCCGAGATTGCGTATCTCCTGTATCCAACCCTTGACGGTCACTTCGCCGTCATCTATGCCAATGGTCGCGGTGTCTTTTACTGGGAAGGCCATGTTACCGCCGCGTCTATAGTCAACCAAGATAAAAAAATGATGGTCAGCCCAGGATCACGGTCTTCCACTCCAGATAGGAGTCCAATGATTCGATGCCGTTCTCACGGCCAATGCCGCTGTCCCCGACACCGCCGAAGGGCGCCTCCACCGGCACACGCAGATGGGTGTTCACCCACACCATCCCCGACCTGAGTTCCCTGACGCATCTCCTCACCGTCCCCAGGTCCTTTGACCATATCGACGCCCCCAGGCCGTAAGGTCCCTGGTTGGCCATCTCCAGTGCCTCGTCGAGACTGCCCACCCTCACGATGGGTAGAATGGGTCCGAACAGCTCTTCACGCATCATCCTGGAATCGGGGTCAACATTATCCACAACCGTCGCCGGGAAGAAATACCCGACCCCATCCGGGGCGCTGCCTCCACACAGGACGTTACCCTGTCCCTTCCCGACCAGGTCCTCCATGAACCCCGTCATCGCCTGCTGTTGTGAGCCGTTAACCAGCGGACCCAGACGCGTCCCCGGTTCGAGGCCGTCACCCATCGTCAAGGATGAGGCCTTGACCACCACCCTCTCCACCAAGGCATCGGCCACATCGTCCATCACGTACAGCCTCTTCAGAGAGGTGCAGGCCTGTCCGCAGTTGTAGAAACGGGCTGCCACGATTCCATCCGCGGTCTTTTCGATATCAGCGTCACTGCAGACAATGGCGGGGTCACTGCCTCCCAACTCCAGAGTCAGTCTCTTCAGCGTCGGTGCCGCGATTCCTGCCACCCGTTTCCCGGTGGATGATGCCCCCGTGAAGGAGAGTTTCCTCACCCTGGGATGGGATGCCAACGGCTCCCCGGCCTTGATGCCGCCGCCGGTGACCATGTTGACCGCACCATCGGTAACACCCGAATCCTGCAGTATGGATGCCAGGCGAAGACAGCACAGGGGGGCGTCACTGGCGGGTTTCATCACCAATGTGTTCCCGGTGACCAATGCGGGCGCGGTCTTCCAGGCCATTATCAGCACGGGCATGTTCCAGGGTATGATAGCCCCGCAGACCCCCAACGGCTCCCTTAATGTGAGACCATCCCCGATGCCCTGAAGGTCCATGGTCTTGCCGTGTATAGTACCCGAGATGGATGCGTGATAGTCGAGAACGTTGGCAAATCCCAACAACTCGCCCTTTGATTCTGCCAGAGGTTTACCCTGTTCCTTCGTCAACAGCATGGCCAAGTCATCAATGGAACCCCTGACCCGTTCCGCCGCTTGGCGAAGTACGCGCCCCCTCTCCCGAGCCGGAACGGCAGACCATGTCCGAAAAGCGTCTTCGGCGGCATCGACGGCCGCTGAGACATCATTGGAATCCCCGGATGGCACGGTGTCGACCGTGGTCAGATCGCTGGGGTTTATCACCTCGATTCGATCCCCGCCCGAACCTTCCGACCATGCCCCTCCGATGAGCATCTTCATGATGATGAAATGACATCACGGATATATTACCCACTCTGTCCCCATAATCATACTGGCTAACGGCCATGTATCAAACCTTTTATAATATTCATGCATTGCCATTTCCAATTCATACCGCTGAGTGGATTTACTATGACTGAGAAAATTACCGTATCAGTGATCAAAGCCGATGTGGGTTCCGTAGTCGGACACTCCCGGCCGCATCCTTCCATGATGGAAGCCGCCAAGGAAATCCTGGCAGAAGGGATAAAAACCGGATGTCTCGAGGATTTCTATGTCACCCGTGTCGGGGATGACATCAACCTGCTCATGTCCCATTACAATGGAGAGGGCAACTGCGACGTCCATGAGCTGGCCTGGAACGCTTTCATGGCCGCCACTGAGATAGCCAAGAAGATGAAACTCTACGCCGCCGGTCAGGACATCCTCTGTGACGCCTTCAGCGGTAACATCAAAGGAGCCGGCCCCGGTGCCGCGGAGATGACCTTCGAGGAGAGGGGTTCCGAACCGATGCTGTTCTTCATGGCTGACAAGACCGAGCCTTCCGCTTACTCGCTCCCTCTGTCCAGGGTTTTCCTGGACCCCTTCACCACCACCGGTCTGGTCATAGACCCCCGGGCAACGAAGGGTTTCGACATGGAGATACACGACGTGGTTGATTCCAAGAAGGTCACCATGTCCTCTCCGGAGGAGACCTACAGCATGCTCACCCTTCTCGGTGACACCACCCGTTACGCCATCAAGAAGGTAGAGAGCCGTGCCGGTGCCGGGACCGCTGCCGTGGTCAGCACCGACAAGCTCAACCTCACCGCCGGTAAGTACGTCGGCAAGGACGACCCGGTCTGCATATGCAGATGCCAGAACGGACTCCCCGCTGTCGGCGAGTACCTCCAGCCCTACATGAACACCATGCTGGTGGCAGGATGGATGCGCGGTTCCCACTACGGGGCGTTCTACCCCTGTGCGGTGGAGGATTCCGACCCCACCTACTTCGATGGCCCGCCGCGTATCTGCTGCATAGGTTTCCAACTCAACAACGGCCGTTTCCAGGGTCTTGAGGCATACGAGGCTCCCGCCGGGGACCGTAAGCCTATCGACTTCTTCGCCGGAGAGGTGTGGAACGAGGTGCGCACCAACGCCGTCAAGGCCAGCATGATGATGCGCGGCCATGGACCGTTCATGCCCGCCATCCTGGGTCCTGACGAGATGGAGTACACCAGCCGCCCCGCTGTGCTCGATGCTTTGAAGGAAAGGTGCATGCGCCTTGACTGAGATCCGTCTGCCCACGGTAATTGTTAACTTCAAGGCCTACACCGAGGTCGACGGCCTGTCAGCTTTGCGGATGGCCGAGGTCTGCTCGGCCGTGGCCGAGGAGACCGGGGTATCCATAGCAGTGTGTCCGCCGATGGCGGAGCTAGGAGCTGTGGCGAGGTCGGTGGACATCCCGGTGCTTTCACAGCACTTGGACTCCCGGAAACCGGGATCGGCCACAGGTTGGGTCACGCCGTCCATGGTCGCCGCCTCAGGGGCGATCGGTTCACTCCTGAACCACTCCGAGCATCGATTGGTGCTATCGGACATCAAGGATGCCGTGTACATGTGCCGCGATTCGTCTCTGCTCAGCGTGGTATGCACGGATTCCGTCGAGACATCCGGTGCGGTGGCGTTCTACCGTCCCGACTTCATCGCCGTTGAGCCTCCGGAGCTGATCGGCGGGGACATATCCGTGACCACCGCCAGCCCGGAGGTCGTCTCCGACGCGGTGGATGCCGTACGTTCGGTGGACAAAGGTGTCGCGGTCCTCTGCGGCGCCGGGGTCAAGACCGGCGAGGATGTGAGGGCCGCCTTGGAACTGGGAGCTTCCGGTGTTCTGTTGGCTTCCGGCGTGGTCAAGCACAAGGACCCGCGTGAGGCCCTGCTCGGCCTCGTCTCGAAGATCTAAACTGATTGTAGTGCCGGTCCTGATATGCCTTCCGAGGCATGGATGAGGGATGCGGGCCTTTCCATTCATTCTCATCGTATCGTTGTTGCTTCCCACGTTGGGGGCTGCTCCCGTCCTCGAGGTAGGGCGGGGGCTCGAAGGCGACATCCTCATAACCGCCGTGATGCCGGTGCACAGTTCGGAGTTCGTCATCATAAGCAACGTAGGTCAGCGTGCACATGACCTCAGTGGTCTGACGGTCACGGACGGGGAGGGGTTCCTGACGATTCCCGCGGGCACAACACTCCCGCCTGGAGGGGAGTTGGTCATCGCCAGCGGGAATCAGACTTTTTTGGACATGGACGGAAGGCAGCTCCTGCTGATATCTGAAATGGAGAGGCGGGGCAGCTTCATCCTGGCTGATAGGGGGGATTGGGTCCATGTGATGGATGGGGACGTCATCCTCGACACATTCGTTTACGGGGATGTGGACCGTCTGCTGCCGGGCTGGGACGGCCCGCCATTCCCGAGGTTGGGCAGATGCTCGATGGCCGTCAGGGTACCAGGGCTAGACACCGACACCAGGCACGATTGGTATGTGTCGGTGCCCGGCCGCTCCAACTTCCCTGTGACCGGACATCTCGCCGAAGTCCATGGTTTCACCTTCCCCGAGGATGGTTTCAGCACTATAATGCGGGAACTGCTCTCCGCCCGGAACAGCATATCGGTATCGCTCTACTACCTGGACAACATGAGCGTCATGGCCTTGTTGGCTGATATGGCCCGTTCCGGCGTCAGGGTGGAAGTTCTGCTGGAAGGCGCTCCCGTGGGCGGAATCAACGAAGCCACGGCATCGCGGTTGATCAGCATGGCCGACGCCGGATGTGACATAAGGCTGCTGAGGAGCGCTGACGGTTACAAGAGATATGACTTCATGCACGCCAAGTATGCCGTTATCGACGATCTGAAAGTCATGGTCACATCCGAAAATTGGAGGACATCGGCTTTCGAGTCCAATCGTGGTTGGGGGGCGGTGTCCTACAGTTCATCATTGGCGGCGGTGATGATGGACCTATTCCGATCCGACCGCGACGCTGAAAGACACGATTCCCATTGTCTGCGCACCTATTATTCATATCTTCAGCCGCAGACCCTCATCACATTCATTCCCGACCTGAATCATTCGGTGAGCACACACATGGCCACTGTGACGCCGATAATAGGTCCCGACCACGGCACTGGGTGGCTGAAGGCATTGCTGGATGATTCTGAGACACGAGCCTATTCCCAACAGTTCTACGTACAGCCAACTTGGGTGCATGGCGACAACCCTCTGCGGTGGATGAGGGACGCCGGTGAGAGAGGCGTAGATTCCCGACTTCTCCTGGACTCCACATTCATGGGCGACTCCCAGGGAAGGAACACCCTGGTGGCATCAGCATTCGATGCCTGGGGAGGGTGTCAGGGGAGACTATGGGAAGGCGGCAGGCCGTACAGTCTCCAACACAACAAAGGCCTGGTGGTCGACGACACCGTGGTGGTGTCTTCATTCAATTGGGTCGATGTGTCATTTCAGAAGAACCGGGAGTTGGCGTTCCTGATACGCTCCGAAGCGGTGGCCGACGCCTTCGCCACGGTCTTCCGGGAGGATTGGTCCATCGACCCATACCCTCCGGTGGCAGTGTTGGATTGGGAGGACCGGGAGTATCGCGCAGGTGAGACGGTTCTCCTGATGGCCAACCGTTCATTTGACAACGTTGCCATAGACAGATTCCTTTGGGACCTGAACGGAGACGGGGTTTTCGAGAGGGAGGGCAGTCATTTGCTCCATGTGGCCAAAGAAGGTGTCTGGAACTGCACCTTGCGTGTGGTGGATGCCGAAGGGAATCACGACGACCTGACCTTCATCATGGTGGTGGAGGGTTCCGAGGATGGCCTAGGTCTCAGCTATCTGCCTCTGGCCGGGATGTGTCTGTTATTGGCGATCATGCGTGCCCGCTCGATGATGAGAAAGATGAAGGAGGATATCACTCCTTGATGAATATCTCGCCATCCTGTATGGTCACGGGGAATTTCTTCAGGTCTTTTGCCTTGCCGATCAATGGTATCGCGACCTGTTTGGTCACCTCCCCGGTGCGGAGGTTGTAACGGGCACCGTGTATGGGGCATTTCACCGACCCGTCGATGACCTTGCCGAATCGCAGGGGCCCCTTCATATGTGTGCATCTCCCTTCAAGGACGGTAATCTCCCCGTCCATCTTACTGATAAGATAATTACCATCAAGCGTCTTGACGCCTAAAGTGCCGTTCTCCGGCACATCCTCGACTTTAGCCAATCTTGTCCTCGGCAATGATTCACCTCGGTGTTATCTGCATATCCGAGGATAAAAATGTATTCGCCATGCAAAGCAGTTATCAGTCTTGAGGTGTTTCGGCGTACTGTGCTGATCCGTGAGTTCCAGGAAACGGATATCGGACAGGTCTTCAACCTGGCCTGTTCCGTGTTCGACGAACAGTACCGCCCGGAGGTGTTCCTCTACTTCCACTCCGTCTGGCCTCAAGGGCAGTTGGTGGTCCAGTCCCCGGAGGGGAGGATATTGGGATTCATATTCGGGGCCATCACCGAGGACGGTAAGTGCCGGGTTATGCTGCTCTCGGTCACACCGATGATGCGTGGCCTGGGCATCGGCTCGAGATTGATAAGGGAGTTCGAGGCCCGTGCCACGGTCAACGGTTCCACAATGATAAAATTGGAGCTGAGGTACTCGAAGACCAGGCTGTTGGAATTCTACCGTCGTATGGGATTCGTGGTCGAGGGGGTCCTTCCCGCCTACTACAGCGACGGGGAGGATGGCATCCTGATGTCCAAACCAATTCAATGGAACATCTGATCGCCCATATGCTGGTTCTGCATGTAGTAGGGTGATTTCTCCTTCTGCGAGTCGGAGACATCCTTGGACAGCCCCTTCATGTAAGAGCCGTAGCGGGCCCTTATCTGCTCCTCGACGGTGCGGGCGCGTTTCAGGGCCTTCTCCAGGTGTTCGTGCTCTATAAGATCCGAACCTTCCTTGGCGGCCTGGTCGCCGGCAGCGCGGATGAGTCCGCCCATCTCCCTCAGACGCAGGGTCAGCTGGTTGCTGTGGTCGTCCCATTCCTGGGCGCGACGGCGCCCCTCCTTCACCAGACCTTTGACGGTCTCCATGCTCGCATGCGGGATGCGTCCGTCCATCTGGATCTCCTGTGCGATGAACTGCAGGTATTTGGCGCGGTTGCCGTCGTTGTCGGGCATCCCGGTGTCCATAAGGAGTTCGTACCCTCCCCCTGCTATCCTTGAACGGAGCGGGGAGAGTATGTTCTCCAGGTCCTGGATGTTGCAGGCGGCCACGAGGATGAAGTCACAGGGCACGGAGTCCACCCGGACTGAGGCCCCGGCACTCTGCGGGTTGTGCCCGGTTATGGGGAAGTACTTCTCCTGCATCGCCGATAATATGTAACGCTGGGTCTGTCCGAGGTGGGATATCTCGTCGATGAACAGCACACCCTCATGAGCTTCATGTATCGAACCGGCCACCACCCTTTCGTAGGGCGGGGTACCCAATCCTTGGTGGCCGCCGTAGGGGTCGTGCCTCACATCACCGAGGAGCTCGGTCTCCGACGCTCCGGTAGCCAGCACGAAGGGGTTGCGCTTCAGAGGGACGACGACCTTACGGTTCGATGTCTTCTCAAGCTCCCTCCTCTTCTCCAGCGACTTCTGGTCGAGGACGCGGATATGGTCGCCGGCCCTCTCGAAGACCACGACCTCCTCCTTTCCGCCACGCATGCGGGTGGTGGTAACCTTCTCCTTCCCCACCGGGGTCTGCGGAATCACGCTCATGGCCGATTCCAGCATACCGCCGAGCAGGTCGCCGAAGGGGTTGTTGTTGCGGTCGATGTCCAGTTTGGATGCCCCGCACTGCGGACAGGACCGCTCAGTGTAAGGGGACAGGGCACTGCAGGAACCGCATCTGTAACCCAGCCTCTGCGCCACGTTGCCGGGGGCGTCCTTGGGTTCGATCAGGTCGCCGGCCGCCGATAGACGGCTGACGCCCTCGGACTCCACCTCATCCTCGGTCACCACCTCGACCATCGGCCTTTCCGGGTTCTCGGGGTTGTGGACCACCCTGACCTCATGACGGGGTGCGGGCAGATGGAGGGCAAGAGCCTGGGCGATCATGGACTTCCCCGTTCCCGGGGGGCCGACCAGGAGGAGATGCCTCCTCTGGGTGGCCGCCAGTCTCGCCAGGTCTATGGCCTCCTCCTGACCGATCACCCTTGCCAGTGGGTCGGAGGGTATGTGCACGTCGGCGGTGCTGTGGAGATCGGGGACGGAGTCCCAGGGGGTTCTCTCTACCATCAGATCAGGTCTTCCTTGGTCCAGATCTCGACACCGCTGGGCTGCTTGGTGACGCTGCCCATCTTGGCACCGACGACCACGGGTATGCCCTTGTCGGCGACGATGTCCAGTATGCGCTGGGATATCACACCGTCGAAGACGATGGCATCCAGCTTGTCAGTGTTGTTCTTGAGGGTCTCCACCAGCTCCCTGACGGTGGTCTCATGCTTGATCTCCCCGTCGGCGATGAGCTTGGCGTTGTGGCTGGTGCTCATGTCCGTGATCATGTCGCGGTAGAAGATCTGCTGCTCGCTGAGGTTCTTCTCCACCTTGGGTGCCTGCCGGGGGGCGGACTCCCTCTTCTCACGAGGCTCCTTCTTCTTGAAGCGCTCAGCGGCCTCGGTGTCGAAGCGGCTCTCGCGCTTCTTCGGCCTCTCGTCCCTGCCGTTACGTTCTTCCCGGGGGGGACGTTCCTCCTTGGCAGGACGTTCGTCCTTGGCGGGGCGCTCCTCCTTCTCCTCACGGGGCGGCCTCTCGGAACGACGGGGCTTCTCCTCCTCCCGCTCCTCCTTCTTCTTGCCGTTCAAGGCGTCGGATATGCCGTACATCTCGATGTACTGCTCAGCCGGTATCTTGTTGCGGAGGGACTTGGTGATCTGTTTCTGAGTCAGCTCCTCGACCTCCAAAGGCCGGGGTGCACGGGCGACGAAGTCGATCTCCGCCACCTGGAAAAGCTCGCGCAGGATCAACTCCCCGCCGCGGTCACCATCGACGAAAGCGGTGATGATGCGTTCCTTGGAGAGGTCCATGACCGTCTTGGGGATGTTGGTCCCCTCCACGGCTATTGCGTTCTTAATACCTGAGCGCAGGAGGTTGAGGACGTCGGACCTTCCCTCCACCACGATGATGGCGTCGGAGTCCTTGACGTTCGGTCCGGCGGGCAGACGCTCCTTGCCGAAGTGGACGATCTCCTCCATCTGCACGCTCTGGCGGACGGAGTCGGTGAGGTCTATACCAGTCTGGTTGGATTGCGTCATGAGCTCGTTGAGAAGCTCCTTGGCACGCTCGATGATCCTCTCACGCTTGGTGATGCGGACATCCTCGATGGATAGTATCTTTATTCCGGCTTTACAGGGGCCGACACGGTCTATGGTCTCCAAAGCGGAGGCCAATATGACGGTCTCAACCTGGTCGAGGCTGGATGGGATGTGGACTATGCCCTCGGACTTGCCGCCCTTGGAGGAGATTTCCACCTCGATGCGGCCTATGCGTCCTGATTTCTGCAGGTCACGCAGGTCCAACTCGTCGCCGAGAAGTCCTTCAGTCTGTCCGAAAATCGCACCCACGACGTCCGGCTTCTCTACGATGCCGTCGGCGTTTATACGGGCCTTGACCATGTATTTGGTAGTACTGGGATCTATGTTCATACGAACACCTACTCTGGTGCCGGGAACAATCTGCGATTCACCAATTGGTATGACGGCGGAGACATTCTGCCTTCCGCTTTCCTATGTACTCATTGTCCGGCAGATCTTCGTCGTCTGCCGGCCATTTCCGTTCTTCATTATATCTGATTGTCAGATGATAGTGATTCTGATGATTAGTGAATCGGGTTGTCATTCCCGTTGACATGCCGATTGTACAGACCGGATATATAACTTTTGCTCATTTGCCTATTTAAACGGCCTTAATCTAGTCATAAAACAGGTTTTTTCTACCAATTCCTTGGTAGAGGTCATCCCAGAACCTCCTCCCCTCCTTCGGGGAGCAACCGACCGGACTGCAGACGCAGGAATGTGGCATCCGCTCCTATGCGGCGGAACGAGTCTCCCACCGCGGGGTCGCAGGTGAAGAACAGCACCTGCTGCTCCGCCGCCACCTCCGCTATGGCCTTCGCCGCCCCCAAACGTCTTGTGGGATCGAATCGCACGAGGATGTCATCCAGTATTATGGGCAACGGCTCGGGGTTGCCCATGGCGCGTGCCAGGGCCAATCTCAGTGATAGGTTGACCTGGTCGCCCAGTCCGCTGGACCACATGTCCTCCTCCTTCCGGAGGTCCTTGTCCAACACCATGATGGTGCCCTTCCCGAGGTCGGTCATAAGGGTGTAGTCGCGGCCGGTCATCGTCCTCAGGTACCTCTCGGCCCTCCTCACGACCTCCGGCTGCTTCTCCTTCTCGAACTCCGCCGTCGCCTCCTCGAGCATCCTCCGTGCCGTCTGCATCATGGACCATCTTCTGATGGTGTCGCCCATCGACGCTTCGGCCTCAGACAGCTCCTGCCTCTTACGCGAGAGGAGGTCGTCTGTGCTCATGGATGCGATCCGGTCGTCGATTCCGCCGAGCTCACGCTGTATCCTGTCCCTCTCCTCTGTAAGGTGCCCAATGACATCCTCCAGGGCGGAAATCTCCTCCTCGGCCTCGTTGCGGTCCATCCCTGACATGGTGTTGAGCATCCTCTCATAGGCATCGGGGTTCCCCGCCGATGACATAAGCGTGGTACGGAGCACATCCCTCTCCCGCCTCGCCTCCTGCAGTTGGTGCCTGTCCTCAGCGGTCGCCAGGAACGTCCCCTCATCACCGTACGGTTCCAGCAGCTGGGCTATGTCCGAGTCGGTGGTGGCGATACTGTCCTCCAGGTCGGCCAAGGCCAAGTTCATCTCAATGAGCCTCTCTTGGAACCCATCGTACCTGACACGGGAATCGGTGCTTACGCGCAGCGCCTCGTCAAGACGGTAGGCGGCATGGTTGAACTCAGCGGAATCGATGCCCAGCCTCTCCACGAGGTCGACCATCCTGGATTCCAGGTCCCTCACCGAATCCCTCTTGACCGCCAACTCATCATTCATGGCGGCAATCTCCCCGCTGATCGAACGGATGTTGGTGACGATGCGTATGGTCTCCCTCACCAATTCCGGCTCCTCCCTGTGGGGCCATCCCCTCTCTCTGAGGAGCATCTCCCACTCCTCCTCCGTATCGCCGAGCGACTGCCGCAGGGAGTCAATCTCCATCGCCATCTCGTCCAATCGTCTTCTGTCCCTTTCGAGACGCGTCAGATTCTCCTGGCGTATTCGCTCCAACGTCTGGGACCTCTGCATCTCATCGCGTCTCTCCGCCTCCCTGTCCTCCCAGGCCCTTATACCGTTCCAGTCGCGGTCAAGGTCCGAGGGGATGAGTGCCTCCAATGACGTCTCCATGTCCTCCACCGAGGTCAATCTCTCAGACATGACGGTTTTTTCCTCCGACCGTTTCTTCAAACCTATGGCCAGCAGTACGGGCGAGGGGGATGAGAGGGCTATGGCGATGGCCAACCCCTCGAAAATCCCGGAGATGAATGCCCCGGCGACGGAGACCGGTATCAACAGTCCTATGAATATGAAGGCCAGGGAGAAAGGCAAAGGGTCGCCCCGATTGCGTAGCAATTCGATCTCCCGCAGCAATGATTGAGCCTTCCGCAGTGAGGGTCTGGCGTCCTCGAACGGTACAGGCTCCTCCGCCTCAGCATCCTCCGCATCGGAGATGGATGCCTCCAGACCCCGATGACGGTCCTCGGCCAGCCGCAATCGGCCCCTGAGGTCGCCGATGCTTTCCTCAGTACGGATGGAGGAATCGATCAACGACAGGGACACGTCCGCGGACATGATGCTCTCATCGTCCCAGTCGAGACGTTGTCTCTCCTTGCGCAGGGCCTCCTCCTTGGAACGTATGGCCGCCTGCAGGCGGCTGATGTCCTCCAGCGTCCTGGCCCGTAACGGCACCTGGGCACTGAGGTCCTTGATATCCTCGGATTCATTCAGAACGGCAGGGTCTATCGTCAGCCGTTCCATCTTCATCTCCACCGAACCCTTGTGCTGGTGGAGGGTCCGCAGTTCATCAACCAGGCCCTCGCGGCGGTTGCGCGCTGCGGACAGACGTTCCCTTCCATCAGGGGGGAATGAATCGGCATGTTCCTTGGCGGCGATCAGTTCATCGCATTCCATCATCCGCAACCAGTTGTCCCGTTGTGAATTGACAGTCCGCAACCAGGAGAGTCTCTCCCCCTCGCCGCCCTGTCTCTTTATGATGTCCTCGAGTTCAGCGGCCCTTTCCTCTCTCTCCCTCACCAACGAATCGAAACGTGACACGTCATCGTTGAGCTCGGATATCTGGTTCTCGAGCTCGCGAATCTCGGAGAGCAGTCTCTCGGCCTCTTTGCCCGAGCCCGCCCTCTGCCCCATGATGTCGTCGCAGCCCTTCTCCAACTCCGTGAAAACCGCCGTGAGGTTACGGACTCCGGTCGGGATGCCCATCCTCCCCCTCGTCCTCTCCGTGCTCAGGGCTTCGCGGTCCTCGAGGTCCTTCAGGCCGATGGCGAAAATGCCCTCGTAGGTCTTGAGCTGCATCTCATTGAACAGGTCGGCAGGGAGTGGTCCGCCGTCGCGGTTCAGCAGCTTACGACCTTTACGGTCGATGGTCATTACGAGGCCGTCATTAGTCTCGACCGTCAAGTGCCCCCGGTCGTCGTTGCTAGGGACGGGGTACCTCTTCTTCGACGTCGATGCGAAAAGACCGGTCCGCATGAAATCCATCAAGGAGCTCTTGCCGCTCTCATTGTCACCGCTGACCACGACCAACCCCTCGGGGGCATCCATCTCCAGACCGTCTATGGCCGCGAACCTGTCGACCTTGAGTGACCTTATCCTCATCCGCGGTCCTCCAACAACCTATCGGCGAGGAGCAGGGACGCCTCGTCAACTATCTCGGCGAGCTCATCGTCATCGATGGCATCTATCCATTTCCTGAACCGGTTTGCACCCGGCAGCCTTTTCAGATGATCCCTGACATCATCGACCTCCGATCCTCCGGCGGTGCGCATAATCGATGCCAGTAGGTCCTTACCCTGCCGGAGGGACTCGAGGTCCAACTCCGGTCGGGTCTTGACCCTGAAGCGTGCTAGACGGGCCCCGGAACGGGAGCATATCAGAGAAGCGAAGTCCTCAGCCTTGTCGTGATCCCTCAGTTCGGAGTCCAAAGGCCCCCGGCCCACGAACTCCAACTCCAGGATGTTTCCGGCTTGAGAGAGGTCAGTGGAGTCGATCAAGCTATCCAGTGAGGGATGTCCGGTGATGTCCACCTCGCATCTGCCCCATATGAAGGGGGACAGAGGTATGAATTCCATGGCGCTAACCACACCGCCCCTCACCGTGACATGATAACAACCCTTGACACCCCTTTCGTTGACATGACGGCCCTGGGTGTTGCCCGGATACACGATGTGCGGCCTCTCGTTCAGTATCCCTCTGCCATGCACGTGGCCCAGAGCATAATAGTCGAATCCCCGCTTTATCAGAACCTCCTTGGTGGTGGGGGAATAGGGGGCGTGGTCGTCACTACCCACATTACAGTGGAGGACGGCGATGCTGAACAGCCTATCGTCCGGTGACAGGTAGGGGCTGAGATCCTCATGGACGTCCCTCACCGGATAACTGACTCCGGCGATATGAGCTGACTCCTTACCGTTCTTACGGAATCTCACCGCATCCCCTGCGGCGCTGAACCTATGCACGTTCTCCGGGAGCCGTACCGAATCCTTCCAATCCTCCAGAGGGTCGTGGTTGCCACAGGCGATGTAGCAGGGGATGCCATCCTCGCCCAATCTGGACATCGCATCGCGGAAACGGAATTGAGCTCTCACACTACGTTCGTCGGAATCGAAGACATCGCCGGCGAGGACCACCAGGTCCACCTTCTTGGACCTGGCCGCTTCCACCATATGTTCCAAGGCGATGAACGTGGACTCCCTCATCTCCTTGGCCCAGTGGTCGTCCTTGACCGCCAGACCTTTGAATTGACTGTCAAGATGAAGGTCGGCGCAATGAATGAATGTGAGATCCCCGTCCTTCCCCATGGTCAAGGATTATGGGGTAAAGAAATATAAAAATGGTTTAGAGTGATTGCTCACCCGGATGTCCTCTCACGTATCATCCTCTCGACATCCACATTCCAAGCGTGGCGAATGGGCACTATGGATGCGGCCATGGTGAAAACCACACCGAGGATGACAGTGAAGACGACGGCCTCCATGCTCAGGGAGATGGGGAAGTACATGCTGGTACGTCCGTACAGGTCGCCGAGGTAGATGCCGAAAGCATAGGCCACCGGTAACGAGATCGCCACCGCTCCAGCAGTGAGCACGCCCATCTCCAGGAGTATGGGTTTGGCGATCTCCTTACGGTTCATGCCCAGGCTCTTCATCGTCGCGTACTCCATGTCCCTCTCCGATGCGATGACCGTGACAGTCGCCGCCGCGATTATGAAGGCGATGAAGCCGTTGAGGTACATGAAGGAGAAGAAGAACTCCATCAGCATGTCCACCGTCTCACTGAGGGATTCGTTGACATCCGCCTTGAACACCACGTTGGTGACCTGGTCGTTGCCGTAGAGTCCCTGTCGGACATCGTTCTCCGATGCCGAGTCGCTGAGTATCAGGAATGCACCGTTGACCGTTGTCGGGTCCGGCGACTCCGAAAGCGGTATGTAGACCATAGTCTCCACCAGCGCATGGACCACCGCAGTCACCGGGAGTACCAACTGACCGCCGGGGATGGTCAGAACAATGTCATCACCCGGTCCTATCCCCAATTTGCCGGCCAGAGGCACGGCTATCATGGCTCCGGAGGTGTTCAGTTGGCCCCTCTCCACATCGAAGTTCCGGATGGATTCCAGATCATCGCTGGCCATGACCATCACCGCCGACTGTCTGTCGCCGGCCGCGGCCAGGCCCCCGGACGATCTGAAGGTCATTATGGATTCGGTACTTCCAACAGGGATGCCCAGGAACGACTCGTCGATGTCCACGACCGGTACGTTGCTGGCGAAGTTGACCTCCACGTCCCACTCGTCCGCCTCGTTCAGGTCCATTATGTAGCTCATGGACGAGTCCCCGACAACGTACCATGCTCCGGTGACACCGATCGCAAGGCCTATCACCAGTATTGTGGCGAAGGTCTGCTTGGGTCGGCGGAAGGTGTTCCTGAGTCCGAGCGTAATCAGTTTGGACCCCCTGCGCCGGCGGGATGTGACGAAGATGCTCCCCTCATCATGATGCTCAAGAGCCTCACTGGGTGTGAGGGCCTTCAGCTTCGACAACGGCCATACGAGGGCGGCGAACACGAAGATGAAACACACGACTATGCCGTATACGAAGGGCATAACCACAAAGGGCATCACTATGCCAATGTCTCCTATCATGTCCGCGAAGAGACCCAGAATGGCGAAGGATATGCCGACACCGAATATCACGCTCAATGCTGAGGAGAGCAATGCGATGCTGAGGCCGAAGCTCAGGTAGGCGCGGATTATCTCCCGGTGGTTGTAACCCATGGCCATAAGGACCCCGATGAAACGGGTGTCATTCTGGATTACACGGGTGAAAACCATCAGTATGGCGAAACCACCGACCACAAGGAAAAGACCGGAGATCACCGGGAGGATCAACCTCCATTCGTCAGCATTTGCGCTGAGGAATATTATCGACGGATGGTCGGCCATCAGGATGGTGCTGCGGACACCGAACGCGTCCAGCTCTGCCAATACCGCGTCCACGTCATCGGCGAGGAAAGCGACACTGTTCACCTTATCACCTATGGGCGTTCCGTCCTGCATCAAGGACTGGAGCTGCTCCAAAGGAAGGAATGCGATAGCCACTCCGCCCGGCAGGCTGAACCCGCCCAGGCTGACGTCACCGGCCATCATGAACTCGGTGCTGCTGCCCAGCCCGGTAACCTCGAGGACCATGTCCTGACCGAGGACGGTGAACAGTGCATCCGTTCCTTTGACGAGGCCTT
>PWNH01000130.1 GCA_003557905.1 Methanomassiliicoccaceae archaeon | reverse complement strand
CGGCGAGTCCTCCGGTACCGAGTACACCTCTCCGGAGTGTGCCACCATGAAGACCCACGGCATCTGCTATGAGCCTGACCGATTGTGCGCCAGCGAGAAGGTGAATCATCCCCTCGTGTACTACCGCACCAGGATGTTCCTGCAGAAACGCGACGCCAAGGCGGAGACGTCAGAATAACGGCATCCGTTCCACTTCCAATCTGTCCGAGGTGGGATACTCCTCCACGATATAGCAGCGGTAAGGTATCTCCTCATGGATCTCCTCTAGTATCCAGGCCGCCACTTCCAGACGTTTCTTCTCCACGTCGTGCCTCATGAACTCCACCGGGACGTCGAACTCCTCGATCAGGAATGCCATGACCTCCTCGGGGTCGTCGCATTCCACCACGCCTTTGATGAGAGTACCATCCTCGGTGATGTCGTCACTCTCCAGCGCTATGCGCTCCGCCCTGCGTATAAGACGACGACGCAGCTGCACCGAATCCTTGAAGCTTGATGAGCAGTAATGCACTGCGATTCCGCTCGCCTCTTCGCAAAGCTTCCTCGCCAGTTCCTCAGAGCCGAGGATCGCCGACGAGGTGTCATCCTTCAACTCGTACCCGCAGTCCTCCATCATACCGTAGTTTCCTTCGGAGAACTCCAACTCGTTCAGGTTGACGAAGTCCATGCCCAGGGCGACGGCGGATGCTATCGCCGCCCGCAACTCCTTCTCCTTATCAGGCAATGCCGGCAGCTCTAGACCGACGCGCATGCTCGTCCTCTCCATCAGCTCGGCGAAGGGCAGCTCCTCCATCCTGTCCCACATGTCGAGACGGGGATGGAAACGTATCTCGTCCAATCCCGCCTCCTCCAACCGCAGGATTTTGGCGACATCCAGTGAACACGTGTAGAGATGGATGTGATGTCCTTGGCCGAACTCCTTCTTCAGCATCCGGATGGCCTTCTCCGTCCTCTCCGGGCAGTTGAGGGGGTCACCGCCGGTTATCCCGGTGCCGGTGGCCCCGATGGAGCGCGCCTCGTCAAGAACCTCCTCCTTGTCGGAGATGCGCATCTCGTTGGCGTAGATGACGTCCTTTCCCCGCTTGGCATCGGACAACGGGCAGTAATAGCATCCGGCACCGCATCTGCCGGTTATGAGCAATACCATCTTCCCACCCTCCAGACAATGCTGGCAACCAAGGGGCAAAGGTCCGTTGTAGCAGGATTCGCACTCCATCTCTTCTCTCATCACGGCAGGCATGTGCGCAACAATTTAAGAACCTCGCCCTCATTCATAAGGGCTCAGGAGAGATTGAATGAGATGCGAAACCAGACTTGTCCTGGCCTTGGACGAGACCGCCCCGCGCCGTGCCCTCGAGGTGGTCAACGAGGTTTGCGACCATATTGACGCGGTCAAGGTGAATTGGCCCCTCATACTCAGCGCTGGCCCGGAGATAATCACCCGCTTGTCGGTGATGAGCGACGTGATATGCGACTTCAAGATAGCCGACATACCTAACACCGACCGTCTCATCGTCGAGCGCAGCATGGAACTAGGCGCGTCCGCCGTCATCGTGCACGGCTTCACCGGTGAGGACTCGCTGCGCGCTTGCGTCGACGCCGCCTCCAGCGGCGAGGTGTATGTGGTGACGGAGATGTCCCATCCCGGCGGTGAGATGTTCACCTCCCTCCACGCGGAGGAGATAGCGTTCATGGCCCGGCAGTGCGGCGCCCATGGGATAATCGCACCGGCGACGCGTCCCGAACGCCTCTCCGTTCTGCGCTCCAAGGTCGGCGACGGCATGAAGATACTCTCGCCTGGCGTAGGTGCCCAAGGGGGCAGCGCATCCGCGGCGATCAAGGCCGGGGCGGACTATGTGATCGTGGGACGTTCGATATACCAGGCCGCCAATCCCGCTGACAAGGCCAAGGCCATCAGAGAGGAGATCGGAGCGCTCTGAACCCTCGACGAAAAACAACGGCTCTGGCAAGCTAAGAATCTATTTATACGCCTTGTATAATCGCATGGCACTCACCTGCGCAGGAGATTATTTACTATGAACAAGAAGGGGAGGGGCACGTACAGGCACGGTGCCCGGCCCACCGCCAAGAGCCAGCAGGGCTGGTCTGGTAAGGGGTCGGTAAGCACAGGTCAAACGTACCTCATTCTGGCGGCGATACTGTTCCTCGCGTTCTTCCTGAGGAGCTACTTCGCCTACGGCATCTCCATCGACAACGGCTTCGCCTTGTCTGGTGGTGCTGATGCGGTGTACTATGAGAGATTGATAGAATACATCCTCGTCACCGGCCAGCAACTCCTCATCGAACCCCTGCACAACTACCCGCACGAGGCTCAGAACCTGCGTGAGCCATTGTATGCCTGGGCGGTTGTCATGGGCGGACTGTTCCTCAGTCTCTTCGGCATACCGATTGACACAGCGGTCGGAATGAGCTTCATGTTCTCCACCCCGGTCTTCGGCACCCTGATGATCATCCCAGTCTACCTGATGGCCAAGGATGCTTTCGGAACCCGAGTCGGAATAATCGCCGCTGCGCTTGTGGCGGTGTCATCAGGAGCGTTATCGCTCACCGTGCTTTCGGACGGTGACCACGACGCCATGGCCATGTTCTTCATCCTGTGGGGATTCTACTTCCTGATGCGGGCCTTCGAGAGGATCCGCGGCACACACTGGGTCTCGAACTGGAGGTCCGGAGGCGACATCACCGCCGGTCTGCGCAGCTACATGGTGGAGAACCGCGTATCGCTCCTCTGCGCGTTGATGGCCGGTATGTGTCTGGCGATAGCGGCCATGACCTGGAAGGGTTTCGTCTACACCTTGGTCATAGTGACGATATTCCTGCTGGTGCAACTGTTGATGGACCGTTTCAGCAACCGCGACTCGTTGGCTGTCACCATGGTCTTCGCGGTCATGGGTCTCTCGACCGTGATTCTCAGCATGCCCTACTACTTCGGTATGAACCAAGTGGCGGGATGGTGGGACCTTCCCCTGTACATAGTCCTCGGCGGCATAGGTGTCGGCGTCTACTTCACCATAACCCGTGACAAGCCTTGGACACTGACCCTACCCGGCTTCCTGCTGATATCGTTCGTTGGCGTGTTGTTCCTGTACCTCTTCATGCCCGGTCAGTTCGAGCTGCTGATCTCCGGTGCCGGATACTTCGGCGGCCGCAGCAAACTGTACGGCACCATCGCTGAGGCTCAAGCTCCGACGTTCAGCGCACTGGCGATGTCCTACGGCGTCATCACGCTGTGGCTGGCCATCATCGGTGTGTTCTACGCTGCGGTGAAGGCGATCAAGATACGCAAGCCGTTCTTCGTGTTCATCGTGGTCTGGATGGCGGTTGCCATGATAATGGCCTCCAGCGCCCAGCGTTTCATCTTCAACAGCTCGATGGTGTTCGCCATCGCCGCGGCGGTGACCTTGAACATAATACTGTCCAAGGTCGACCTGCACGAGTACTGGTACAACATAAAGAACGCCGAATGGCGCAGCAAGTGGCGCCGCGTACTCAAGCCGACGCCATTCTTCACGGTGCTGTTCGTCGGTCTCCTCGTGGCAACGCCGAACGTTTGGTTCGCCCTGGACGCCGGCATACCTAACAACACCAAGGCCGATTACGACCAGCAGATCTACGACGGTCTGCCGTCCTTCCTTACTCCCGACGATTACTCGTACGGTGATTTGCAGTTCCTCGGTTCCAAGGGTTACCGCATAACGACCGATGACAACTGGTATTACATGAATGCCTGGGACTGGCTGTCGCAACAGAACAACGACATCCTCCCTGAGCGCGACCGTCCCGCATATCTGTCGTGGTGGGACTACGGTTTCGAGGCCGGTCACTACGGGAAGCATCCCACCGTGTCCGACAACTTCCAGCGCGGTTATCAGATGGCCGCCGCCTTCATAACCGCTCAGAGCGAGGATGAGGCGATAGCCCTGTTCATCGTCCGCATACTGGAGACGGAGAGGTTCAGCGACGATGTGAAGGCCACCCTGGCCTTCCACGGCGTGTCCCCTGCCGCACTCGAGGACCGCATCCACAACCCCTCGGCGTGGGTCAAGCCCATCCTGAACAACCCCGACGTATACGGCAAGTACGCCTCCGACCTGTCGGCGGCCAACGCCCGCTACATCGCCTCGTCACACTACCTGACGTCAGTCCTGGGCACCCAGGAGCTGGCCGGTCTGTACCATGACCTCCGCCAGGACACCGGTTTCGACATCGGTTACTTCGCCATCGACACCCGACTATTCCCCTGGAGCATACAGAACCTGGGGATATTCAGTGCTCCGGCGTTGCTCGGCGACCATGTGATGGACCAGTTCGGCATACCATCCGAGTTCTACGAGATCTATGCGATCATCGACACCGGTCAGGCAGTGCCGCTGAGTCAGGTGACCATGAACATGAGGGTCACTGATTACGTGGTGTTCTACAAGGAGATGCTCTACGAGAGCATGATGTGGCGCACATTCATGGGATTCAACCCCCAGGACCTGGGCATGACCCAACAGGGCATACCCGGACTCGCCGGCTCCCTGGCGGAGTTCAGCAGCATGCAGGCCTGGGGATTGAACCACTTCCGCATGGTCTACCGGACGGCGATGTACAACCCCTTCGATGACTATCAGAACCACACCGACGCCTGGACCTTCATAAGTTACGACCAGGCCACCGAGCTGCGACAGGCGATAAACGCCGGTCAGGCCACTGGCGTGGTCGACACCAGCACATCCGCCCTCCGCAACGGCGTGGTCTTCATACAGTACTACGACGGCGTGGAGATATCCGGTCAGGTCACGACCGACCTCGGCGACCCCCTCGAGGGTGTGTATGTCACAGTTTACGACGAGTACGGCATACCGCACATGATGGTGGAGACAGATTCCGACGGACGCTACGACGTGGTGGCACCGTTCGGTGACGTTGCCGTGAGGTTCAGCACCGGTGACTACAACCCGTTGATGATGCGCGGTGCCAACGTACTGCACACCGATGAGTACACATTCACCTACTCCCAGGCGATGCGTGCCGAGAACGCCGTGGTCGCCGCCAGCGCCGGTCATCAGGTGCAGGCGGACGTCACATTGCCATCGTCCAAGATCGTCGGCTCATTGAAGCTCGACGGACAGGGCATGGACGGCGCCGTGGTGAGTTTCGTTACCGATACAAGCACACGCAGCACGGTAGCGGCCGCCGACGGCAGCTACGAGCTGTCCGGCCTGATGCCGGCCACCGGTCGCCTGGTCATAGAGTACCAGGGCCACGAGGTCAGGAACCAGTCCTTGACATTGGCCATGACGGAGACCAGGACCGTTGACGTGTCGCTGAACTCCGGCTCCGCCGTGCTCAAGCTGATCGACAGGGACGGCAAACCCCTGAGGAACATGGAGGTCGTCCTGGAGGACAGGAGCTCGTCGGTCACGATGACCGCCTTCTCCAACACCGAAGGCGTCGCCTCCTTCCCAGGGCTGCTCCCGGGACGGTACACCATGTCCCTGGCGGACACATCCTATTCGATAGGCCCGGTGGACTTCATCCTCTCCGAGGGTGAGTCCCGTGTCATGACCATGGAGGTCAAGGATGCG
>PWNH01000126.1 GCA_003557905.1 Methanomassiliicoccaceae archaeon | reverse complement strand
TGGGCGGCGTTGGAGGATCCTGCGCAGGCCCCGGACTACAGCGGATTGATGGATTTCGTCAAGGATTTCCGTTCCCCGAGATGAGCCTTTGTCACCCTCATGAACGCGGAATCGCGGTGAACATCGGCCTCATGGTCTTCGACTATCAATCGTTGTTTGTGTATCGGCGAATCCAGTGTGAGGGTCTCATACTCCCCTCCCTCCCCGGCAACGCTGATGCCGTACCTCTTGGATTTCCCCCTCAATGACTCCAGTCTTTCAAAATCTATGCTGGACCCCAACCACGTCTCATCCAGCCCATCGGCCATTACCGCCACGATTATGGACAATATGCCGGAATCCACCGTTTCCGTGACGACCGTGTCCTGATCCTTCCTCCAGAGCGGAGACATGACCTTGAGACCGATACGGTCGCAAACACGGTTTATCCTGTCCCACTGGTAATCGGATGCCAGAGCCCCTGTTATGACCCCTTCCACATCGAGTCCCCGCAATGCATTCTCCAAGGCCGCAAGGTCCTCCGCCTCGTCAAAGCCCCCCTCGACCTGAACCAGTTTCTTTTCCATGGCCTCTGCCATCAGAGGTATTAGGTGTAGGTTGGGGGTGTGGAAAACCCAGGAGTCGTCACGTTTGGGGATCACATTCACAAGATACGGTACGACATGGCCCATCTGCTCCATCAGATAAAGGGCCATCATCGAGTCCTTACCGCCCGAGAAAAGGGATGCCAACCTCACAACCCCATCAGACAGGTGTCGGTATTTCTAACTTATCCGACATTAAACTTTAAGATGACAACGCCCTTAATCAATCATGTATTGCCTGCGTTGCGAGAGGGAACTCCCCAATGAGGAGGTCGATCGCAAGAACCAGGAGTTGAAGTCCCTCTACGGTATCGATTCACTTGAGAAGGGGCTCTGCCCTGTATGCGGCAGTGAGATGGTCGACAAGGACGTGAGAGTATGAGGATCGAGGAACTCACACGCGATGAATTCAGTGCCGCCATCAACCTGGACCCCATAATCATACTGCCCTTGGGCGCCACAGAGGCCCATGGACCCCACCTGCCCTTGGGTACTGACAGCATGCAGCCGGAGTGGGTGGCTGACCGGCTGGCGGAGAGGATCGGTGCCTTGGTGGCCCCGCCCATACGTTACGGGATGCATTCATCCACCCGCAACATGCCGGGGACCATCGACTTGTCATTCGATACCCTCTATCACTTGATATCAGATATACTTGAATCTCTGGTGCGTAACGGCGCCAAGAGGTTCCTGGTGCTCTCCGGTCATGCTGGCGGTTCACACATGACTGCCATTAAAGAAGCCTGCCGCCGTACGGCGACCGCTTACGATTCACGCATAATGTTCCTTAGCGATTATGATCTTGCGGCGGAACTTGCACCCCAAAGGGGAGTTGCCGCCCGTGACGGTCACGGCGGTGAGGTTGAGACCTCGAGGATAATGCACATCCGACCGGACCTGGTAGCAGATGACAGACCGGAGGGAGAATTCATAAGCCATGGGTACATGGTGCTGCCTGACCCCGAGTGTTGCTTCCCCCAAGGTTTCGCCGGCGAACCGGCCAAAGCCACGGCCGAATTGGGAGAGGAGCTGAACTGGCATGTGGTCAAACGTCTTGAAGAACTTATTGTGAGGGACCGCCTTTGAACCCTGAGGACTTGAAAAGGATGGCCGCCGAGAAGGCGGTGGAGTTTGTAGAGGACGGGATGACGGTAGGCTTGGGCACTGGTTCAACCGCCTATTACGCCATCAAAGCGGTGGGCCGATTGGTCGATCAGGGTTACGACCTGAATTGTGTCGCCACATCTTTGCAGACGGAGAGGATCGCCCGTGAGAGCGGCATCGACGTGGTGGACATGAACTCAGTCGACACCGTTGACCTGACGATTGATGGTGCTGACGAGGTCGACCCCTCTCTGCATCTCATCAAAGGTCTGGGAGGTGCACTGCTCCGTGAGAAGATAGTGGCCACGGCCACTGATGTTGAGATCATCGTCGTGGACAGCAGCAAAATGGTTCAGAAGCTCGGCACACGATCCCCATTACCCGTAGAGGTCCTCCTTTTCGGAAGTGAGCATACCGCGGGTCGCCTCAAGGCACTGGGTTGCGAACCGGTTCTGAGGACCAAGGAGGGAGAGGCGTTCATAACCGATGGCGGCAATCTGATTTACGACTGCCATTTCCAGGAAGGCATCGGACATCCATTCCATATGGAGTCAAAAATAAACACCATAGCAGGTGTGGTCGACAACGGACTGTTCCTGGATGTGGCTAAGAAGGTGGTGGTCGCCCACCGCGACCGTTTGGAGATACTCGAAAAGCCACCGGCCTAGACGATTTTCCGAAGCTCCTCAACGTTCAGCAGTATGCCCTGCACACGGTGCTTCTCGTCTTCCTCTATAGCATCAATGATCTCAGGGAAACCGACGGCCAACTGATAGGCATGTACCGGTCGTCCCTTCCCCTTCTTCTTGATGTCCCTTTTCTCCACCCAGCCACGGTTACGCAGTTCCTGCATCGCGATTGAAACCTCTGGTTGGCGGAGAGAGGTGGAGTTCTCAATGTCCACGGAGGTGGTCTCTGGAGTGTTCTTCAAGAACACCAGTGTTTTGGCCACGTTCTTTCTCATGCCTGTCTTGAGCAACAGGTCCACGAGTCTCTCGTCCTCTGGTTTCCACGTATTTTCTGTCATAGTTTGTATAAAAATATTTATTCTAATTATATAGACCTTTGCATTAAACTAAATATTTTTGATAATGACCCCGCGACCCTGAAAAACGGACTTTGAAGACCTCCTCTCCCATCGTGCCCCAGGCTCTTGACGTCTATACGATATGTTTATGTATCATCGCAATCTAAAGGGTTTTTATACGACATCAGTATTAAGCACTGTCCCCTAAGGTGATTACCATGAAGCTACCTAGGATCATTTCAACCTACTGCCCGCATTGCAAGGTCCATAGTGACCACGATGTGGAGCGCGTGAAAAAGAAAAAAGCGAGCGAACTAAAGTGGGGTCAGAGGCGTTTCAGGAAGGTCACTGCCGGTTACGGTGGTTTCCCCCGTCCCAAACCAGAAGGTAGGGAGAAACCGACCAAGAGGGTCAACCTCAGATACCGCTGTAAAACCTGCAAGAAGGCCCATCTGAAAGCCTGCTTCAGATCGAAGAAGTTCGAATTGACCGAGTGATCAAAATGACTGAAGATTTCGTAAGGATAAAATGCCCGGACTGCAGCAACGACCAGATAGCATTCCGGAAAGCGGCCACCGTAGTGGTCTGCAACGTGTGCGGTTCAACCCTTATCGAGCCCAAGGGCGGCGTCGGTAAGATCAAGGGCGAACTGCTTGAGGTGGTCGGCTGATGTCCCGAGCCCAGGACTATCCCGAATCTGGCGAGCTCGTTGTCTGCACGGTGAAGAGCGTCAAGAATTTCGGCGCCTTCGTCACTCTGGATGAGTACGGCGACAAAGAGGGTTTCGTCCATGTCAGGGATGTGGCCACGGGCTGGGTCAAGTACATCAGGGACTACATCAGAGAAGGACAGAAGATTGTCTGTAAGGTCTTGGATGTCGATTCCTCCAAGGGTCATATCGACCTCTCTCTAAAATCGGTCAACGAGCATCAGAAGAGGGAGAAGATCCAGCAATGGAAGAACGAGAACAAGGCTGAGAAGCTTCTTGAAATCACCGCCGAACGCCTGGGGATAACTCTACAAGCGGCTTACGATGCGTTCGGATACGACCTCTTGGAGGAGTACGAGACATTGTACGGCTCCTTCGAGACCATAGCCGCCGCCCCGGACGAGTTCCGCCGTGAGAACACGGGCGACTGGGTCGAGGCACTCATCGAAGTGGCGGTGGAGAACGTCACTCCACCATACGTGCAGATCGAGGCGTTCCTCGAGCTGATGAGCGCCGCCCCGGACGGGGTGGACCGTATACGCAAAGCCCTTTTGGCCGCCAAGGAGGCCCCGGGTGACGCCAAGGTCCGGATCCAGTACGTCGGCGCCCCGCGTTACCGCGTGGTTATAACCGCTGACGAGTACAAGATAGCCGAGGAGGTTCTGAAATCAGTTTCCTCCCTAGCTCTGGACAGCATCGTTGCCGGTGGCGGCGAGGGCGTCGTCAAGCGCGTGGGCAAGTCATGAGGACATCCCTAAGGGCCTGCCCGCGTTGCGGTGAATACACTCTTAAGGACGAGTGCCCCATATGCAATGTGGGCACCAAGGTCCCCGTGCCACCCCGGTTCTCACCCGAGGACCGCTACGGACGCTACCGCCGCAAGGCGATATATGGAGAATGATGACGATGGACAGCATAATCACCGTAATCACCGAGGAACCGCAACTCAAGGACCCCATTCTGATAGAGGGACTCCCTGGAGTGGGCAACGTGGGCAAATTGGCCGCTGAGCACCTCCTGGAGAACATCGAGGCGGTTAAATTCGCCGACATCTACTCCAAGCATTTCCCTCCCCAGGTGGTCCTGGATGAGGATTGCGTCGTCAACATGGTGAACAACGAGGTCTACTACGCCAAGGACATCGGCAGCGGAAAGGACCTCATCATACTTGTCGGGGACTATCAAGGATTGACGCCCGAGGGGCAGTACGAACTGTCGCACCATGTCATACAGATGTGCATGGGGCTCAACGTCAAGACCGTCTACACCCTAGGCGGTTACGGAGTTGGTAAGATAGTGGAGTCACCACGGGTGCTGGGGGCGGTCACCTCGGCGGACATGAAGGAAGGCCTCGAGGAGCACGGGGTCGTGTTCTCCTCCGGCGAGCCGGGATCCGGTATCGTAGGGGCGAGCGGGTTGCTTCTGGGACTGAGCAAGATATACGGCATAGAGGCCGCCTGCCTTATGGGGGAGACCTCCGGTTACTTTGTGGACCCCAAGGGGGCCGAGGCGGTCCTGCGGGTGCTCAACAACATAATCGGGCTGGAGATGGACATGACCGAGCTTGAGACCAAGGCGGAACAGGTCGACCAGATAACCTCCAAGATAAAGGACATGGAGACCAGTCAGGAACCCAGTCGAGAGGACCTTCACTACATAGGTTGAGCGTCCGGTGGGGATTCGCTGGCCCGAGCCGGGCGTGGATATCGATTGATTCCAGATTCAATACTACCGGCCATACTGAACGGTTGGATCGTACTTGGAACGTTAACCATAAATATGATATCAATAATCCCAGGGATACCCGACTTAGCTTAGACTGGCCAGAGCGGCTGACTGTAGTGGGTTACCGGGAAGACCGGTGCAGCCGCCGATATCAGCAGATCCCCAGTTCAAATCTGGGAGTCGGGACCATTCTTCTTTATCTCAACATTTTGAGTCTGAAGCTAACATCTACCCTGTTGCTTCAATATCAGAATGCCTGATGAAAACGTAACGTAGTGTGAGAGCGGGAGCTATTGCCAATAACAGCATAACAGGCATGTAAATTGCAGCCAAGAAATCGGCGAAAAGTGCTATCAATGATATCGTGAAGAGCGCCCCGACAGACCATGCCTTTTGTTCTTTGTATCCCCATAGAACTATTGGAGTTACGACTCCTATGAAAATGTAGGC
>PWNH01000044.1 GCA_003557905.1 Methanomassiliicoccaceae archaeon | reverse complement strand
GAGAGCTGGCGGAGCATCTTCATAACGCGGGACACGAGGTTCTTCTGCCTCAGGATTCCTGCCCTCCCTTCCCGGATATCATCGCTTCCGGACGGTCACCATTCGAGGCATTGGAATTGGTGTTCGAGAAGGACATGGAGATGCTGCAACGTGCCGATGTGCTCCTCTTCGTGCTCGACGGCCGTGTCCCTGACGAAGGTGCCTGTTTCGAATTGGGATATGCCTATGCCAAGGGGATCGACCTGGTGGGGATCAAGACGGATTCCCGCAGCTCGATCGACGGGATGGACAACGCCATGCTGGCCGTGCCTCTGAAAGGGAGGGTCGCCAAAGACATAAACGGCGTTCTGGAAATCATTTCCGACCTTGAAACGAAAACATAGAAATACAGACCGCAGGGATGTTGTCGTGATAGTATGGTCGACATTCAGAAACTAACGGACATGGTCGAGTACCAGGATGGTTCAGTTGTCAGTCGCACCTTGATCAAGAAGGACGTCGGAACGGTGACCTTGTTCTCATTCGACAAGGGACAGGGGCTCAGTGAGCACAGCGCCCCCTATGATGCCATGGTTACCGTTCTCAACGGCAGCGCGGAGATAACCATCGGCGGTGAGCCTCACAGGGTTTCAGCGGGCGAGATGGTTATGATGCCTGCCAACATACCCCATGCACTCAGGGCGGACGAGTCGTTCAAGATGATGCTGGTTATGATAAGGCAGGATTAAGGGCGCAGGTCATCCAGGAAACCGAGGACCCTGGTCACGCTCTTGGCCATCAGTCGGGCCAGTTCCTCCCATTCGATCTTTGACAACGGGTTCTGGGGATCGCATATCGAGAAGAGTATCTTGATGATCGCCTCCTTCCCTTTGTCATCCTCATAGAACCAGATACTGCGCAGACTGTTCTCCTCCTCGTTGCTGGGAGGGAACACTGAAAGGAGGTTGTCTATCAGACGCTTGGTCATGTGTATGGTCTGACCATCATCCATCCCTGCCTCCCTGGCCTCGGTTAGCATGTTGCCGATGAACGTCTTGGTCCTCTTCCAATCGTTCATACTTTCATAATCGGGTTCACCGGACGGGCCGCCAGTGGCATTCATGTAACGCAATAAGTGACTGGAGATAAATATCGTTGCACTGAACTTCGAATCGTAAAAGGGAAGAGGGCGCAGCCGAGGGAGGCGGCCGGACGGAATCCTCTAGGGGGATGGATCGAGCCTCGCCGTCAGCTGCCCTTGGTACCAGAGCCCTCTTCCCCGAGGTGGACTTGAGTTCCGGACAGTTACGGATGACCGGACAACCACCTCTCATCCTTTTTCACAGCGGGGAATAAATTCCATATGCAATCTTAAAGCATTTACTGAGAGGTTCCGAAAGTGCCCTTGGCGATCATCCATCAATGTTAAAAACCCCGGCCTCCATCAGAAAAGGGGATAGTTTGAATCTCCAGCAACTGATTTCAGACCAGGCCACATGCACGGACCTTCTCAAATGCGCCTTCAGCCTCAGCGATGCAGAGGTTGAGATATACCGTACCCTTGTTGAGAAGGGACCGCAACGCGCCGACCAGTTGGCGGAAGAGATGGGAAGGAATCCGTCCACCGTCTATCGCAGCCTGCAGAAGATGGTCTCTTGCGGCGTTGCCATCAAGGAGACGAGGAATCTGGATGCTGGAGGGGCTTTCAACCTGTATCGCGCCAAGAGCAGGGGTCAGCTCAAAAAGGAGCTCAAAGGGTGCATGGAGGCCATGATGAGAAGGGTCGATGATCTCTTGGACAGTTTCGAGGAGGGTTTCTGATAAGATACCGTGAATTCGGACCGGATCGCATACCCCTATCAGTGCTGGGAATGGGTTGCATGCGGTTGCCAGTTGTCGGCGATGGCTACTCACCCATAGACTACGAGGCTGCGAAATCCGTACTCAGACATGCCATTGACAAAGGCATCAACTACCTGGATACCGCCCCCACATATCATGATGAGACGAGTGAGAAGTTCCTCGGCCGTGCTTTGGGTGACGGGTATCGGGACAAGGTCGCCATAGCCACGAAGATGAGCAGAAAGGTTGTTGGTTGCAGGGAGGACTGTCGAGCACTGATACCAGATCAATTGGAACGTCTGAGGACCGACCGCATTGACCTATACCTGCTCCACAACGTCACCAAGGACAGTTGGAGGTTCTTCGAGGATGCCGGTGCACTTGATCTTATCGAGCGCGCTCGTGACAGAGGGCAGATAGGGATGGTCGGGTTCTCAACCCACGAGGAGAGGGATTTCTTCATCGAACTGGTTGACTCCCATGACTGGGACTTCTGCCAGATTCAGTTCAATTATGCCGACCGTCACATCCAGGCGGGAGAGGAGGGCATGTCATACGCTGCCGACAAAGGCCTGGAAGTGGTGATAATGGAACCTCTTAAAGGGGGGATGTTGGCCCGGGATGACCTTCCGTACATGGACGTCCTCGAACAATCCGACCGCGATTGGTCACCGGCGGAGTGGTCACTGCGCTGGATATGGGACCATCCTGAAGTGTCAGTTGTGCTCAGCGGTATGAACGCCCATGCGCAGGTGGATGAGAACTGCCGCGTTGCCGAGGAGAGTGGACCTCGGTCACTCGGCCTTGACGACCTTGCGACCTTGGACCGGGCCAAGGATGCATTGGACCGTTCCTGCAACATACCATGCACCAGCTGCGGTTACTGCCTCCCCTGCCCGGAAGGCGTACAGATACCACGGATGTTCACCCTGTTCAACAACCATGTCCTATCAACCGGCCATAGCTGGGGAAGGAACATGTACAACTTCTCCACCGCCCAGGGCGACAAGGCCGCGAACTGCATATCATGTGGTGTGTGCGAGGAGAGATGTCCTCAGGACATCAGGATCTCCGATCTGATGCCCATGGTGCATAGGACCCTCTCGTCATCTGATTGAACGGGGCATAAGGGTAAATACACGATACGGGATAACATTTCAAATTATATTGAAATACTTTCCCGGCAATGGTCATATCAAAAACGTGGTGGATCGTATGATTGATGAGAAGAAGGTCCTGATCGTATGCACGCACAACGCCGTCCGGTCACAGATGTCCGAAGCGGTCATCAACCGCGACATGGAGGGGTGGAGGGCGGTCAGTGCTGGTTCAGACCCCCGTAGCCCGAACCCCCTTGTGCTCGAACTCCTTGATGCCGAGGGTTACGATGTGAGAGGGATGAGGTCGAAACACATCGATGAGGTGCTGGATGACAGTGTCGACATGGTAATCTTCGTGTGCGGCGAGGCGGATTCCTGTGTCCACCTCAACGTTCCCGTTCCGAGGGTCAGGTTCCCACTGCCAGACCCCGTCGCCCTGGCGGACAACGATGATGACCGTCGTCGGGGATTGGAGGATCTTCTACATCGGATAAGGTCAGAGCTTCCCGGGATCCTCAGATAAGACTGGAACGACCGAGCTCGGTGATCCTGTAAACCCTCCAGTTCTGCTCCCGATAAGACTCCACCAACCCATTGTCCTCCAGCTTGGACAGGTGATAGGACAGTTTGGAATCCGCCATGTCCATCATCTGCTTTAGGACACAGGGGCAGCATTCTGTGATGGCCAGTATGTGAAGTATCTTGAGCCTGTTGGCATCTGATATGGCCTTGTAGAAATCGACCTCGCGGGCTATGTGCTCATCAGATGGCAACATATCCAGAACCGAATCCGCACCGCCGACCCTTTCCAATGATTCTTTAACGGAATCCGGTACGCTCAAACGGGTCACATCACAGTCACATCGCCCCAGAAGACCACCTCACCCTCCCAAATCCCCATAGCGGTATAAAATCTGTACTGACGCAGAATCGTTGATTATAAGTATCCAGGATAGTGTTCGGGCGAGAATATGAACGCTGCCAGTTCAGGTCTGCCGAGGCCCGTCATAATCGTCGAGGAGTGTAAGGGATGTGGTAGGTGTGTGGCCGCCTGTCCCAAAGAGGTCTTACGCATCTCCGCCACGGTGAACGGGATGGGATATCGCGTTGCCGAGTATGTAGGTGAGGGTTGTGTGGGTTGTGCCTTCTGCTTCTACAACTGCCCGGAACCATTCGCCATCGAGGTCCACAAGGAGGATGAGTGATATGAGGAAGTTCATCAAAGGCAACGACGCAGTCACGATAGGTGCCATCTATGCAGGTTGCGATGCCTATTTCGGATATCCGATAACCCCTGCCAGTGAGATCGCCCACACCGCGGCCCTCTACTTCCCTCCATTGGGCAAGGAGTTCCTGCAGGCAGAGTGTGAAACGGCAGCCATAAACATGATGTACGGTGCCGCCGCGGCAGGCAAGCTGTCTATGACCGCATCATCCGGCCCGGGCGTCAGTCTGATGCAGGAGGGGATGTCCTACCTCGCCGGCGCCCAGTTGCCTGCGGTGGTCGTCGATGTGATGCGGACCGGCCCCGGTCTCGGCAACATCGGCCCGGAGCAGGGGGACTACAACCAGGCAGTCAAGGGAGGCGGCCACGGTAACTACCGCACCATCGTCCTGGCACCTAACTCGGTTCAGGAGATGTGTGACCTCACGATCAAATGTTTCGAACTTTCCATGCGCTACCGCAACCCCGCCCTCCTGTTGGCTGACGCCGTCCTCGGTCAGATGATGGAATCTCTGACCATACCCAAGGAAATGTTGCCCCGTGATGACTTCTCCGCCTGGTGCGTCCGTGGCGATGCTGAGACCAGGAAGAACCTGGTCTGCTCCATATACTTGGAACCGGACCTGCAGGAGGACCATAACTGGTTGCTGCAGGAGAAGTATGAGCGTATGCAGGTTGAGACCAGGGCCGAGAGCTACCTCTGCGATGATGCGGACCTGATACTGACCGGATATGGCAGCTGCTCTAGGATATGCCGCTCAGCGGTGGACGCCCTGCGTTCCGAAGGTCACAAGGTCGGCCTGTTCCGACCCATAACGCTGTACCCGTTCCCGCAGAACGAATTGAACGAGTCCATTGGTTCCAAGGATGTTCTGGTGGTCGAACTCAGCAACGGCCAGTACCGTGACGATGTCAGGCTGCACCTCAAAGCATGCGACCCCCGGATAGAGTTGGCAAACCGCATGGGAGGGAACCTCATAAGCGTGGAAGAGGTTAAAAGGAAGGCCCGGGGGATTCTGGAGGGTGGACAATGATAATCAAATCCAAGGGTTTCTATGAGGAGTTCGAGCGCAAGGCGGGTCGTAAGAGGACCACCCATTACTGCGCCGGTTGCGGTCACGGCATCATCCAGAAACTGATCGCCGAGGCCATGGCTGATCTCGGGATCCAGGACGACACCGTGTTCGTCAGCCCAGTGGGTTGTGCGGCCTTCTGCTACTATTATCTCGATTGCGGTAACGTCGCCGGCCCCCATGGCCGTGCAGCGGCCGTCGCCAGCGGACTGGTCAGAGCGGTGCCGGACAAGATAGTCATCGCCTACCAAGGCGATGGGGACTTGGGAGCCATAGGTTTCAACAACGCCTTCCAGGCTGCGAACCGCGGTGACGGGTTCGCCCACTTCTTCGTCAACAACGCCCTCTACGCCATGACCGGTGGCCAACTGGCACCGACCACCCTGCCGGGACAGAAGACCACCACCTCGCCCTACGGAAG
>PWNH01000103.1 GCA_003557905.1 Methanomassiliicoccaceae archaeon | reverse complement strand
GGTGTCGGTAAGAACACCGGATACGGTCTTTTCATCATAAGGGAGATACTGAACATAACCGGCATATCCATCATCGAAGATGGCATTCCCGGACAGGTGGCGTGTTTCTCCATCATCATACCAAATGGTCTTTACGAATTCACTGAGAACCCCTAGGGTAAAACGGAATCAATGTAGGCATGGTCCTCTTGCGTACCTTGACCAACGTTACGATTTCCAAATCGTCGTTCGAGAGGATTACTCAAGTCCGATTGAGCTGATGTTCAACCGATATTGAAGCCCCGAAGGATTTGTGCATTGGCGGCAACTATCACTGTACTCGCCGACATCAGCAACGCCCCTACAGCCATAGGAAGCAGTATGCCTATCCCCGCTAGGACACCTGCCGCCAGCGGTATAGCCACGACGTTGTAACCCGTCGCCCAGGCCAGATTCTGCAGCATCTTGCGGTATGTCGCTTTCGATATCTCGATCAGCCGCACCACATCCCGGGGGTCGTTCTTGATGAGGACGATGCCCGCCGATTCAACCGCCACATCCGTCCCTGCGCCGATGGCGATACCGATGTCCGCGGCCGCCAACGCCGGGGCGTCGTTAACACCGTCCCCGACCATGGCTACCTTGTACCCCTCCCGCTTCAAACCGTTGACCTTGTCAGCCTTGTGCTCCGGAAGTACCTGTGAGAAGTACTGGTCTATGTCAAGTTCATCGGCCACCTCCTTAGCGACCGTGTCCGAGTCCCCGGTCATCATGACTACCATTATGCCCATGTCCCTGAGTTTGGCAACGGCCTCCTTGGATTCAGGCCTGACCTTGTCCGACATGGTGAATGCGCCTCTGAGCTCACCGTCGATGACGATGAAATGACCTTCATCTGAGAGGGATCCCTTGTTCTCCATGTCCATCGAATCAAGAAGATTGGAACCGCCGATGGCCACCTCCCTCCCGTCTACCTTGGATACGACACCCACGCCGGAGATGGATTTGAAACTCACAGCCTTCCTGATGGCGAGTCCCCTCTCCTTCGCCGCCTGCAGCAACGCTCTGGCGATCATGTGTTCAGAATCCGCCTCCGCCGAGGCGGCGAGCATCAGCAGCTCATCCTCATCAATCTCCACGGAGCGTAGTGAAGCGAGGGCCTGCTCCCCCTCTGTCAAGGTCCCGGTCTTATCGAAAACGACGCAATCGATGTCCTTGGAGTCCTCCAATGCCATCCTGTCCCTCACCAGCAATCCCCCCTTGGCGGACAGCGTGACGGATATCGCGATAACCAAAGGTATCGCAAGGCCAAGTGCATGGGGGCAAGTCATCACCAGGACGGTCACGGTCCTCTCTATGATGAACACACTCTCCTCTCCGATGAGGAACCAGGCGAGCGCAGTCACCGCCGCAGCGGTGAGTGCGATGACTGTGAGGTAGAAGGCGGCCCTGTCCGCCAACCGTTGGGATCGTGAACTGGACGATTGTGCCTCCGCCACCAGCTTCATTATTCCTGCCAGGGCGGTCCCATCACTTTCCTTCTCGACCTTCACGCGCAATGAGCCTTCCTGGTTGATGGTCCCTGCCAGGACGGTGTCCCCGACCTCCTTGGAGATCGGCTTCGACTCCCCCGTCAGCATCGATTCGTTAAGGTATGATGAACCTTCCACGACTGAACCGTCGATGGGCACCTGACCCCCTGGCCGTATCAGAACGATGTCACCCTCCCTCAGTTCAGATACCGGGACCTGTTCCTCAACACCGTCCACGATGCGACTGGCGGTGTCGGGAAGGAGTTTTGTCAACTCCTTCAGAGCCCCTTTCGCGCCCTGTACCGAGCGCATCTCCACCCAATGGCCTATGAGCATGATCAGGACCAGTGTCGACAATTCCCAATATATCGCGTGACCGGGGAATCCGAATGTCACCATGACGCTGTAACCGTAGGCGACGGTTATGGCCAAGGATATGAGCGTCATCATCCCGGGTAGACGGTTGCGGAGTTCGTTCACCGCCCCCTTTATGAAAACGTTGCCTCCGTAGAGGAATATGACGGTTCCGAAGAGGAAGGTGATGTATTCAGAGAAGGGGAACTGAGGGGGCTGGAAGCCGAACCATGACTGTATGTCGTGACTGTAAGCAAGTACGGGGATGTTAAGCAACAGGACCGCTAGGACCTTGTCCCGGAACATTTCAGGGGAATGATGGGAGTGATCCTCATGGTCGGAATGCTGACCGCGGCCATCTCCTCCATGGGAATCTGAAACCTCTTCATGGCCTCTTGCTCCGTCGTGTGCCACCGAGTCATGGGCGGGTTCTTCCTTCTGTTGTCCATGATGATGGTGCTCCTCATCATCCATGCAAAAATGATTCGTCGGGAATTCATTTAACTGTTTTCCATAGAGGACTTTGTTGACGGTGGACTTCTTCCCGATTATACCAACGGCATTGATACTCGTCATATCTCGTTTGAAACAACCTGCACCAGCCGATATGATTCTCATAGGAATCTGTCTGCTGTTCTTCTTCTCCAGCGCCACCACAGTCATCATGCTGATGGCGGAGCCTTTGGAGTTGCAGAGGGCCTACATATGGGGACTCGGAAACCTGGGGGCATTGCGTTGGGCCGATATTCCATTACTTTTCTCGCTTGTTTCCTTGGGAACTTTGATCCTCATATCCCATGGTGGTACGTTGAACATACTGTCGACTGATGACGACACCGCCATCAGTCCGGGGACGGACCCTGATTCACAAAGGCTCAGGTCCCTGGTTGTTGTTTCACTCATCACCGCATCCGTGGTGGCATTCACTGGCACAATAGGGTTCGTGGGACTCATCGCACCGCATTTGGTCAGATTGGTCGTCCGTCCGGATGCCCGATATCTGTTGCCCTCCTCGTTCGCGGTGGGGGCTATATTGCTACTGATCGCCGATGCAACGGCCAAACTGCTGATTCTTCCCGTGGGCGTGATGACAGCCGTCATCGGTGGGCCCGTATTCCTAGCCTTGTTGATACAACAAAGGAGAAAGGAACTCTATTGAGTCCACCTAAATATTGAAAACCGGTCAACCTGTGTTTTGGTGATTCGTATGCTCAGCTCAAGCTCTGGCCAATTAATCGGAAAAGACTTCGACAGCAAATGGAGAATTTTTAAATCATCTCCGATGCCAATTCGGCCTGCATCCTCTTCTTTGTGAACAGAACAGTATCCATGTAAGCCACCCAGGTGATCTCAACCACTATGGCGGCAGCGATGGCGACCATCGCCAATGGCACGAGCGGACCCATGGTGGCGACGCACATCGCTATTGCAATGCCCTTGTTCTTGTAGGATGTCATCAGGATATCCGTCACACGTTGCGACCATCCTATCCCTAGGCGCCTCTCAGCCAATTCCACGGCGTTGCCGAGGAGGAAGGTCCTCATCGCCGCGATGATGATGAATATCAATAACGGGGCCCACTCATTGGGGAAGGCGGTTGAACTGACACTCAACCAAACGAGAAGGAATATGCAGATGTTCATGAACGCCGACATGGCCTCCCTGCTCACCCGCAGCTTGGTGAACAACCTCGACAGTACCAATGGCACGGCGATTATCTGGAACACTGTCCTTACGACCGTGTCCATCTCCACATACTGGCCTATGGATATCAGGATGATGAAGGGGATCCAGGCCAAAGATAGTATGTAAACCACTATGGTACCTCTGGCGGCATGTGGCAGATCCCCCCTGAGAATGAATGACAAAGGGACAACGGAAGCGGCGAAAGGTGTTGCCGCCAGGAACACCAGCCCGGCGGCATAATCGGAATAGACGGTACCGCTGAGGAGGAAGTAGCCTGCCAACGGGATGAAGGAGGATACGAGCATCCCAAGTATGACCGCCCTCAGGACGGACCGACGGTTACGCACCGGGTCCAGATTCCTCATCGGAACTCTGGACAACGATATCGTCATCATCATCGCCAACACCAGGACGGTGACGTCGGCACGTATCTGCGGCGTGAGGATGTCAGATGGGAAAAGGCCGGTGAAGTTTGTGACCAATGCGACCGCCATTGCGGTCATCATCATGAAGGCGCTGCTGCATAGGAGGGTCGACGGTCGCATCCGCCAGCGCATATCAATTATAGTATATGCAAGATTGCCACTTGGAATCATCAAGCCACGTATCAATGCCCTCTGAAGTTAAACCCGGATGACTTCCTGTCACAGGAGATCTTGAATGAATGGTGTCAGACCTGTAAAGGCCGGCTGGTTCAACGCTTTCCGCCCCTGGACGCTACACGGCGCCATCGTAGCTGTGGCCATCGGCGGTGCTGTGGCCTACAAGGACGGACTGTTCGTATGGTGGCTTTTCTCACTGGCCCTGATAGGCGGCTGTCTGCTGCAGTCCGCTGCCAACCTCCTGAACACCTACGGGGACTTCATTACCGGGACCGATACCGTTGACAACTCCCTGCGCACACCGGAACTGGTCACCGGGGCCCTCCGTCCTAACGACGTCCTGCTTGCCGGAATCGGTTGTCTCCTTGTCACAGCCCTGATAGGGGCGGTGTTCATATGGGAGGTGGGATGGGGCATAGTCCCGTTCGGGGTCGCGGGCATACTCGGGGCCGCCCTTTACACGGTCGGCATCTCCTACAAGTATCACGGTCTTGGTTTGTTGTCGGTGTTCCTGTTGATGGGCTTCCTGATGCCCTTAGGGACGTACTATGTGCTCAGTGGGACGGTGAGCGAGGAGGTCCTGTTGTTGGCGCTCCCCAACGCCTTCCTGGTGACTGCGGTGCTGAGCGGCAATGAGACCCGCGATTACCATGAGGACCGCAGGACGGGGGCGTTGACCCTATCCTCAAGGATGAGTTACGCTAACAGTATGAGGCTGTATCTGTTTTTGAACACCGCACCATTCCCGTTACTCATAGCACTGATGATCTTCGGCGCATTGCCATGGACTGCCTCATTCGCATTGCTCACCGTGATGGAACTCAAGGAGCTGCACAGGAACAGCCATCTTGCACCGCAGGACAGCAGGAGCAACCAATTGCTCGTCCCACTGTCTTTCAGACTGAATTGGCACTTCGGTGCGCTATTGATACTGGGATACTTATTTGGACATCAAGGCATACCGGGGTTGATATGATGGATGCGACCAGGGGCAATCAGTTCGACGGCAAGGAGGATTTCGTCAAGGAGGTCTTCACGGAGATCGCCGACTATTACGACGAGATGAACAACATCATGACCATGGGAATGATTCGCGGTTGGCACAACTTCATGATGAGAAAGGCCGGCGACATCACAGGAAAGAGATGCATCGACATAGGTACCGGGACCGGTGAGATAGCGTTTCTTCTCGCTGAGGGGGCAGGTCCCGAAGGAGAGGTCGTCGCCGTCGACATAACCCCCCGGATGATAGAACTGGCCAACGAGAAGATGTCCTCCCGCGAACTTGGGAAGGATGTCATTTTCATGGTCGATGACGCCCTGGGTCTGGATCAGAGGGACGATCACTTCGACCTGGTGACCTCCGGGTACATGCTACGCAACGTGACCGACATACCGAAGGCATTGGAGGAGATGCACCGTATCCTGAAGGACGGGGGCATGGCCATTGTCGCAGAGCTAGCCCAACCCCGGAATCGTCTCATCCGTTTCTTCTATGACCTGTACATCAAACACCGCGTCCTGAGGCATGGACGGAGATTCGACAAGGGTCAGAGTGTGGGGGGCAAGATGCCCGCCTATGATTGGCTGACCAAGTCCATGGAGGGATTCCCGTTCGGAAAGGAGATGGCACAGTTGT
>PWNH01000009.1 GCA_003557905.1 Methanomassiliicoccaceae archaeon | reverse complement strand
GGCACGAGATAGGTGCGGATGCCCTGGCAATGATCATGAAGTCGGGGATGCTGGACAAGAAGGAGACCTGCATGGTCACCGACTACGGGACCAATGCCGAGATGGGTCTTTACCATGACGGGGAGTTGTACTCGGGGAGCGCCGCCGCCGGTCCGGCGATGGAGGGCCAATCCATCGCATCAGGGATGCTGGCCGCTCCCCATGCGATTTGCGACCTAAATGTGAACGATGACGGTACCTGGGGCAATCTGGTCCTTGATGAGGACCTGCGGGTAAAATTGGCCGCCAATGTGGACCCGGTGACCGGCGCGACCAACCGGCTCTCCCAACTGAAGGCCTACGGCATAACCGGCACCGGTGTGGTATCGGCGATAGCATTGGGTATCGACACCGGAATCATCGAGCTGCCTTCAATAGCCACTCCCTCAAAGCACATTCACATGATGGACGGCATCAGGTTCTCTGAGTTGGATGTTCAGGAGGCAGGGAAGGCCATGGGCGCCATACGTGCTGGACACCGGACCTTGATGCATGAGGTCGGAATTGGTGACGATGATGTCAAGACCATGTACATGGCCGGTGCATCAGGCACATACGTTGACGCCTTGAAGGCCCAGACATGCGGAATGATACCCCGCGTGCTCGACACCGTTTACCAACTGGGCAACACATCCCTGATGATGGCCCACGACCTAATCCGCGACCCGGAGACCCTTGACCATATGCAGGAGGTAGCCGACTCGATTGCGGCCAACCACATAATGTTCGCCACCAACAAGACTTTCGAGCACATGTACGTCCTTGAGATTGCCTATTGGTTGGAGGGTATGGGGTCTGACATGTTCAACGAGATGATCCAGATGCATGGACTTTCCCCCCTGCCCGCCATCCGTCGCCCCAAGCAGGTCATCCGTACCGTTAAGAGCGACATCCCCGAGGTCGGGGACAAGGGCCTGAGGACCCTGAGCGAGGTCGGCGTCACCATGAACGCCAACTTCCCCGGCTGCATCGGTTGCCGTAAGTGTGAGAAGACCTGCCCCGAGAGAGCCTTGAAGGTGCACACCGACGACGAGTTCGGTGGCTTCCGCATAGTGATCGAGACGGACAAGTGCCTGGGAACCGCCTGTAAGCACTGTGAGATGGTCTGTCCGGAGAAGGTCTACAACTTCTATGACCTCAAGGTCGATGAGCGGTTATAATCCGCTCAGCATACAAACCCTTTAAACACTTCTATTTTCATCTTAACGGCGGTGAGCTTATGAGCAACCGAGATATGGCCACAAGGCTGAAGGATTCTTTGAGACTGAGACATGAACCAGTGGCGATCAAACTCATCAAGGAGGGCGAGGAGCCTCCCGAAGGATACTCTGTACCGGAGAAGCAGATGAGCCATTGCCAATCCGTGATGGCCGCCCGCAAGGGCGAGAAACTGCTCCTTCCTGCTGATGCGCACTCCTGCAAGAACGGGGCATCCGCATTGGGGATGGCCGCCGTGCCGGAGAAGACGGCAAGCGGCGAGTTCTACCACGGGGCGGGGATGTTTGAATCAGACGATGCCGCCAAGAGCATGATCGACAAGCGGAGCAGCGTCCCCTACAAGGTTACGCACACCATAGTGGCCCCCCTCAAGGATGCCGATTTCGTACCGTATGTGGTCGTGCTGGCCGACATACCGGAGAGGATATACTGGCTCGTTCCGATGTCAGTCTATCAGGAAGGGGGCAGGGTGGACTTCAACACCGCACCCTATAATGCATGCTGCGTCGATGTGACCGCCCGGCCGCTGCTCTCCGACAGCATAAACATATCATTGGGGTGCTTCGGTTGCCGGAAGAGGACGGAGTTGCAGTCCGATGAGATGCTGGCCGGGATACCATTCAGCAGGATGCCGAAGATGATGGAGGCCCTGGAAGCATTGGACGCGGAAATAATGCAGAAGGCGGCCCGCGACTGACCTTCCGTGTAAACTATTTTCATATTTTCATTCAATTTTACGACAAAGTTTAATATATCCAAGTATTTTTTGCAACAAAGTAACAAATATCCGAGCGATGAACTGAAAAAATGGAACAAAGTTGCAAAAATTGAAAAATGGATTCCAAAGACTTCGAGATTCTGAAATGCCTGCGGAGCGACTCCCGGGTGAGCATGGGGGCCATAGCCGAGCTCTTGGAGATCTCGAAAGCCACAGTCTCCCGTCGTCTGTCACGCATGGAGAAGGACGGCGTTATAACCGGTTATTCCGTGGGCGTCAACCCTTCCAAGCTGGGTTTGATGCGGGCCATGCTGTCCATCGAGGTCATCGGTTCATCGGTGCATACCGTCATAAATGAAATCAAGGATTTCCCCGAGGTCTCCACCATCTACAAGTCCTTCGGGGACCACAACATAGTCGTTGAACTATTCACATCCAGCGTCGACTCCCTCTACGACCTCATCCAAGAACGTTTCCTCTCCATCTCCAACATCTACAATGTGGAGGTGGACATCCTCGTCGACCGTCTGGACGTCGACCCCAACTCCGACATAAAGATACATATCCGTGACAACCGTTGAAGGTCGAACAGCTTATTACGGACTTCGACTTTCACCCTATCATGCGTCTGAGCCGTGGGCCCAAGTACAGTAGCGACGTTGGAATAAGGACGATCCCTCCCACTGAGACCCTGGAAAGGGCACTCCCTCTTCTCGATGTCGCCGGCTTGTGCGAGCTCCAGGACATCAGCACCACGGACCGCATAGGCATACCGGTGTGGTCGATTTCCCGTGCCAACCCCACTGAGGGAGCGGTCAGCAACTACAACGGCAAAGGTCCCACCAAGGAGCAGGCCATGGCATCGGCGGTGATGGAGGCCATGGAGCGTTACAGCGCTGAACAGAGGGATTGTGACGAGATCGTGCTGGGGACCTTCACGGAAATTAGTTCCAAAGGCCTGACTGTGGACCCGCGGGGACTGATCCTGCCCATGAGGACCTATGACTATGTGATGGACCAACCCATCGCTTGGACGAGAGGTTACGAGATGTTCCGTGGGGAACAGGCTTGGGTACCTGCCAACGCCGTTTTCCATCCATATTTCTGCAAGGGGGACCTGCAGCTCTTCCGCTACCACACCAACGGCATAGCCTCCGGCAACACCATGGAGGAGGCCGTTCTGCACGCCCTTCTCGAGCTGGTGGAGAGGGATGCCTGGTCCATCAGTGACTTCCGTGACCATGTAAACGCCGATGTGATCGTACGAGATGAGGATTCCGTGTGCAACCGTCTGATGAGGCAATGTGAGGAAAATGGCGTTGTCATTCACCTCAAAGACCTCACCAGCGATCTGGGGATACCGACCATAGGCGCCGCTGCCGACGATGTGGAGACCGAGGACCCTGAACTCCTGGTCATCGGTGTCGGTACCCATTTGAATCCTGAGGTTGCCGCAGTGAGGGCCATAACCGAGGTCGCCCAGAGTCGGACGACGCATTGCCACGGTGTCAAGGCCAACCCCAAGACTCAGAAGATCGTGCAGGAGATGGGGTATGACAAGATCAAACGCATAAACCGGAAATGGTACAGCCCCTCGGGTAGAGAGACGGTACTAGAGGATATGCAGAGACTCGACACGCCATACGTGCTCGATGACATAGAGGTTGTGTTGGGGAGCCTGGTGGAGAACGGCTTCGAGATGGTGGTAGCGGTGGACCTGACCCGGGATGAGATAGGCGTTCCGACGGTGAGGATGGTGGTCCCCGGACTCGAGGTCTACACCATGGATCCTGAAAGGGAGGGGCCTAGGCTCAAGGGACTTTGGCCTTTGACCAAGGTTCATTGAAATACCCCTGGTTGCAACTTACATCCATTTAAATACTAACAATCGTGAATTTATTTTTATTTCTAGTTAAGTATTGTTATATTTCAAAATATCTGGATAGGTATATTTGCTAAACTATCGTTATCATGGATGGATACAATATCCATCAATTAGTTTATATGGGTTAATTCCTTTTACAGAGATGCAAGGGGAACGATGGGTTAGACGTAACGTTGTTTACGTTAGTTCAGCTCATCGTAAGAAATGATACGGAGGTATTAAATGGCAAAATACAAGGACGTAATAGACTTGTATGACGACCGTGGCAAGCTCATCGAGAGCAATGTGCCATTGGAAGCCATCAGTCCGTTGAGAAATGGCGCGATCAAGAGGATCGCCTCCATGACCAAGAGGACGGTAGCCGTTAACCTCGCTGGAATCGAGAAGTCTCTCAAGACTGGTTCGATGGGCGGGGACGGTTGTCTGATCAAGGGAAAGGAGATCGATATTCCTCTCGTAGCCAACGCGGACAAAGTCGCCAAAGCAATTAAAGGAATGGTCCAGGTCACCGATGGTGACGACACTATCGTCCAGGTTAAGAAGGACGGAAAGCAGCTCGTCGTCGTCGTACCTGAAGAGAGATTGAACGCGGGAGTCGAATATACCACCGGCTTCACCGCCACCGCAGCCGCCACCGTGCAGGCCATCATCGATGAATTCGACATTCCGATGTACAAGGCCAACATGGTCAAGGGCGCCGTCTGGGGAAGATACCCCCAGAGCCTGACCTTCATGGGTTCCAACCTCAAGAGCATTCTCGAGGTTCCCCAGAACAACGAGGGAGCAGGTTACGCGCTCAGGAACATCATGTCCAACCACGTGGTCGCCTTGGTCGGAAGGAACGCCATGCAGGGTGTCGCCCTGTCCTCGCTCTTTGAGCAACTCGGCGCTTTCGAGATGGGTGACGCTGTAGGTCCCTTCGAGAGGGGCCACCTGCTCGCTCTGGCCTACCAGGGTCTGAACGCGAACAACATGGTCTACGACATAGTCAAGGAGAACGGCAAGACCGGAACCGTCGGTACCGTCATCGAGTCCCTCATGGAGAGGGCCATCGCAGACAAGGTCATAAGGGTCAAGGAGACTCTGAAGTCCGGCTACAAGGTCTACACCACCGATGACCTCGACATGTGGAACGCCTATGCCTGTGCTGGCATGGTCGCTGCCGTCATGGTCAACGTCGGAGCCGCCAGGGCCGCCCAGGGTGTGCCCTCGACTGTGCTGTACTACGGTGACATATTAGAACACGAGACTGGTCTACCCTCCCCCGACTACGGAAGGGCAATGGGTACCTGTGTCGGTATGTCTTTCTTCAGCCACTCTATCTATGGTGGCGGAGGACCCGGTCTGTTCCACGGCAACCACGTGGTCACCAAGCACGCCAAGGGTGTGCTGATCCCGGCGGTCACAGCTGCGAACTGTCTGGACGGAGGAACTCAGACTTTCTCCGCCGAGGCAACGTCAGGCCTGATCAAAGATGTCTTCGGCGAGCTGCGTGAGTTCTCACAGCCACTGCAGGTTGTCGGCGAGGAGGCTAAGAAAATCAAGGACAAGGTGTGATGATGTTTAGGACCTCTACCTCCAGGACCTCTTACGCCGGGGAGCCTCTCCCTGAAGTTAAGATATTCACCAACCGTCTCCTCAAAGCAGAGACGACGGAGAAGGTGCTGAACGGTCTGAATCTCATACCGAATGTAAGACAGATCAACATCCACGGCGAAGGCTTGCCCGTAACCGTGAAGTCTGGTCCCAACACCGGTATTCCCGTCAACCATCCCGAGCGAAAAGTCATTAAGTTCGGCGAGAGGGAAGTGGAACTGACCATGCTGGTCGGTTCATTCTTCATCGAGCTGGAAAGTCATGACAAAGTGGAGGAGACGGTGCAGCTCATCCGTGAGAAGTGCGATGAATTGATTCCGTTCGGATATAATCTGGAGGTC
>PWNH01000063.1 GCA_003557905.1 Methanomassiliicoccaceae archaeon | reverse complement strand
CGGAGATAAACTGGCCAGGAGGGGTTCGGATAACGCAGAGTATGGACGGTTACATCCTGGACCGCCCCGGATTCCTTTCCAGGTTGTCCGAGGAATATGAGGATGGGGGCGGTGCATATTCCCGGGCATCGGTCCTCTCCGTTGAGGATGAGGGGGACGGATACCTCGCCCGCCTTTCTGACGGCAGTGAGATCCGTTCCCGTTACATCGTGGGGGCGGATGGGGCCTTCTCGACGGTTCGTAAACACCTCTTCAAGACAGCTCCGATGAAAAAATTCGCTGTCGAGCAATATCTGGTGGAAGGCGAGTCAGACCCAGGTACAATGAAATTCCATATGGGGGAGAGGTATGGGGGAGGGTACAAGTGGGAGTTCCCATGTGGGGGTTACGTCAATGTTGGTTTCCCATTGGGAACGGATCACATGGACCAATACGTCGAAAGGAACGTGCGTTATCTCCCCTTCGGCGGAGTGGGTCCGGTCAGTGATGGGAATGCACTCCTGGTTGGCGATGCAGCGGCACAGGCAAACCCCGTGAGTTTCGGAGGCATACGGATTGCTCTCCATGCAGGTAAGGCGGCGGCAAAAGCCATCATCTCAGGACGGCCGCAGCGTTATTCCGCATGGTGGGAGAGGTCCCGTCTCTCATCCCCTTGGTACATGAAGGCCCACTGCACCATGGGAGCATGGACTGACATGGACATGCGTTCTGCCGCGGCGCCTTTCCAAGGAAGGGCCCGATTGCGACCTCTGATCGGCCGCGCATTCAGTGCTCCGCGGGATATGCACATGTACGTCGCCTACGCTCTCGCCTTCCGGGAGAGCTGGTGATTTGTAAAGTCCTAATACTTGTCCGGGAATTCCCTGAACATGGCCATTCTGCGCAAAAGGACCGCGGTCATCCCCGTCCAGACGATGACCGTGGGGGAGTTCGACCCCATGCTGCCCGGCGGATACGACAACGTCAAGACATTCCCCCTGCCGGTGCGCAAAGGGAGGTCTTTGAGTGTCAAGGTCGAGGCCGACCATCCTGTGGATGTGGCGGTATCGGGGCCGGATGGGAGGGTCATCAGGTTCGAGGAGGGCATGACATCTGGAACGCTCGGGCCGATAGTGTTCGAGGAGAAATGCACCGCCGCCCTGATGATCGGTGTGTTCCGAGGTGACAAGTCCCGGCTGGAGCTGGAGGCTTGGACCGAGTGACCGAAAAACATTGTTATAGGTTGCCAATCAATACTCTGGCAGAATGAGATTGGAAAAATTGGCAGGAAATAGGAGGAGACGCAAACTCGATCTGAGCAGCAATTACGACATAGCAATGCTCAGGCTGTTCCTGCTGTCCCTGTTGGTTTGCACGGTCGCATCGGCGGTAAGCATTGTCACCGGTATGGTGGCTACCGTGGCAGAAGCGATACCCATATTCTCATTTTCCTTGGTCATTGTGGGTCTGGTGTCCTTCGCGGGAAGGTTCCGCTGGTATTACACCCTCGTTCTACTGGCCGCGGTAGCCCTGCTATATCAGTACGGGGTGGAGGCCATCATACTGCTGTTCGTGGTCTACGCCGTGCTGGGCGGGTTCGGGGTCGTAGCGGTGATAGTCACTCTGCAGAGGAAGCTTTTCTACCGTACCCTGGCACGCATAGAGGGTATGAGCCTCCGTGAGGAAAGGGAGTTCAAGGACAAGATACTGGTATTCATGTTCAACATCCCCGATGACATCAACACCAACGATCTGGTCATGGATCACAACATGCGTCGGGAGAGCATACCTCTTGATGACACCCTGAGGACTATGGGAATGGGTTTCTTGATAGGGGTCTTCCTGTGGATATACATAAGTCTAAACCCCTCTCTTCTAACAGCCTATTCCCTGGAGTACATACTTCTGATAATGTTCCTCCTCACCCTGTACCTGCCGTTCCTGGTACTGCCATGGTCGATATTCCGTTCCTTGGATGTGAGGATCAAGGGACCCTATCACGACCTGCGGTTGTACAAGGGCGCGGTTTCAACGCTCAAGAAGATAGCGATGCCGATAATCCCCATCGCCCTTTACACCATAGGCGCTGTGAGGAGGATGAGCATTTCCGAGATCGGCGGTTTCATCGGCATGTCGGTCATATTCAACATAATCATAATGGCCACCACCGCCATAGTCTACTTCTCACTCTACGAGAGACAGTTGATAGAGGACATAGTATCCAAATGGCGCACCTATCGTCCCCGCCCCGTCATGGCGGAGGTGGTGAAGCGGGAGGAGGGAGCCAAAGATGTCCCTGCGACCCCGATGCGGTCATATTCGATGGATGACCTCCCCGACCTCATCCAGAGCCGATGAGGCGGCTCAGTATCCCCACCTCGGCTATGCCCCACGACTCCTTCTTGACCGCCAGGACTGCCAACAATCCGCCTGAGAAGAATAGTGCGGTGGCCCCGACTATGGGGTTGTCTATCACAACATATCCTCCCAAGTAGAGCGCCACAGCGCAAAGCAGTATGGTGGCGTAGTAGTGATACGTCTGCGGGATCCATATGCCGAAACGGTCGCCGTAGTAATAGACAAGCAACACCAGTACGGCGATTATGATTGTCATGGTGGTGAAGCCCGATGAACCCATGACTTCCAGTATGGAGTGGTACCTCTCCCCGCCCGGGTCCCTGATCATCCTTGAGAATACACCTGACATAACTATTGAGAATGCCATACCCAGCCATTTCTCCAAAGACGTCAGAGATCCTCTCACATTATCCATTGGAGACCTATCCACGCGCATCCCGCCATACCAACTCCTCGTGGCGATTTAATGTTTCTGCCGTCTCCACTTTCGGAAATCCCCCTCCTCTCCGGTATAATCCCCTGCAAGCGGACTGTCCCCTTCCGACGATGAGAGCGAAAGCCCCGCCCCGAGCCGATTGTATGCAGATGATGGATGATGCAGCGGAGGCACTGCCCGTCCTGCTGCCCCGGGAGGTGTACATCCTCGAAGGGGACAGGGACTCCTCTTCTGCGGTAATGCACGCCTTCTGTGCTGAACAAATAACCATGATGGGAAGGGTGGTGTGGGTGGACGGCGGGAACGTCCTCGATCCTTTATTATTATCGAGGATGATGAGGTCGCGCCGTTGCAGCACGCGTTACTCCCTTGACAGGGTGACGATAGCCAGGGCCTTCACTGCCTATCAGATGAGCTCCATAATCGAGGACAGGCTTCCGGGGAAGGTCCGTGAGGAATCCCCCTCTCTGGTGATGGTTACGGCCCTGTCCGCCCTTTTTGCCGATCCCGATGTGGATGGTCGGGAGTCCCGGGAGCTCATCAGGAGGTCGATGGGTGCCCTTGTAAACCTGGCCGCAGAAGGGAGCACGGTCCTAATATCCGGTTACGATGGCCCATCCTGCGCAAGGCGTATCCGTGCACATAAGACCAAGAGAGGGTTGGTCGTAAACACGCCCGGAGGGGTCTGACATGGGCCGAACTTCCCCCACGTACCGTCGTGCCTCAGAGCGCATAATCGATGAATGGAAAGGTTTCCGCCGTGCCCTGCCTCCCGAGGACCGTGAGGCGTTCGACCATCTTCTGGAACACATAAGGGACCATGCCGCCGCAGGGAGCAACTGTGAGTCCCCCGACCCGGTGGAGAGTATGCTTTTATCGATCCTCCTGGAGCATGAGAAGCGCATACGCGGTATGCAGGAGCGACGATGAGAGGATGGATAACCGATTGTTATCCCTCCGATGACGATCAAGGGGTGGTCGTATGGATAAGGACCGCCGAGGGGCACATCCGTGTCCAACGTCCCTTGCGACCGTCGTTCCTAGTGGCTGGCGATGACCTCAAGACCCTGTCCCGGGACATCGAGGGATGTGGGGCAAAGGCATCAATGCAGAAGGCCAGGACAAGGTTGGCAGGCCCATCGGAGGATGTCTTGAGGGTGAGCGTCGAGGGATTCCAACAGATGGCCAGATTGGCCCGTACGGTCGACCGTTGGGGCTCGTACCGGGATTATGAGCTATACAACGTCGACCTAACACCGTCCCAACGGTTCATGCTGCCCCGGGGACTGTTCCCCCTCGGGTTGGTGGAGGCGGATGCGGGACTGAGGAGTCTGGACTCACCTTTGCGTCTCAACTACCCGTTGCCCCCTTTGCGCACTATGACCATAGACCCTGTGATATCAAGGCCCTTCGACCCTCGGCCAGATGATGTGCTGAAAGGGATCCGTGTGGACGGCACCCTCCTGGAAGGTGATGAAGAGGGTATGTTGAGGGAACTTTCAGACATGGTGGATGAAGAGGATCCAGACATAATCCTGATACAGAGGGGGGACAAGGGTCGCACCTCCCATCTCTTCGACCGCGCCGCATCATTGGGTCTGGATCTCTGTCTGGGTCGGGAGGCGGGTGTCCGTTCCGGTCCCGGAAAGAGCTACCACAGCTATGGGCGCACGGTCTACAAGCCGCCAGCTCTGAAGCTCAAGGGCAGGATGCATCTCGACACATCGGCCTTCATGTACTCGGAGGGCGGGTTGGGCGGACTCATAGAGCTTTCCCGATTATCCGGTCTGCCGCTCCAGGACCTCTCCCGACTGTCGCCTGGTTCCGCGATATCGGCAATGCAGTCCGACCATGCTCTCCGCGGAGGGCACCTGCTGCGTTGGAAGAAGAACGTTCCTGAGGATTTCAAGAGCGTCTCGCACCTGGTCGTCTGCGACCGGGGCGGTATGATACATCAGCCCCGCCCCGGCGTTCACGAGGATGTGTTGGAGATGGACTTCTCCTCGATGTATCCATCGATAATTTCCCGATTCAACATATCGCCGGAGACGCTGGAATGTGATTGCTGCCCTTCGTCGGAGGATGTGGTCCCTGGACTGGGATACCGAATATGCCGGAAGAGACGGGGACTGCTCCCTGAGGTCCTAGGTCCTTTGGTCGAGCGGAGAAGGGCCTTCAAGCACATGGCGATCACCGATCCCTCGCGTGCAGAGCTGCACAGGCAGAGGGCCAAGCTTTTGAAATGGATCCTGGTGACATGCTTCGGATACACGGGTTACCGTAACGCCCGTTTCGGAAGGATAGAGTGCCATGAGGCCATAACCGCCTATGGCCGGGAGATAATGCTCAGCACGGCGGAGATGGCCTCGGGCCTGGGTATGAGGGTGATACATGGCATAGTGGATTCTCTCTGGTTGAAGGGGGGCGGGGACCATGAGGCACTTGCCGCGGAGGTGAAGGCGAGGTACGGGATACCCCTGGAGGTCGAAGGGCGTTACCGTTGGATAGTATTCCTTCCCAACCTGCACAACGGCGCCGGGGCGCTGAACCGTTACTACGGGGTTTTCGAGGACGGGGAGCTGAAGATCAGAGGCATAGCGGCGCGGAAGAGGGATTGCGTGGGGTGTGTGAAGGATTTCCAGACCCGGGCTTTGAACGCCTTTTCATCGGCCCAGGGCCGGATGGAGATGGAGGAGAGGGTGCCGGAGATACTGGAGATGCTACGGTCGTGGACTGACCGGGTGTCATCCGGGGAGGTCTCGGCAGAGGACATAACCCTGGTGAGAAGGACGTCCAAGATGATGGGGGAGTATCGTCAGTTCAACGACTCCCGTGCGGCCGCCGAGGTGCTGGCATCATTCGGTCACGAGCCTCTTCCCGGTCAGTCGATGGCATACATAATCCGCGATTCGACCACACGGAGAGCATCGCAGAAGGTCGCCCTGCCTGAATTCTGGGACGGTGTCTACGACCGGGAGAGGTATTCGGAGATGCTCATCCGTTCCGCGGAGGAGATACTGATACCCTTCGGCTGGGACCGGGACCGTATACGCTCATTCACAATATCGAAGAGATCAAAAAATGGGTTCCAGAGTGTGATATCATGACGGGGATGAGCAGGGACGATGTCAGATGGACCCTCCCCACTCCGACTGCGGACGGTAAAAGGCCCAGTGAAGTGGCAGCCAGTAACAGGAGCAGCCCCCCGGGCCCGCAGATTACCAAGGTAAGGACGCATAGGAACAAGGCTATGGCCACGTTCACATTGGAGAGTTCCCGTCCCTGTAGGATGCGGGAGAACAGGACGCCGGTCCTCACCGTGGCCACGTACCCTATCAAAGCTGACACCGCCACCGCCATGAGCAGCATCGCGAAACCCATCATCTCCAGGCTGCCGTCGGTGATGTCCAGTACGACCAACATGGTACCAGTTCTTCCCCTTCCGGTAACGGAGAGGGTAACCAATGCGAACACCGTCGCCGCGGTTCCCACCGATGACACCATTGCTATGAACCTCTCCGGCGTCCTCTCCGGGGATCCTAAGGAAGCTACGACCGTTCCCGCGGTGGCGGTTATCCCGGGAAGCCATCCCACCGCCATGCCTGCTAGCAGACCCCTAAGGGCCGGACCGCTGTCCACTGATGTCCTGGCCGCCCCGGTCTGAACCGGCATATGCCCACCGCCGAGCGAAATCAAGAGGGCGGGCATGCCGAAGAGACCGGCCAACAGCGGCAGCATCAGGCTACCGTCCCCCGTGGTCATCGGCAGTGTTCCATACATGGTGATGAATCCCAGTGCGGCGGACCCCAGGCATAGGAAGGAGGCCCAGATCCGCTTCCTGGCAGCATCGGCACCCCTCTCTGACAGCAACAGCAGAATCATCACGACGGGCAGGATGAAGGGCACATGTTTCTGCAAGACCTCCCAACCTCCCGAACCCATCATCATATGGACAGGCAACGCGAGGATCGTCGCCGCCATGGCCCCCACCAGACTTCCTTGGGCGGAGCAGATCACCGCCTCAGCCCCGCGACCTTGCATGAGCATACGATGTCCAGGCAGGATGCTGAGGACATCCTCCTCTCCCGGCGAGCCCAGGAACACCGAGGGTATGAAGGCCATGAAGGAATGGACCACCGCCGCCGAAACGACCGCCGATGCCACCAATATCGGCACGATGGAAGGGCAGACGTCACCTGAGAGGGCCAGGGATAGTGAGGGATATGCCGCCAGAAGTAACACCGCGAGGGTGTTGACATGTATGCCGGGTACCAAGCCGCTGATGCAGCCTATTGCCGAACCGAGCACTATCATGTATGCCAGGAACAGGAAGGCCTCCGTCTCCACGGCCTATGATGTCCGGTGACGAGGAAAACCGATGGGACTGCATCTAGTCTTTCAATCGTGGTAAACGGTCCTACCGTCTATGACATCGACTTTGAGGAGGGTCTTCACAGGAACCCCGATCTCCTCCTCTATCTCCTTCTTACGGTCAGTCTTCTCGAAGACCATGATTATATCCACGACGTCTGCACCCACCTTTTGCTTCAGGGCATTGACGAGGGCCTTGAGAGTCCCTCCGGTGCTGAGCACATCATCCACTATGGTGACGCGGTCGCCCTTGGATATGCCGTTAATGTACATATCCGATTTCGAGTATCCGGTTGACTGGGCGATGTTCATCTCGCCTTCCAGCCCATAGCGTCTTTTCCGTACAACGCTGTAAGGTATGCCGGTGCGGAGGGATATCGGCACCGCAAGATGGATGCCCATAGCCTCTGGAGCCAGTATGTAATCGCAATCGAAGTCGCCGACGGCCAGTATCTCATCGACCACTTCCTCCAGAAGTTCAGGCTCCATGAAAGGTATGCCGTCGGTGATGGGATGTACAAAATACTGATACTCGCCGATGCGTACCACCGGACACTCAGTGACGCTCCGCTTCAACCTTTCCAGCATGAGACGTCAAAAAGGGGTTTGAGGGTAAAAGGTTTTCATCGTTCCAGTAAGACGTCAACGAACTTGAAGTTCACCGAATCGAACAGTCCCCGGTCACCGAGTTTCAGGCTAGGCAGCACGAGGAGGCTCTGGAATCCCATGGTCATGAACGGGGCGTGGAGTCTGCAACCGAGGGTCCTTACGAAATCGGTAACATCCTTTTCCTTGGCAGCCACGACCTCTGCGCTCTCCGTGCTCATGAGACCGGCCACGGGGAGGGGCAGTGAAACATCGGTCTCACCGTCAGTGGCGAAGTAGCCTCCGTTTATCGAAACACCCTTCACCACACGGGCCAAAGTCTCGGGGTCGTTGGCCACGGCGATTATGTTGTGGGAGTCGTGGGCTATGGTGGAAGCCATCCCTCCCCTTTCCAGGCCGAAACCGCTGACCAGTGCAACGGCGGGGGTGGCAGGGCGGTATCGGTTGACTACTGCAAGGTAGGAGATATCGTTCTTGGGATCGGCCAGTATGCGACCGTTTTCGACAACCATATCCGCTTCCTCAGCAAGGCTGACTATCTGGTCCGGAAGCACCTTTATGACACGTGCCCTGACCGCTCCACCGGATGCCGGTATGTGGAAATCACTGGCAGACCAATCATTTTGGAGGATCGCTGTCCCACAACTCTTCGGATGAGCCTCGAAAAGGGCCTGCCCATCCTTTGCAACGAGCTCACCGTTTATGTAGACCTCCTCGACATTGAAGTCCCGGAGATCACTGACGATGACCATGTCTGCGGGCATGTCCAGGTCCAGATATCCTCCCTCCAGTTTGTAGTGTCGGGAGGGCCATAGGCTGGCGGCCTTTATCGCCCGTAAAGGCTCTACACCCAACGAGACCGCTCTACTGAGGAGCCTGTCCATGTAACCGCCGATGATGTCCCCGGCATGCATGTCGTCGGTGGCAAGGAAGAACTCGAATTCATCGGCGATGCCGATCAGATCCTCCATGTTCTTACTAGCACTACCGTCCCGTATCTGGACGAACATGCCTTTGGAAGCCTTCTCATACGCCTCCTCATACCTGGTGCACTCATGGTCGGTGCTTATTCCCGCTGATATGTAGGCTTCCAGATCATCGCCGCTGAGCCCCGGGGCGTGACCATCCACGGGCTTACCCCTTGACAATGCGGAATCTATCTTCGCCATAACTTCTGGGTCTTCATTTAGGACTCCGGGAAAGTTCATCATCTCGGCAAGGGCAACCACCTCGTCCCTGGCCAGTAGACGGTCCACGTCCTCAGGGCCCAAGACCGCTCCTGAGCTCTCGAAAGGAGTCGCAGGCACACAGGACGGGGCGGCGAAATGGAAACGCAAAGGTACGCCCTCCCCATCTTCGATCATGAACTCCACGCCTTCGATTCCAAGGACATTGGCGATCTCATGGGGGTCGGATATGACGCCAGTCAATCCATGGGGTACAGCGGCCTCGGCGAACCTTGAAGGCACGAGTAGTGAGGATTCAACATGCACATGAGAGTCAATGAGTCCGGGGAGGATATACCGTTCAAAAGGAACCTTGACCTCCAATATGTCCACGATAGTTCCCTCTTCCACAGTTATCCTGGCAGGGTAAATGCGGTCACTTATCACATCCACCAGGTTGCCTTCTACAATAAGGCTCATGGTTAGTCATCACGAAGCTATGATAAATAACCATTTTGAATGCATTATCATGGTTTTCCCTCGTCAGGTCCTCAACACCATAAAATGGAGGGAGGATATGGACATCGCCCTGTGCAAAGTGACGTATTTGCACCGCGGGGCAGAAGATGACCGGATAGAGGTCAGTGGTGACGAGATAGTGGAACTTGGCAGGTCGTTCTTCAAGGTAAGGGGGTCGATGATTCCATATCATCGCGTCCTCCTCATATCTTATGGCGGTGAGATATTGTACCGCGAGCTAAGGTGAGTGCGGATGCAGCGAATACATTTTTATCGAGGCTTGGGATGGCCATTGACATGAGCGAACCGGCAAGCAGGATGCCGATTGTAGGGCCAGCCCCGGGGTTGAGGAGCCTCATCAGCAGCCTGCGCTTCTTTCCTAGAAGGTTCTGGAAATTCCCGATTATACGCAACTATTCAGTCAGGGTCCATCGTGAAAGAGGAGCAGTACTGGACACGGATGGCCGTATCATATTCACGGCCCTTCCACACATGGTGGAGGCCTACTCGGCGAAACTGGCAGGGTCACGTAGCATCATAACTCTGATGGGCGGGTCGAGGTTGTTCATAAGCAATGGCACCGTCATAGGACCTGGTGCCCGTTTCAACATCGGACCCGGTGCCAATGTAAGTATCGGGGGGAGATGTCTCCTTAACGAGAGTTGCACAGTATACTGTCGTGAACAACTGACCATTGGTGATGACTGTGCCATATCCTGGGGCGTTAGGATAATGGACACGGACTTCCATGTATTGGTGAAGGACGGCGTCAGGATGTCAGAAAGTGCCCCGGTGAGTATCGGTGATCATGTGTGGATAGGTTCCAATGCCACGATATTGAAAGGAGTCACCGTGGGGGATGATGCCGTGGTCGGTGCGGGTGCTGTTGTTACACGCGATGTACCAGCGGGTGCTGTTGTGGCCGGTAATCCCGCCAGGACGATACACGAGGACGTGGATTGGCATTGGATGTAGGATTCAATATCATTTTATAAGCGTCTCCTGATTGGGATTGCGATTCAAATGGACCTGGAGGAAAGGTTTAATTTATTGACCAGGAACGTCGAGGAACTGGTCACCGAGGACGAGCTCAAGGAACTGTTGGCAAGTGGACGCTCACCTCGCGCCTATATCGGTTTCGAGCCCTCCGGCCTGGTCCACATCGGCTGGCTGATATGCGCCTCCAAGATACGTGACCTGGTGGATGCCGGCTTCCAGGTGACTGTCTTCTGGGCCGATTGGCATGCCTACATCAATGACAAACTCGGTGGCGACATCGAGAACATAAGGATATGTGCCCGTTACATGGAGGACTGTTTCGAGTCCCTGGGAGTGCCCCGTGACAGGGTCGATTACCGTTACGCCAGTGACATACTCGATGACATGGAGTACTGGGAGAAGGTGATCAAGGTCGCCAAGGCGACATCCCTGTCCCGCGTGAAGAGGGCCATGACGATTATGGGGCGTGGAGAGGATGACGCTGAACTGGATTCCTCGAAATTGTTCTATCCCATTCTTCAAGCCACGGACATGTTCGCCATGGACATCGACCTGGCATACTCCGGTATGGATCAGAGAAGGGCACACATGCTAGCCCGGGATGCCGCTGACAAGTTGGGTTGGAAGAAACCCATCGCGATGCACACGCCTCTGCTGCCCGGGCTGAAGGGCGGGGACCGGATGAATCCCGCTGCCGCCAAGATGTCCAAGAGCGACCCTGACAGCGGTATAATGATCCACGACAGCCTTGAGGACGTGCAGAGGAAGCTTAAGAAAGCCTACTGCCCCCCGGAGGCTGAAGAGGAGAACAGGAACCCGGTGCTGATGCTCTGCCGTCTGGTGCTTTTCCCCCGATTAGGTAAATTGGATTTCGACAGACCTGAGAGATTCGGCGGGCCTATGAGCTACGAGGACTACCAGTCACTAAGCGACGATTACCACTCTGGGGCGTTGCACCCTATGGACCTGAAGAAAGGTGTTGCCTCGGCGTTGGGATCCATACTGTCCCCGGTGGATGAATATTTCAAATCCAAACCCGAGAACTACGAGGGCATGAAGGTCGTGCTAAAGGCGCTGGGTCGCTGAACGGTCACGCATGTCCCTGAACAGGGACATGGACCTCTTCATGCAGATGTGGAGTATCGCTTCCACATCGCCGACGCCGGTCATACCGGCGGCGCCACCATGGCCGCCCCCCTCGTTGTGTGTCTCCCCGCCTATCTCATCCAGTATGCGCCCTAGATGGAACCCCCCGCGCACCAGATCCTGAGAGCAACGGGCGCTGAGGCGGAAACGCTCATCGCGCTGTGAGCCAACGAAGGCCACGTCGGCACCGCTGTTCAACAGGGCACGGCAGATCGATGATTCGTAGGAACTTCCGTAGGAAACAGCCATCACATAGTTACCGACCCTGTCGAACCTCGATCTCGCCACCCCTTTCAACACCGCCGTTCTCTCAGAGATTCCAGTGTCTGCCCTGGTGACGGCCATGACCTCATCGGGGGCGATGGAATGTTCCTCCATGAAAGATGCGAAACGGTGCATCAGGGCGGCGTTGCCGTATTGGAAGTGGCCGCTGTCGGTGAGCATACCTACCATCAGAGCCATTGCCACCTCACGTCCGATGTCCAGTCCCGCCTCGTCGATAATGTCCGCGATTATCTCGGCGCAAGAGCTCTTGGTGTCATCGCAATGGTATATCATGCCCTGCCAGCGTTCGTTTGGCATGTGATGGTCTATGACCACCGAGCCAGCAGGAACCCTTTCGAGAGGATGCAACTGTTCGGGTGATGAGGTGTCGACGACCACAGTGAGTTCATAATCATCGGGGTTGTAGGTAGCTGTGAGCTCGATGTCGAAGGCATTCTGCAGCGATTTCCCCGACCTGTCTAGGCCTCCGGGGGCATGGATGTCCGCAGGAGGGAAACAGCGGGACAGTGCATAGGCCGAACCGAGGGCGTCAGGGTCGGCGTTGCTGTGTATGAGGATCGCTTTGCGGCTGCCTGTCAGGGCGTCGATGAGCTCACGCATGATGTTCTGATGTCCACAGGGTATTTTGTTGTTTTGCAGTTAAAATGGAAAGAATGTCACCTCTTCCTCAGGAACCTGCCCAACGGGCCGCTGCTGAGGGTGGTCGCCAGCCCGGTCAGCAGTATGTCCGATCTGTACAGTCTGACGGTTATCATCACGGTGGCTAAAGTGAAGGCCACCAGGTATGCTATACCGTAGTACACGAGCTCGTAGTTGCCCATTATCATGTTGTTCATGGCCATCATGGGATGGGTGAACGGTATGATGAAAAGGACGATCTGCGCCATCAGCGGCAGATTGACGAAATCGGTGAACATGACCACGAAGAAAGGTATGACCGCGAGGAAGCTTATGGGGATGGTCAGACTCTGTGCGGCCTTGTAGTTCTTGGCGAATGCCCCCAGAATCATGCACAGTCCGAGGGCGCACAGTATCGCCAATGCCACCATAAGACCGACGATGGCGGTCTCCACCATGCCTAGCTTGAGCTCGGCCAGCTCCATCTCCTGAGCCATGGACATAAGACCCTCCATGTAGTAGTTCATGCCCAGCATGTACACCCCTGCGAAGAGCAGACCGACTATCGCGGAACCGATCAGCTTTCCGCTCACTATGGTGGTCCGACTAACCGGCAGGGTTAGGAGGGTCTCCAGTGTCTTGTTCTCCTTCTCCTGCCCCATAGAGGATATGATGATGCCTCCCAACATCACGATGACGATCATGATGAGAAGGGGCATCATGAAAGACTGACCCTGCATGAAGGCGGAAACCTCGGCGGGACCCACTCCGACAAGCTCTTTGTCGCCAAGGAATGTGGTCGATTCGTAACGTATGGGCGAGGTTATGTTCCTAGGATCCTCCCCTGGCATCCCGGATTTGATTAGCTTATGGGTGGTCTGGGTCGATACGTTAATGATCATCATGTCAACAGGCGCGGTGGACATGGAGCTGAACATGCCCGTGCCCACCATGTTCCAGTAGATTGTGATGTTGGCACGGCTTCCGTTCTCTATCGTGCTGGAGTAATCGGATCCGATGACAATGGTGGCCATCGCACCTTCAGCCTTCATCTTCGCCAGAGCATCCTCGATTTCGGACTCCTCGGAACCGTTGAAAACGACATCGGCTTCAAGACCCACAAGCACTTCAAAATAAATCTGTGAGAAATCACCCTCATCCATATTGACTATGGCGATTTTAGGGGAGGCGGTCAGTGCATCCTCTACAGCTCCCCCAGTCAGTCCTCCCAGTGATGCGAACAGCAGAGCAACGATGACTATGGGCAGTATGGTGGCCGGTGTCAGCAGCTCACGGAGCTCCTTCTTGATCAGACTCAGGATGTGACTCATCCTTTCACCACCTTCGTGAATACGTCCTCGAGGTTGGTCGTGTTGTAGCGGCGCTTCAGGTCGGAAGGGGTGCCTTCAGCGACTATCTTGCCTTTGTTGATCAGGGCCACACGGTCGCAGAGGTGCTCCACCTCGAACATGTTGTGCGAGGATAGCAGTATCGTAACCCCCGACTTGGCCATATCCTTGATGATCTGGCGTATCTCCGACGCGTTGACAACGTCCAGTCCGGAGGTCACCTCGTCCAGGATGGCGAAGCGGGGATTGGTCATTATAGCCCGGGATATGAGCAGACGCCTCATCATGCCCTTGGAGTAGGTGTCGACCTTGCTGTCGACACGGTCATCGAGCCCCGTCATCTCAATGCCGCGGGCCACCATCTTTCCGCGGTCCTCTCCATTGGCGAAGAAACTGGCGATGAAATCAAGGTATTGCCGGCCGGTGAGGTTCTTGTATGCTCCTGCGTCCTCGGGAAGGTAGCTGATTATGCGGCGCACCTCGTTCGGTTCCTTGACGACGCTCTTCCCATAGACCACCAGGTCGCCGGAGGTCACGGTGAGCAGGGTCGATAGCACACGGAGCGTCGTCGTCTTACCGGCCCCGTTGGGGCCTATCAGTCCGAATATCTCCCCGTGCTTGACGTTGAAACTGATCCCGTCCACGCCCACATGCTTACCGTAGGATTTGTGGAAATCCTTCACCACCAATGCGTCCATGTCAACTCCCTGTCATCACCATCGGTCGATAGTTTAGACCATACGGTTTATGGACAGCAAAAATTACGGGGTATTTATAATTCTCTAGAAAGGAATGGTGGTTAAAGGATTTGTTGGGGTTTGTCAGGGCTCAGTTGCCCTGTCCACCGCCCAGGGACCTGTTGATGGTCTCCTGGAGGTTCTGGAACTTCTCGCGGAGGGTCTTCTCCTGGCGGTCCAATGCCTTGACGCGTATCTCAAGGGTCTCCTTGGACTCCTCCAGGTCGTTCTTGACCTTGTCCTTGTCCTGCACCTTTATCAGGAGCGATCCGACACTGCGATAGACGTCGGAGTCTGCGGGGGTGGATGCCAGTTCCTCCAAGGTCCTCTCCATCTCCTTCATCTGGGCGTCCATCTGATACTTCTGGGCGCTGACCGACTGGAGTTGTTGCTGGACCTGCTGGAACTGGGTTATCTGATTCTGGAGTTGGGGGCTGATGTCTTTCATTTTTCGTCACCTGTCAATCCGTTTATGTCCTCTGTGATCCTGATCCATCCCAGGTAGGAGTTGAGTGCCGCCCTCAGGGAGGAGATGTCCTCCGCTTCGAACTCCAGTGTCAGCCTCCCGTCCTCCACACGACCGGTCACCCGGCTGCGCGGGACCTCCCTCCCCATTTCCGGGCTGAGGGAGGCGAGTACGGATTCGGCATCACTGGAGTCCATCCAGAGGGTGGCCTTCAACATGATCGTACTAGCGGCCCCTCAACACCTTCTTGACGTTGGGCCTGTCCTTGTAGAAGATCTTCGATCCGCACTTCTCACACTGCAGGCCCAGGGCGTTGACGTTCCTGATAGGTTCGTTGCATTTACCGCATCTGTACAATCACATCACCTCGGTGGGGATCATTTCTCGGACACCCGGGAAATGAGTTTCCTGGGCACGGGGGTGTACGCGGCGGCGGCGAACTTGGTGTCGCAACGCCTGCACAGCCATATGCCTGATCCCTCGCGCTTCACGCTCTCGTGGTGGCAGGACGGGCACTCGTGCTTCTTCTTCTGCGTGCTCTCGATGTCCTTGACCCTCTTGCGGACCCTGACCCCGTATCGGGGACCGAACCTTCCAGAGCTTCCCGCCTTGACTGTCCTCTTAGCCATTTGAATCACCCAATGATTTTTCTGATCTCCTCACCCTTCTCGCGGGCGAGGTCGACAATATCGCTTATCTCCTCAACTGTGAAGGCGCCGCTCTTGCCTTTTTGCATGGCACGGATGTCTCCGTTGCCGTCAGCGGTCACGGTGAGCCTCGCCGAGCAGACCATTTCCTCGTCGAAAGTTGGGTCTACTATTAAAGTATTTTCTATCTTGGCGACCGTCACCGTTATGGGCACACAGGTCACTGGCAGAGGGAAATCATCCCCCTTCCCGAAGTTAGACGCAGGCACCATGGCACTCTTGAGCGCCGCGACGACGGCCAGGGCGGCGGCGTCGAACAGGTTGCCGTCGTAGTTGATGGCATAGATGTCTATGAAACACATCCAGACCTCTTCACCAGGGGTTATGCAGAGTGCATCGACGTCCACCATCCCGCTCTCGCGTATGCCGCGGTCGACCACACGGGCCAGTTCTATTGCGTCCTGCCCCGGGGGCCCGGACTCGAAGTCGGGATGGGCCATGGGTATCAGTTCCATGCTGGTGGTCAGCACTCCCTTGTTCGGCGTGTCTGAAAAAGGCGTACCGATCGCCATCTTCAGACCGGCGATGACCTCTGTCTCACCGTAGCGAACACGGGCCGATCCCTCGGCGGTGTCAATCACGCCAGTCTCGACGCTTATCTCCCTCAGGTCGAGGGGCGCACGCTCATCCATCCTGCTGCCCTTGCGGAGCAGCTCGTTGATATGGTTCCTCCTTATCTCGGAGACGACGGACCTACTCATTCCTCCACCTCCTGCTCTTCCTCGGCCGCAACGGAGTATCTCCTCCGCAGGGCATCCTTCTGCATCTCGTATATCTCGTGGCAGGCAGTGACGCCCATCTTCATGGCGGTGTCGAACTCCTCACGCGTCATGTGCCCGTCCATCTGCAACAGAACGACCTCGTTGGTCTTCGGTATGATTGCCAGGGGCAGGTCCGCCTCACCGTAGTTGTCCTCTTCCTTGTTCAGGTCGAGGAGCAGGTGTCCGTTGGCCTTGCCGACGGCCACGGATGGTATCAGGTCGCGCATCGGTATGCCGGCGTCGGCGAGCGCCACAGAAGCGGCGGTTAGCCCGGCGCAGCGTGTACCGGCGTTGGCCTGCAATATCTCGATGTAGACGTCTATCGACGCACGGGGGAACAACTCCACCTGTATCACGGCCTCCAATGCCTCGGAGATTATCTTGCTGATCTCCTGTGAACGGCGGTCAGGTCCCGGCCTCTTGCGGTCTCCCACAGAGTAGGACTGCATGTTGTATTTGCACTGCACGATGGCCCGGGTGGGGTTCTGGAGGTGCCTGGGGTGGCACTCCCTCGGTCCGTAAACCGCTGCCAGAACCTTGTTCTTACCTATCTCGAGGTATGCGGAGCCGTCTGCATTGGGCAGTACACCGGCCTCGATCTTCATAGGGCGCAGCTCATCGGCCTTCCTGCCGTCCAGCCTCTTACCCTTGTCATCTACCATGACTATGTCTGAATCCATTATAATCACTCCTGAGCATCCGCCCGCTCAACCGCGGGCAGGGTCTTCTCCATGTATTCCTTGACCCTCTCGGTCAGATTGGAGGACTGGGCCTCCTCGTCGATCATCTTAATGGCCTTGGCGGCCACCAGCACGTTATCGAGCTCACCTTCGATCCAGATCACTCCGTTCTGCCCCACGAATATGCGGCAGTCGGTCATGCTCTTGATCATCTGGATCATCGAGCCGCCCTTGCCTATAACACGGGGGACCTTGGAGTAAGATATGTTAATCACATGTCCGCCCTGCAGCTTGCGCATGCCCGATTCGTTCATGGTGACCTGTATCTTGTTGGTCTCGTCCATCATCAGTATCTTTGCCATGATGACTTCCCCGACCTTCAGGAAGCGGGCGGTGTCGCCGAACTCCACACGCCACGGCACCTCGTTCACGTGCAATGGTGCGGGATAGGGCGCATTGATGTCGACCAGCCAATTGGACGGGCCGATGTCTATGATCGTCCCCACGACAGTGTCCGCCGTCTGGGGCAGATACCTGCCTGACAGGGGTATCACATTGACGTAATTCGATCGTATGCTCTTCACGCCCAACAAGGAGGAATAGACGTTACCGTCCAGCACGTAGGTGCCGCTTCCCGGGCGAAGCCCCTTGTCATCAAGGAGGTCACCCGGTACAACCACCTCCCTCTTGGGTCTTTCGTTCATGTTCTCCATAATATCACTTCGCGAATCTGATTAGTGAGGTGAAGGTCAGATCAGCCGAATCTCGGCCTCTCCCTTGGTCTTTCCCTTTATCCGGGACGTAAGCTCGTCCTTGACACCTGCCGGGATCTCCACGATCCCGATCCAATACCCGTCGGCCTGCCATTCCTCATCTATGATCTTTCCCATCGACCGCAGGTCGTCATAACAGCGGCCGTAGTCGTCGCCCTTTAAGCGCACGGCGACCTTGCTACGGGCGAACTTGATGGGCATCATGGGCCTGAGCAGGTCCATGGCCCTCTTGATCTGCTGATCGATGGGCTTGAATGGGTCGGCGTGGAAACGGGCCTCTTCCAAGGCCAACTCTATCCGTGTTGCCGGATGGGGTGTGTTGGTCTGAGGGTTGATGGCGTTACGGGCTATCTCGGAGACGATCCTCTTCCGTTTGGATTCTAGGATCTCCCGGCGCTGCTCTGTTGTTAGCTGCACCTCTCCCTTGAGGATGATCATGCGGGCTATCTCCGCCACATCATCCGTGCCGAACACCTCCAACACCTTCTCGCCTGTCGGGCGTGTGCCTTTTCGGGCGTCGTTGAACACCTCCTCAATAACCATACGCTCGACCAGTTCGACATCCTTACCGTCCCTGACGTCCTTAGCGACATCGGGGTCGATGAGTATCTCGAAGGTCTCCCCATGGGATTCGAGCCTGGCTATGATGGCGTCCTCGATATTGACCATTAAGACCACTTCTGCCTTCACTCAATCTTCTTTATGTGTTTCTCCAGCTCCTTCTCGGATATCTTCTGGAAGTTCTGGCCCTTCTTAACGACACCGACCTCAAGGGACTGTGGCTTGAGGTCCTCCTCGGTGGCGGATGCCAAGGCTCTCAATCCCAATTGCAGTGCATCGTCGAACTTCATACCCTCCTGGTAATCAGCCTCGAAGATCTCGTTCACTGCGGCCCGTCCGGCTCCGATGCTGCCGGCCTTGTAGGAGACCAGGGCCCCGCTGGGGTCCGTCTCGTAGAGGTGGCATCCCAGCTCATCGACCCCGGCGACCAATAGAGCGGTTCCGAAAGGTCTCAGACCTCCGTATTGGGTGAAGTTCTGCTTGTAGTCGCAGATCCTCTTGACAAGTCCCTCGACACCGATCTTCTCGTCGTAGGTGACCTTGTGAACCTGAGCCAGCTGACGTGCCTGGTCGACCAGTATGCGGGCGTCCGCCACGAGTCCAGATGTGGCACATCCAACGTGCTCGTCGATGTGGAAAATCTTCTCTATCGATTTGGGCTCCATGAGCCGGCTGGAAATACGTTTGTCCACGATCAGGATGACCCCGTCCTTGAATTTCAGGCCGATCGTGGTGGTCCCCCTCTTGACCGCCTCCCTGGCATACTCTACCTGGAAAAGCCTTCCGTCAGGGGAAAAAACCGTGATACCTCTGTCATAAGCCATCTGTCCTGGTTGCATATAAATTACCTCTTCGATTCTCTCCTTGTTATTGAAAGCACATATATATCTATATTCCTAAAACAGGCTTCTGGAACGCGTATTGGGAATCATTATTATGGCCTCACCGGCCTCATTTTTTCTTCAGTTTGTACCGCTCCCTCAGGCACCTCAGTGTGCCCGAGGTTCGCAACGGCCGGGCTTCCCTGGACCCTTCCGAGATGACCGCGATAACACTGTCCCTATCGGAGGGGGAGCATCGTATCATCAGATGCCATTCGCCGGTGTCTATCACATGCGGCGCCTTGAGAGAATGTGAACGGAAGAGTCGGTTGATCTCCGTCACCGCCTCATCACGGTCCGCATAAGGCGGTTCGCAGGCGAATATCACGTATCTCCGCCGCCCCCTCTTCTCCTTGACCACCATCAAATCACCTAATCAACTCGAACATCAGCCCGCATATGGGGCAACGGTCCTCGTCCCTTCCCAATCTCCATCCGCAGTCAGGGCATTTGTCATCAAGCACGGTCCCGCACTCGCAGACGTTCTCCCCCTCAGGCACAAGGGCTTTGCAGTAATTGCAGTGAACCGCATCGTACTCCTTGAAACGTTCGGAGCAATGTGGGCAGTTGAGATAGTCCTCTCCCACCCGCGAACCGCAGTTGGGGCATGTGAAAGATCCGTCCGTTTCAAGGAAAACCGCTCCACAGTCGCAAACATTTGCCTCCTTGGGGAGGAAATCCGCACAGACGGGGCATCTTCTCAGTGTGACCGGGGCGTCATCGGGTAGGTTGTACCTGCGCCTGAATCCTTTTCGAGTGTATTCCTGGTCGCAATAAGGGCAGTAGCCTGTCCTCTCTACACAGGGGCGGTGGAATTCCATTTTGCACTTGCAGACGGTGTATCCTTGGCCGACCTTTATCCTGCCCATGCAGATTTGGCAGTATATCGACCTATCTTTTGAAGGCCTTATGTTGAATGATGCCTTGGACCCGACCGGTTCCTGCAACGTGTCTTCCGGCAAAGGGGCCGCCTCAGTCCTGCGAGTGTACAGTAAGGTAACGGCGATGGCCGTTGCCGCAACACCAGCCGCTAAGTAGAGGGTTGTGCCAATCATCGGTGCCGGGTAAGCTATGTGAAACACCGATAAATAATATTGCTGAAAATAATAAATCAAATATCGAAAACCTTTTTACGGTTTCATTCCTTAAGGGGCGTTGAAGTGGGGAAATATTTCGTAACATTACGAACGAATCCCCCAAAACAGTTTTCCGGGGAGTATCTCATGTTGTATAAACACCCCTTTGTTTCCGGTGGAAATACAATATGCTTTAGGATACTGGCAACATTGGTTAAGGTTGTCAGATAAGAAAATGAATGTTGTTCACTACCCATTTAAAAAATCGGACACATCATAAGAACATCATTTCTTATGAATGTTTTGGAGAAAGCATTAAAGAACTGATTGGTTATTTCCATTCTAATCCAAACACTGTCGAAATAACGGAGGCATTGATTTGACAAAATCGGCATTAGTTATCGGTGGAGGGATTGCGGGCATTCAAGCGTCGTTGGACCTTGCGGACCGTGACATCCACGT
>PWNH01000060.1 GCA_003557905.1 Methanomassiliicoccaceae archaeon | reverse complement strand
GATTTGAGCAAACGGACAGAACGGGCGATTTCATCCACCTTGAGAACGAGGACGGCACCGTCCCTTTTCCGGAAGGCGTATGCGTAAACGATATTCACGCCGAGTTGGGCGCAACGCGCTGCGACACGGTGCAGGCCTCCAGGGTTATCCTCGATGGGCAGGGCTATGACGTCACTGCAAGACACGGTATGACCGTTCGCCTTGAGGGCATTGTAAGCATCATCGGTACGGTCGAGCATGAAACGGACGATGCCGAAGTTCTCTCCCTCCGCGATGCTGAAGCCGAGAATGTTGGCTCCCGCCTCGCCTATGATGCCGGTGACCTCAGCCAGCCTCCCGACCCGGTTCTCGACCATCACCGAAAGCTGCTTGACCAAGGTCACATCATCACCCTCTTGTCTATGACCCTCTTGGACTTGCCTTCGAAACGCGGCAGGGAACCAGGTTCCATCAATTGAACGTCCACCTTCACATTGAGCACCTCCTGAAGCGCCCTCGCGACCTTTGATGAGATGCCCCTGAGGGCAAGGATGTCGTCCGTGAACGCCTTCGGGTCCAATTCCACCTGCACGGACATGTTGTCCATTACGCCGCGTGATTCCACGATTATCATGTATTGCTGTGTGACCTCATCAATCTCACCGAGAACATGCTCCACTTGGGACGGGAAGACGTTGATGCCACGGATGATTATCATGTCGTCGACCCTTCCGGTCAGACGCTGCAGTCGCGGATGTGTCCGGCCACAGTTGCATTTCTCCCAGGTGATCTCACTCAGATCGCCGATGCGGTATCTGATGATGGGCAGTGCCTCACGCTTAAGCATGGTGAACACCAGCTCACCGCGTTCACCGTCACCGACGTGTTCCCCTGTCTCCGGGTCCACGACCTCGATCAGACAGAGGTCGCCCCATATGTGTATGCCGTCCTGCTCATGGCATTCGGTGAAAAGCGGGCCCGACAGCTCACTGGCACCATAACAGTTCTGGGCCTTGATCCCCATCCTGTCCTCTATGTGCCGACGCATGTTCTCGGACCAGGGCTCTGCCCCCAGGATGGCGGCCCGCATCCTCGTGTCATTTCGGAAATCCAACCCCATGCCCTCGGCCACCTCGATCATATGGACCAGATATGATGGCGTGCAGGCGATGGCCGTAACACGGAGGTCCTTGATGAGGTCTATCTGTTTCTTGGTGCCACCGGTGCTGGCTGGAACCACGGCGGCACCGAGCTTCTCGACACCGTAATGCATCCCCAGCCCTCCGGAGAACAGTCCATAGCCGTTACTGACCTGGATGACATCTTGCCTTCCCAGTCCGAATGAGGCGAAACTCCGGGCCAAGGACTCGGACCAGTTCTCGATGTCGTTGCGAGTGTATCCCACCACGGTGGGCTTACCGGTGGTCCCGGAGGAGACATGGTATCGGATGACATCCTCCGGTGGGGCGGTGAACAGTTTGTCGGGATAGTTGTCCCTGAGGTCTATCTTGTTCATCGAAGGCAATCTAACTATGTCCTCCAATGTGCGTATGTCACCGGGCAACACCCCTGCCTCTCTCATACGGGAATGGTAGTGTGGTGAGGAATCGTAAAGTCTTGTCACGAGCTCCTTGAGTGAGCTCAATTGCATACGCTCAATATCCTTACGGCCCATGGTCTCGATCTTTTGGTTCCAACAGTCCATCGGTATTCCTCGTAGAGTGCCGTGACAGGCGATGACACGGTTTTGACAGTGTAAGGGATGACCCTATTTGATGATATCTCCGCGGTCAGCTCGGAAGGGTCAGACTGCCGGCGACGCGGAGTTTTCCGCCCTCGAGATACATGATGGTGGCCTTGTCGCCTGGAAGATGTATTATCGAATCGTCGGCCTTCAACGAGAGTTCAGGGGAAGCGGCTTCACCTGAGACTGACACGACGCGACAGGGCACCATCTGCATCCAGTGACCGATATGGATCACCATGCCTTCACGCAGGGGTGTTCTCCAGAATCTGCTGATTTCAGCAACGGCATCGAACTCCTCAACCGCGGTCATTCGCGGATCGTTGCTGAGCACATGACCCCTGTCCAGACGGTCGGAGTCTATACCGCGCAACGCCAAGCCCACGCGGTCACCCGCAGATGCCGTGTCGAAGTCGTCGTCGTGTTTCTGTATCGACCGGAGGTTGACGATGACCCCCAGCGGATGTGCCGTCAATTTGTCATGCTTCCTTACGGTTCCGTCACTGACCTTACCTAGTACTACCGTGCCCACACCCTTGACGTTGAAATGATGGTCGACCGGAACAGAGCCGTGCTTCTCCTCCTTGCATTCTATGGATGCAGCAGCATCCAGGAGTGACTCCCTGAGTGCGACGGGGTCGTCCTCGATGAAATCGTAACCCTCGGCCAAGGTGCCCTGCAATAGAGGGGCGACCTGCTCCTTCTGTATGAACCCCTTCAGCAGGATGGCCCCCTTGGAGACCCCCAGGGTGTCCAACATGACTATGGCTTCTCCGAAGAGATGGTCGACCTTCTCAACGACTATGACGGCCATATCGGCCAGGGAACAGGCGTAGAACAATGGCGCAAGCCTCTCCGGATATCGGACCGGTTCCACTATTGTTATCTGGGCCTGACCTTTCTTGAGGTCATAGAAGGCCATGTCGGAGACGCTGCTCTTCTTCGCCAACGAGGATGAGAAACCTGGCTGGCCTAGAACTACCACATTGAGGTTCGGCATCAGAAGTCCGCCTAAAGGTCCCCTTCCTGCATCAGCTTCACGCCACGGTCGAGCAGGGCCTTGATGGCCGCGTCAGTGTCATCGACGCGGATGAAGAAGGTGGCTCCTCCCTTTCCCGAGTAGGCGTAACCGTACTCGATGTTGATGCCTTCCTCACCCAGGACGGCAGCGGCCTCGAAGAGCCCGCCGGGACGGTCCTGCATGGGAATGGCTATGACATCCGTCTCCTTCACTATGATGCCGCGCTCCTTCAGTTTCGCATAGGCCTTGTCGGGCTCACGGACTATTGCCCGGAAAACTCCGAATCCGCTGGCCTCAGCGATGTTGAATGCGCAAATGTCTATGCCTTCCTCACTCAGCATCCTGGCGATCTTTGCAAGCCTTCCCGGTTCGTTGTTCACGAACACCGATATCTGTTTTATGACATGTCTTCGGGGCATTAGAACACCCTCTTGTCCACGACCCTCTTGGCCTTCCCCTCGAAACGGGGTAGCGAGCCGGGGTCCATCAGCTCTACGTTAACAGAGATGTTCAGATATTTCTTCATATCCGAGTCGATCCTCTTCTTGATGGCCATCATATCCGCCATCTTGTCACTGAAATGTTCCGGCGACAGCTCCACCTGCACGGTCATCACGTCAAGGGCGCCTTTGCGGTCCAGGATTATCATGAACTGCTCACCGACCTCGGGGATGTTCATCAGAGTGTGCTCGACCTGGGACGGGAAGACGTTGATACCGCGTATTATCAGCATATCATCGGTCCTGCCGCTTATCCTGCCGATGCGGGTGGACGTCCTACCGCATTCGCATTTCTCCTCTAGAGCATAAGTGAGGTCGCGTATGCGGTAACGGATCATGGGCATGGCCTCCTTCTTGAGAACGGTTATCACCAACTCACCCACCTCTCCGTCGGGGACTGGTTCCTCGGTCTCAGGGTCGATGATCTCCACAATGGCGACGTCGCCCCACACGTGGATGCCATTGCGCTCCTCACATTCCATGAACATGGGGCCGGAGAGCTCTGACGTTCCGTATATGTCATAAGCCTCTATGCCCAGATTGTCCTCTATGTGCTTGCGCATACCTTCGGACCAGGGTTCGGCACCTAGGATGGCTTTCCTCAGCTTGGTGTCACGCTGGAAATCAATGCCCAGTTTCTTCGCCACCTCTCCCATGTGTATCATGTATGATGGGGTGCAGGCGATGGCGGTGACATCGAGGTCTATCATCAGTTCAAGCTGCCTCTCGGTGTTACCGACGCTGGCAGGCAATACCGTCGCCCCCACGCGTTCAGCTCCGTAGTGGAGTCCGAGACCTCCGGTGAACAGGCCGTAACCGTATGACACCTGAACGACGTCCCCGGTGCCTATCCCTATCGATGTGAGGGCTCGGGCGAGGCTGTCTGTCCAGAAGTCGATGTCCTGAGCGGTGTAACCCACCAGGGTTGGTTTGCCGGTCGTACCTGATGACACATGATAACGGACGACCTCCTCCCGGGATGATGTGAACATCTTGGTAGGGTAATTATCGCGGAGGTCCTGCTTGTGCATGAATGGTAGTTTCCGGATATCCTCAAGGGACTGGATGTCATCTGGATGGACGCCCTGCTCCTTCATTCTGCCGCGGTAGAAATTGTTGAAACTATAGAGCCGGTAAACCAGGGTCTTCAGCTCCCTGAACTGATGTTTCCTCAGCTCATCCTTGGGCATACATTCCATGCGGGCGTTCCAATACATCAGTTACTCCTCCGACACGGATTGCATAACAATGATATTAAATTAACAGAAGAGGGAATGCACAAACCAGTTATACGGACTTGACGATTGGTCAGTGATGTTCGACCTTGTGGAGAGGGCCGAAATGCTGATGGAGGAGTCGAGACTTTTCTCCGCCATCCTCTCCGAGGAATCTGGACCTAGAGACTCCGGCGCCCAGGCGTTCTCCATGATCCACAACAAATCCATGATCACCAAGGAGATACTGCAGTTCTATTACCGGTTGTGGACGGGAGGGGTGCGTAAGTTCGACATAGATGAAGAGGAGTTGAATGCGGAGATCGCGGAAAGGTCCGTGTATCTGGGCAAGATGCTCTTCGTCGATGTTCTGAGCACTATAGAGCATTCCGCCAAGAAGGTCTCGAGGCAGGAAGGCATGAACGACCCACAGTCATCCCTGCGGGCGATAATGGACCGGAGCTTGGCCGAAGGCCGTATGACCCCCGACCGCAACAGAGAATGGAACGACATCATCACGATGAGGAACCTGGCAGTACATGACAATTCCATCTCCGACCGCTCCAAGAGATGTGTGATAGGCTCGTTGAGCATATCCATGCGGCCGAACAGGATGATGAAGGGACCTCTGCACACATTCATCGAATTGGCGAGGATATCCAATCAATATTATTTCGAGTGGCTGCGTTCAAGAAGGCCATCCCCCGATTCCGGGACGCCAGCGACCAAGGAAACGACTAAATAGCTCTGGGCCTTAGCACCTGATGCTAGGCTTGACCGGGATGTTCGGCGTATCCTTGTATACCGAAACCGTCGATATGCGGAGGTGACAACGGAGGACGACGTGGCACGGACCCGGAGGCCCAGTATTGCGACTATGAGGTCCTGTCCAACGGGGCCGGTGGCAGTGGCCGAGTTCGACCGGAGGGTCGTTACCGCCACTCTAATCGCGGGAACCGGGCCAGGCCCTGACGGGAGCAGCCTTACCGTGGACTACCGACGCTCGAGGGGTAGCGGGGCTGAGAAGCGATACGGTCTACCTCCAGGCGAGGGCGCGGCTACCTCCGTGGCCTAGCACTCATCCCTTTCTTATGCAACCGGTGATCTTGTCCTTTTCAAAATCGAAAAGGACCCTCTCATCATCACCATGGTGCACGATGAACTTCCTTCCCTTCTCCACACTGCCCACGACCGCACCGTCCATGGCGACCTCGGAGAACAGCTCAAGTATCCTTGCGGATGAAGTGGGCGAACAGGTTATCGCGAAACCGCAACCCTGGTATGAGATCAGCCATTGGGTGAAATCGATCCCCGACGGCCGGGGAATTCTTGCAAGATCCACACGGGCGCCTTTACCGCTGGTCTCCAGCAGCATCCCCAGAGTGCCAAGGGAACCGGGGTTGCTCATGTCCTTGGCAGCGGTGGCGAGCTTTTCTTTACCTATCTGTCTCATAACGAGTATCTGCCTGCGCACCAGGTCGTCATCCTTGGTGGATGTCGTGTCCCAGGCCAAGGGCAGCTCTGGAGGGTAGAATCCGTCCAGGTCCATGACGAAGACGATATCGTCACCGACCTTTGCAGTGTGGCTGTATATGACCTCGTCACAAGGAGCGGTACCGATTATCGACACGTCGATGGCATTGTAGGCACAGTCGGGATGGGTGTGGCCTCCGACTATCGGTACCCTGAACTTCCTGACCGCCCTTTCCATCCCCTTGAGGACCTGGGTACAAATGCGGTTGTCCTTTATCGAGACGATATCGACCATGGCCAACGGCATTCCGCCCATGGCGGCGATGTCGTTCACATTGACCAGAACGGCAAAGTAACCCGCATAGTAGGGGTTGGTCTTCATGAGGGATTCCATTATCCCGTCAGCAGCGAAGAGTATGCACTCATCGCCGTTCTTGATCACGGCGGCATCCTCACCGGCCGATGCCAGGACATTGGAGAAATCCGCAGTGGGAAGATATCCCACCACTTCCTGGATGGGGTGCTTTCGGGTTATTCCCGGGAAGTTCCTCACTGTGCCCACGATTCCATCTATGTCCATGGCCACTTGTAAACAATCCTGGGATAAATATATTGTCGATTCAGATCAGCTTGCTTTGCCGGGTATCGAGAACGAGATGTCTGGATTGTGTGATGGATGTGGTCATGGCCTCCAAGGCGCGAGCATAGTCCTCAATGGGCATCTCCTCATCGGGCACATAGGCCCCATCCGTCGCCTGGAACCTCATCTTCAATCTCTTCGGCATACTTGTCCGCAGTTCCGCCAATTCCTCGGGTTCGATCCTTTTTCCTTTTATGATGTCGACTCCGGCAAGACGCAGCTCCGATTCGAACACCGGTCGCCTCAATAGTGAGTACAGAATCTGCAATGTGCGCTTATCTGGGTCCTCACAGGTCTCCTTGGCTGCCTGGTTTGCACGGCTGTAGACGTTATCATCATGGCTGCTTATCGGTGTGTAGACCTTGGAAGGCGGTATGTCTTTCTCCTTGACTATCTGCATGTCCGATAGGGCCCTGAGATAACCGGTGATTATGAGACGGTGTATCTTATACCCTGACTTCTCAAGATCCTTGGCCAAGGCACTTATTGACTTTCCGTCCTTGCCCAGAGTCTCCAGGATGGTTCTTTTGAAATCCTCCTGCAACAGAAGCTTACTCATTGTATCGAATCTGATAACAGATATGATAATAAAGATATTCCCTTCAAATCATCAGGATGAAGGCGAATGTCAATGTGATAATGGAGATGGGCAGACCGACCGCCATGAATTTCAGGAAGTCTATCTCAACGCCCATCCTCTCAGCCCGTTCAGCCATAATTATGTTCACCGCCGATGCTATCAGTGTGGCGTTGCCTGCCAGTGTCGAGGCGGCAGCCAGATGGAACCATGCATCGCCGGAAACCGGCAACAGCTCAGCTATCAGCAGTACAGCGGGAACGTTGCTTACCAGATTGGAAAGTAGTGCGGCAGATATGAACAGCAGAATGGGAGAATCGGCATCCTGTCCGCTGAAAACCATCAGGGATGTCTCGAGGTTGCTCAACAATCCCGAAGAGCTTGCACCTCCGATCACCACGAAAAGTCCGATGAAGAAGAGGATTATCGACCAATTGACTCCGCTGTTGATCTCGGACACCCTGACATCTGTGATGAGCACCGTTACTATTGCGGCTATCGCACCACTCAGGAAGGCTATGTGTGCCAAAGGCAGTCCCAAAGATTGGCTGAATGCGAAGGCCAATACCGTCATTGACGTTATTATCAGAAGAATCTTCAGATTGTCCAGGCGTCCGATGGTTCCGAAGCATCGGAGGGAATCTCGCTTTTCACCATCCTTCAATGTGATCATGGATGAGGGATCCGAGGGTTTGTTGAAACCGTTGATGAGGATATCCTGTCTGAAGATGATGATCAAAACCACCATCATCAGAATCATTGAGACCGAGGCAACCGGCAAGAGGCGGGATGAGAACTCAATGAAGCCTATATCGGCCCTCGTAGCAATGAATGCGTTCTGAGGATTGCCCACAACTGTTGCCAAGGACCCTATGTTGGCGGACATCACATGACCCATCAGATAAGGGAATGGTTTGATACCGAGGCGGTAACAGCTCTCTATTATCACCGGTGTCAATAGGAGGACCACCGCGTCATTCAGAACCAGAGCGGACAGTACGGCCGAAACGATGCACACCAGCATGAAGAATGTCAACGGGGTTGTCGACACCTTCACCATCCAACCGCATATGATGTCGAAGAGACCGCATGATTGGAGCGATGAGACAAGGAGCATCATCCCCAATAAGAGGAACAGGACATCAAGATCTATCGACCTCAACGCGTCCCCGAATGCCAGCACACCGGTGGCGACAATGAGGGAAGCACCCAGCATAGCGGCGCTAGCCCTTCCCATCCGCACCAACGGTATGAACCTGACTGAGATTAGTAGGTAGGTGAGGATCAGTATCGCCAGTGCTGTTTCCAATGATTCACCTCCGAAGTATAGGGACAATTGAGGATATCAAGCTTATCTGGCCGTTTTTTCCACCCTGCGTCTAACAAGGGCTTAAGAACAGAAGAGGGAGTGGGACTTCTAGCGAACGAGGATTGGGAACATGGTCAACAAGCATGAGCGCAACGACAACATCACCGCAAGGATCTCGAAGATGGTGTTCCGGAAGAATCGTTTTTTCCGGAATAACGTGAACGGCCCATCCTTCTCTGAACATATCGGCGCTGGCCGTGTTAACATTCCCCAGATAAGCGGTGTTGGAATCCATGAATTGAAACTGGATACGCTCGCAGGACCTCTTGAGGCGGCATTCGAAGTAGCCAAGTGGATGGGGGATGACCATCCTACGGTCATATTCCATCATGGGAACAATGAAAGGCCTTTCGATCGGTCACGATGGGCCAAGAACACATTCAACAACATATTCCTGAGGGGCGATGAGTTCGATGCCAATCTTATAGTGGTCAGGGCTCCGTTCCATGACGGCAGCTTGAGAGAATATCTGGAAAGGATAGGGCAGATATCGGATTTCATGGCGATGATCTCTGCCTCCGTGACGGTAACGGAGTCGATCATCAAGAGTATTAGGCAGCAGAGCGACAGGCCCATCATAGTCTCCGGCATAAGTCTCGGTGGATGGGTGACGAACCTGCATCATACGTTCTTCGGTAGTGCCGACCTATACGTGCCGATGTTGGCCGGTGCACGTCTCGGCCATGTCTTCACCTCTTCAGCGTATTCAGTACTGACATCCCCGGAAGGTATGAGCGATAAGGAAAATATCGAGTCATTATTGGATTTCGAGCAGGGGTACAGGGATGTGGATTTTTCCATCACAAGACCGCTCCTTGCTCTGCATGATAGATTCATTGTCTTCGATGTTCAGGCCGAATCCTACGAAGGAACGGACATCAAGGTCATTGAGAGGGGACATGTGACTGCCACATTGGACCATATGGCCCTCAGGAAACACGTCCTTGACTCCATTCGGACCCTTCATCGATGACTATAGTACTTTCTGGGTCATAATCAGAAGGCCTCCTTCCAATAACATTATCTAGCTAGAACCAACAATGAATAATGGTGAATGATGACAAGATGACAAGCGGAACCGATCATACCGAGGGTGTGCACATACCATACCGGAGGTTGAACCGCCTACTTTTAATGGCTTCGAGCAAGGAATTGACACTGGGTCAAAAAACCCTTGCCGTGACCATAGTGACGTCCATTGTCATCATATCATCCATAATCGGCCTGTACAGTGGAATGAATGTGATCTTCCCTCATTTCTTCTATCTGCCGATAATAATGGTCGCCTATTGGTTCCCCCACAGAGGGGTGGCATTCTCAATCGGCTTGGGCATTCTGTATGTATCGGAATTCATACTGTTCGGGCTCATCCTAGAGACAATACCGCAGTCGGAATGGGTTCCCGTGGTCTCGCGTTCAATGGTCTTCGTTGTCGTAGGTATCGTGTTGACGATGTTGAGATGGGAGGGTTTCACCCTGAACAGGATAATCGGCGATCAGGACAAATTCGTTTTCCTACTAGACCGGGATCTGGGGTATTTCTATTTCTCACCTTCAGCCTACGAACTGCTCAGGAAAGCCGATATCAAAAACAGTTTCGAACATGGGATACGATCCATCATATCCGAGGATGACCGGAATAAATTCGATGAGGCTGAAGAAAAGGCCCTCTCGGGACAGGAGATTCGCCAACAACTGACCATAAACGATGTGGAGGCCGGGCGTAGGATCTACACCATCTGTTTCAAGCCTTTGTTGAAGGAGGACGAGGTCTATGGTTATGAGGCCCTTGCAGAGGATGAGACCGAGATAATGGATTACAAAGCCTGCCTAGAGAAGGCCGTTTCGGAAAAGACCGCCCTCCTGGCTGAACTGCATCATCGTGTGAGGAACAACCTTGCTTCCATCATCGGCTTGTTGAACATGCAGATAAGGGAGACGGAGGACCCCGATGTCCGTAGAAGTCTGATGGAGTCTGAGTCCAGGATATTGGCGGTATCGTCGGTGCACACCCTCATGTATGAGGGGGACGACCTCATAAACATCGACTTTGAAGACCATACCGGTCGTCTGCTGGATGACATTCTAGAGTCTTCACCGCAAAAGGACAGGTTAACAGTCAATATCGAGGGAAACGGCCTGAAGATCACCCACTGGTCGATAACGGACATCAGCATGATAATTGGCGAGTTGTTCACCAATTCATTGAAACATGCGTTCAAGGATAGAGACGGAGAGGTTACTGTCAAATTAGAGAAGGATGGATGTGAATGTATCCTAACCCTTGCTGACAACGGTATCGGCCTTCCGCCTGATTTCAACATAGATTCTAACGGGAGACTCGGACTGAAAATAACCAGAAGGGTCGTAGAGGTTAAACTGAGTGGGCATTTGTCATGGAGTTCGGAAGGCGGGACCGAATGGACCATCCGCTTCCCCTGCGGGGATGGCGAGTTCAAAGTCTGCAGTGATTTGCAATAACCTTGATTGTTGCATGGTTGTAGTCAAATACGATAAGGAGACTATTGTATTATTAGGAACTGTGCGATCACATATGTACGTCTGGATGCAATATCTGATAACAAACATGTTAACAAACATGATAACATTATCCAGTATTAACAGCCATAATGATTATCACACTGAGTTCAAAAATCCATTTATACCTAGGATGTTAAATGGATTAGTCCCGACAGAAAAGACAGACTATCACGTTTGATTGATTCATGAGGTGGGAATATGATGAGTGCAAAAGAATCCATTAAAAAGGGCTCGCAGGGAAAGGGAAGCGAGTCGACAGACCTCACCCTCTTTGTCAGAACCTCGGATGAGGAATTGAAGAAGTGGGACAAACAGAGGATATACGATGCGCTGATGCGTGAGACGGACATAAGCGAGGATGCTGCCGCGATAGTGGCGACAGAGGTCGATAAGATGGTCTCCAAGATGGAGATTGAGTACATCACCGCCCCTCTCATAAGAGAGATGACCAACGCCAAACTCATCGAGTACGGCCTGGAAGCGATCCGCAAACAGCACACCAGACTCGGAGTTCCTCTCTACGATGCCCGCCAGATCATAATGAACCCCAACAAGGAGAACGCGAACGTCCCCCATGGACCAGAGGCCACCAATCTGACCCTGTCCGAGAACATAAAGAAGGAATTCGCCCTGCTCGAGGTGTTCACTCCCGACATAGCCGATGTCCACATGAGCGGCACCCTCCACCTCCACGACCTGGGGATGATCGACAGGCCTTATTGCAGTGGGCAGTCCATCGAATACGTCAAGAAGTTCGGCCTTAACCTGCCCAATGCACTCTCCATAGCGAAACCGGCCAAACATCCCGAGGTCCTCATTGAGCAGATCATAAAATTCTCCGCCGCCCTTCAGGGCCATTACGCAGGAGCTATCGGATGGGATGCGTTCAACACCTTCCTTGCCCCTTACCTTGTGGACGTTGATGACAAGCGGATGAAGCAGCTGGCTCAGATATTGATATATGAGTTCGCCCAACAGGCCGTCGCCCGTGGCGGACAGTCCATATTCAGTGACATCAACCTCTACTGGGAGACTCCGAAACACTTCGTGGGTGTTCCCGCCATAGGCCCGGGAGGAACGTTCACTGGAAAGAACTACGAGGATTATGAGACAGAGAGCAGACGTTTCCTGAACGCCCTGTTCGACGTCTACATGGAGGGAGATGCCCTTGGAAGGCCCTTCTTCTTCCCCAAGCCCCAGGTCCACATCACCGACCGATTCTTCCAGACTGAAGGTCATGAAGAGTTCCTGATCAAGATATCGGATGTGGCTACGGAGAAGGGGAACACATACTTCGTCTTCGACCGTGGTGACACCGCCAAGATATCGGAATGTTGTCGCCTATCGTTCAAGCTGGATGCGGATGATTTGGCTGAGGCCAAGACCCCGTGGAAGATGCGCTTCTCCGCCATGCAGAACTGCACATTGAACCTTCCCCGCCTGGCATACATGGCCAACAGGGACGATGAGAAGCTATTCGAGAACATCACCAAGCACATAGAACTGGCGGCAAAGGCCCATCTGCAGAAGAGAGAGTTCATAGCTCATCTCATGAGCCTGAAGAACTATGGCCCGCTAGCCCTCCTCGCCATGGACCTCGACGGTGAATCCTACTACCGCATCGACAAGTCCAGTTTCCTGGTCGGCATGGTCGGGCTGAACGAGTTGGTTCAATACCACATCGGGCAGGAGCTGCATCAGTCCAAGGAAGCTTTGAAGTTCGGGCTGAAGGTCATCGCTTACATGAAGAAGGAGGTGGAGAGGGTCGGCAAGGAGAACAATATCAAGATGCCCCTTGAACAGACCCCTGCGGAGAGCACCGCTTACCGCTTCGCCAAATTGGACATGAAGGAGTTCCCCCTGCAGGCCAGTTCCGTGGTCAAAGGCAGCAAGGCCAATGGTGAACTCTATTACACCAACTCCACCTACCTCAACGTCTCTGCGGACATAAGTCCGATAGAGAGGACCAGGAAGGAAGGGATGTTCCATCCGCTGATCGAGGCGGGTGCCCTCACACATGTCTGGCTGGGCGAGTCGAAGCCCCCGGCGGAGAACATCGCCGCCTTCGTGAGGAAGAGCTTCTACAACACCAACAACGCTCAGATAGCCTTCAGTCCGGAGTTCACATCGTGTCTGGACTGCGGCAAGACCGCCAGAGGCATAAGGGACAACTGCGGTTTCTGCCAGTCTGCGAACGTTGAGGGTATAACCCGAGTCACCGGCTTCTACTCCAAGATCAGCAGCTGGAACAAGGGTAAGATAGGAGAGCTCCACGACCGCGTCAAAGGCCAGAGCATCGAGCTCTGACCTCCAAACAACTTCCCTTTCTTTCTACAATCTTGGACCCACGAACTGCCATATTATCATGAACAGTATGAGCAGAGCCATCCAAGATGTTATGCTGCCAACAGTCCTCATCCGTTGTTCCTCATCGGCTTTCCGGTTCACCTTCTTCACAATGCTGTCCATTGCATCCATGAAAAGGAAACCACCGTCTAGAGGTACGGCAGGCAGAGCATTCGTAAGTCCTATCATGAGGTTCATCCAGAATATCCAATATACCAGATTCACCAGGATCCAGAATGAGTCGCCTTGCAGGATACCGTTGCTCTCGAACAGCCAGGTGAGTTCGGAGGGCATCGGCGAGAGTCCCAAGAACGGAAGTGCCAGGAAACGCAGAGTATCCATGACATAATCTCCGGGCGTCTCGGAATTCCTATACGGTTCCTTGATGAAACCGAGGACGTTATCCGGGGTGTTGACCCCCATTCCCGACATGCTGGTTGTCACACCCATGTAACCCTTGGGAAGGAGTCCCTCGCCCAAGGTCAGAGTGTGATTCTCAGAAGTCCCGTTCCAACCGCCGGTTTCCGGGTCGTATGACAGTGTACTTACCGTTATCACCTGTCCGGGGGCGGTGTCATCCATAACAGCATTGAAATCCGCCAGGGAACGTATCGTGACGCCGTCCACCTTCTCAACCAACATTCCCGCCCTTATGCCCGATTCATATGCTGGTTGGCCGGAGAATGCGGACTCTATTAGAACTCCGGATACTAGTGAGATATTCCTTTCCCCGTTGGATTGAACGATGGTGACGTTCATGACCGTACCGGGGTCGGTGCCGTTGAAGGTGAAGAAATCGTTTATTGTCTCTATCGGGGTGCCATCCATCCCGATTATGACCATTCCCATCCCCATTCCCGCCATATCCGCAGGGGAATTGCCAGTCACAGTCACTATTACGGGATTGTCAGGATATGATGCCTGGACTCCACCCAGTAGTGAAAAGGCGAGGACCGCGGCCAGTATGACAGCGAGAATGAAGTTGGTTGCCGCGCCCACGGCGTAGACGTCGCTCCTCTCCCTCTTTCCAGCATTGCCGAGCTGGCCTTCATCCGGCTCGACGAACGCCCCTATAGGGAATACCAGGAACAGCAGGCCCGTGGTCTTGATGTCCATACCGTTGACACGTGTCAGGATTCCATGGGCCGCCTCATGTATGAAAATGCACACTATCAGAGCGATGATCCCGTAACCGATGGGTATTATGGGATTCAAACCAGGAATCCCGAGTATGTATTGAGGCCCCAATGCACTCTCACGGGGGATGTTAGATATCAAGGTCATCTGCCACAACAGAAGACCGGTTATGAAAATCATCAATCCGAAGACAATGACCTTGGACAGTGTGGCGTAAGCTCTCCAGAATTTCCTTGGCGCTGCCAGTTTGTCAACCAGTACCTTGCCCACTTGGGTCTTGATCATTATTGTGGGGCCGTATGGGACGATACCCCTCCTCTCGGCGGCCGGGTTACGCCTTATGAACACCCAAGCGCCGATGTAGAGTGTGACTAGTATCAGAAGCAGCAGCGTTACGGTATCCATCGAGAACCTTGAACCGTATTAGACAATTAATGGTTTTCATCGTCTGCGTCATCGGCATGCCTGCTCCAGACATCGTCGCCCATGTCGCCGTATACCTGCTCATACTCATCCCCGACATTTTCCTCTTTGGCCTTCTCATGTGCCAGTCGGTCGATGTGCTCACCCTTCAAGACCCAATAATGGATCCTCCAGAGTTTTCCTTTCTTAAGATTGACCTGTTCCTGGGTGGTGCTGAGTATCCCCTCTTCCTCCAACATGTAGAAGACGTCCCGGTCCTCGGAGCTGAGGATGTTGTCTATAACCTCTGAATCATAACCGAAGAAACTCATGATGTACTCTGCGAGATCGGATATCTCATTATCGTGCATACCTTTGCGCCCCAGTGTGTTTTTCAGGGCGGCTACAATGTTCTCCATTGTTACGAACGTCAAAATGCGGTCCTCGAAGACCCTAATGCAATGCATACTAAAATAATCTTGCTTTGATTTATCTGAAATCAATAAGATGTGAGGGACACGTGGATGGGGTTCATCGAGAATATTATGCGCTCAGCCCAACGGAGCTTTTTGACCTTCACATCCTTATTTTCTCCCTCTTTGATCACCGGGTAGCGGAAATCAAACCCTATGAGATGTATGTCCCTAGCCCCCAGATGTCGGGCCATGCAGACCGCCCTGTCCCCATCGGTGAAACCACCGAAGTTCACCAACACAAGGTCAGGACGGGATTGGGTCGTTATTATCATAGGGCCTTCGAATCCATCTATCTGGGACTGTACGAGGTCGTGGTTGTCACCATGGGCGTGTATTACAGCCACGGACCCCATCTTACAACATTCCTTCTGATCCTCTATTTTGCCGTCCAGATCCGTCACAAGGATATCAGGGATGGTCGATGCTTCAATGAATGCGCTGGCCGCCGAACCGGCACAGATCGCTGTGCCCTCCAGAGCCTCCACGTCCCGGGGGCCTGCGGCGGCCCCTATGATATTTACCCTCCCCCTCATGAGAGGCCTCAACTCATCAGGGTCTATCAGGGTCTTGTTCATTGTCAACTGTCGTAACAACCTGGCCGAAGCCTCATCATCCAGTATCGAATAGCCCATCTCCTCTACGATCTGATGGTAAACCGGTTCCCACTCCGCGAAATCCATGATCAGTCCTCAGACCTCTTGGACATCCAGATTCTCCTCGATTATGAGGTTGAATGTCGACTGCATTATACCGGCCATAACGGCGAACATGAATCCAAGCATCAGCTCTATCACTATCACCAATTCATTTGTCGGCGTGAACCCAAGGGCCAGTGCGAAAATATCCAGGAGTCCTTGTGTTATGAATGCCATTGCGAAAAGGGTGAGGGTTGCAATCAGGAAGCTGTGCCTTATCTGCTGCGTCTCGAGATAGAGGTCCAGGAATTTCCCACCCTCGTATGCGATGAGGGCGAATATCCACATCCAAAGGACACCGGTGGCGAAAAGTATCATCCTGTAAAGGCCACTGGCCTCGGGAACATCGAGCGCCGAACGGACGCCAAGGATGAGCCCAGCAACGAAAAGGACTATCGCGACCGCAGTGAACGGTATCTTCTGATTACCCCGTCTTACAGCATCGCGGAAGGCCTTGTACCAGGCCTTCATGCGAGGGAGTATCTTATACGCGTAACTCAAAGAATACAATCCCAGTACAAGGAACAGCGCCCCCATCAACATCCCCGACACATAACCTATGGAGCCGGTACTCAGCAGGTTATAGAGGTCAGGTATGATGGAGAAAACACCTATGACCATCAGGATTATGCCCAATGGTATGATGAATCTTTTCCTTTTGTCATCGTCCTGGAGCATCTTGACCATTATGTAGAGGGCACCCTCTACACCAGGTGCCTGTTTGACGAAAACCCTGCGGACGGAATCTATCTTGGCCCGCGAGGATATTATCGGATAGATGTATTCATCCTCAGCACCATCGCTTACAAGGATCACACGGTCGGGTTTCACGGTGTCGAGGACATACTCGAGTTCTTGGGAGATCTTGCTGTCTGAGCGGTAGCCGACCTTGGGATCACCACATATCAAGGCGATCTCGACATCATAACCATCCCTTTTCATCTCATCATACATGCTAAGAGCGGCAAGGATGGTATTGACGTCGGAATCCTCCGGATCGGCAAGGGCCAAGGACATGGCGGCCTTCTCGTTTGCCTCCCGACCTACGGCTGGGCTCTGTACATCGGCCTTTTTGCCGAAATCGTCATCGCGGTCCACAGCCAGAATCAATGTCCGTCTCATTCTTGTTCACCAAGTGGTTATGTTTATATTAATGTATTTTGGCCAGCATGGAGTATCATCAGCTATAATGACAAAGGTTTAATTCACCTTCACCCTAACCAGTCCTCTGTAGTTGAGTCGGAAGTGGTTTACTGAAGATTAAATGGCACGGTCATTCCTGTTTTGAGATAAAGGACGATGTCACCATACTGACGGACCCTCACGATGGAAAATCCATCGGCATAAGGCCACCTAGGACCAGGGCGGACATCATAATGATCAGCCATGACCATTACGACCATAATGCATCCCGTGTTGTGAAAGGAGACCATGTCGAGATCAGCTGTGCACAGGGATGTCTGAGTGTGAAGAATGTCGATGTGGAGGGTTTTGAGACGTTCCATGATGAATGCCAGGGAAGCAAAAGAGGCAATAATTACATCTACCGCTTCTCAATGAATGGCATAAAATACTGTCATCTCGGTGATTTGGGCCATATCCTCGATGATGGATTGATAGAACAGATAGGCGAGGTGGACATACTCTTCATACCCGTGGGCGGGGTAACGACCATCAGCGCTGAACAGGCCAAAAGGATCATTTCTGAGATCAAACCCCGCATCGTCATTCCGATGCATTACCGCATCAGCGGCCTAGGCCTCGTCCTGGATAATCTGGAGAACTTCCTTAAGGACATACCTGAGGAACTCATCTACATGGTCGGTAACGAGATAGACTTCGTTCCCGAGGACATGGTGGATGAAATGGAATACTGGGTATTCTCCATGTGAGTTCGGTTCAATAAAGATAGAGGGAGTCCTCTAACTTACCGAGCTCGATAGGCGTACTTGTGTTACCCACAACTGCACCCTTGGAGTTGGCTATAACACAGGCTCCGACCATGGCGGAACCGTAATTGAGGGTGATGGGTGTGAAATCGACCTTGAACACACGACTGAGTTCTGCCCTTTCGTCAGCTGTTGTCTTGGGATGGCAAATGCCTCCCTTGTTAGTGACCTTGCAGGCCGAACCGACCGTGTCAATGCCGCCCACCCGCAACCTTACACATTCCATGCCGAAGAACTCCTCGAGGGAATCCACGGTCTTCGGTTTGAGGTTGCGGTTCACCACCAGGCCATGGTCGTTTACCAGGATGTTGTTACCGGCAGCATTCAGCCGGTCATCGATACGCAGAACGGGCAGATGCCTCTCCAGAAGACTGATCTCCGCCGACTCCGCTTGGCTGGTTACCACTATGCCATGGGAGTTCATAGCGACCAGTGAACCGATCACATGGGAGGAGGACATGGTTAGCTTCAGGGGCTCCACGTCCATGGCCTCTGCCACAGTCCTCACCAGCTCTTGACCGGAATCAGAGGGAAGAAGTGCTATGCTCTCGTTGGCGGCGAGATAGACGCCTATGTAGGGATTACCCTCATAGTTCGAGAGCGTGAGCATGTGTTTACGACCTCACTCCCCGGCCAGGGAGACTTCGACCAGACCATCCTCGAAACGGACGGCCTTGACGGTTATCTTGGAGGGAGGTTTCTGAATCCCGCGGGACCAGATCTTCTCGTTCAGAGCGGTGTCGATCCAAATCAGCTCGTCATCATCAACTTTCATGTGACGGGCTATGTATTCCCTGATCTCCTTGATGGCCCTGTTGGCCCTCTTGCTGCGAGGCACGGATTTCGTATCCCTCAAGGGGATGTTCATAATCCTCTCGTTATCATCCATCTGAATCACTCCTTGAGGTTGCTGGTGCGCCAGCTTCTGCGCTTGGGGTGGCGCAGGAAATTCCTGTTGGTCCGAATCATGACCCAGGCAGGCACTCTACGGTTCTGTTTTCCAGCCTTCTTCAGCCTGGCCTTCATTGCGGGCGGCTTGTTCCTTGTCATCTTACTTCCTCTCGATCTTGATTTCCCTCTGCTGGGGAGTCATCTGTCTGAGTATGTCGCGGAGCATCGCATCGTTTATCTGCCCCTTCAATCGGCCCGACTGGGCCAACTGAATGAGCTGATACTCCACTGACTCAGCCAGGTCTGGATATGCCATCCGTACGTTCGCCAATCTTTCACGGGCGTCAACGGTGAGCAGTTGTCTGAGTATGTTCTGCTTCTGCAGATCTCGCTGCTTGGCTTGCTCTTCGGCCTGGGAGCCCTGCTGCTGCTGACGCTGCATCTCGGCGATCCTTCTCTGCCTAATAGCTTCGATCTCAGACTCATCCATGTGAAAACCACCTAGGCGTTCATCTCGTCAAATACTTCCTTTGCGGCGTTGTCCAGGACGGACATTCCCTTGGGGCTGATGCCACGACCGTCCTTGCTGGACGGTACCAGGAGACCAGCGGCCTCCAGCTGCATCAGGCACTTCCGGGCGATGTTACGGCTGCCCTTGACCGCCTTGTTCGGCTTGGCGCCGCGGTCGGCGAATCCGCCGTATTCCTCGGCGAGGCGGGACGAGCCCATGGGACCTTTGACATAAATCTTCCGCAGAACGGAGGCGGCCCTGGTGTACCACCAGTCTTCCTGGATAGGGGCCTTCTCGGTATGCCTTCCTGTTTTGGAGAACTCGGCCCACTCGGGAGGCTCTATGCTCTCAATCTGCTTGAGCTTCTCGGCGGTTTTGAGTATCAATTTCTCAGGAGGGACATCATAGACGGTGACCATATTATTCGACCTCTATTAACAGTACCCAAACTAAGTCGTTAGGGAGTATTGCTATCTGTGTGAATATTGCACCTATATAAAAGCGTTATGGAAGTTTGGCCCAGTATGGGTGCGCACCAGAAACTTAATCTATGCAGTTAACAAGTTATCCTTCGTGAGATTCGTTGTCTGTATAAGCGGCGCATCCGGCAGCGCCTACGGCCTCCGCCTACTTAAAGAACTGCCGGGTGAGAAGACCTTGATCATGTCCCCGACCGCGAAAGGTATCATGGAGCATGAGTGTGGTATCCGATACGATGATATCAAAGGTCTGGCTGACCATTGTTTCGAGGACGATGACCTCAACGCACCGGTCGCCTCAGGAAGCAACCCCATCGATGCGGTTTTCATCATACCCTGCAGTATGTCAACGGTATCCAAGATAGCCAACGGCATAGCCGATAACCTCATCACCAGGGTGGCATCGGTGGCCCTCAAGGAACGTCGCAAGCTCATAGTCGTCCCCCGTGAGACACCGAAGAGCGAATTCATGCTGGAGAACGAGCTCCGTCTGGCCCGAGCCGGAGTGGTGATGCTCGATGCCAGTCCTGCGTTCTACCATAAACCTGAAAGCGTGGACGATTTGATCGCATTCATGGTAGGTCGCGCCCTGGACCAATTGGGAGTGCCTCACAGCCTTTATAGACGTTGGCGGGAGTGAGTTCACTCCAGATATATGGCCGGCCTCATTGGGGCGGCCGCCTTGGCCTTGGATTGCGGATCGTGGATTGATTCTGAATCGGCATTGTGCACGATCACCGTACAACCCAACTCCCCTTCCAGGAACGGCCTTGCCCCCTGGAGCAGTGAAGTCTCATCCATCGCTGCGGATAGTCTCTCCAATTCTGACGGGGATCTCCTCATCGTGTCCTGTGCGGTCTTTTTCGCGAATTCGGAGGCGGACTTGCCATGAACCCGGACCGCCTCATCCTGCATCGCCGACTTCGTGAGACCGGGGATGCTGAGTTTGCCTTCTTTCGCCAGGCGTATCGCCATCCCATAGACCTTCGATTTCCACTCCGGAGCGGTGTACAGATGGAGTTTGGTGGGTGCCATCCCCGTCACCCGGACTATCTCGTTGATGTCCTCGAGGACATCGCGCAGATAGCTTTCAGCCAATTCGCTTGAAGCATCCGTCCCTTTGGATAGTGGATAATCCGCTTTCGAAAG
>PWNH01000075.1 GCA_003557905.1 Methanomassiliicoccaceae archaeon | reverse complement strand
TGGTGGGCCCAATGAGATTTGAACTCATGACCTCCCGGTTATCAGCCGGGTGCTCTAACCAACCTAAGCCATGGGCCCCTGTGATGGAACCTCGAATATTGCTAAACGATAAAAAGCTTTGCATCAATCAGACATGCCAGACAATCAGAAAAGTGTCCAACTTTCCCGAGTTCAAATTGCTTTCAGTGATTTTTATATTAATATACAAAAAGGTTATCAATCTGAGCACTCATAATAATTTGTGAACCCCATCAAGGTCCTGGCTTTGAACGCCCCCGCATCTTTGTCGGAACTCATCTCAAAGTCAAGGGCGAGGGGTTTGGAAATCGATTTCACTCAAATGGAATCCGAAAGATTCGTCCAGGAAAAAAATCGGGAATGGAACAATCTGGTCCTGTTCTTCATACGTAAAGGAAGGATTGCAGAGGACATAGCATCGTTGGCGAAGTATCATGATGTTTGTGACACAGCGACGTTGGTGATCGCTCCCACCCTTGATTCCAGGAATATCCACACCCTCCGTTTCATCAACAGCGAATTCATGATTATGGACCCATTCGATCCAGATGAGGTTCTGGCATGGATAGAGGACAAGATTCCGAGGGCAGTCGACGATGATGGTTGTGAAATCATAACCAAAGAGATAGAAAGTCCTCTAGGGTCATGGCACATCGATATATCGGCCGGTAGGATAACACTCGATGGTGCATTGCCGACCTTCTTCGGCTATGAAAAAGGACGAAATGTGATATCCTTCGACGAGTTCAAGTCAAAATTTCCCCCTAGTGTCTATGAACGGCTTCTACCGCTTTTCCGGTGCAGTGGTTTTGATTGCAGAAGGACCGTGCAGGTAGACCTTGACCTTACCCATCCCGATGGTGGTGATGTACGCCTGACATTCCGTGGTAGGCGGACATGCGATTCTCAAGGAGACGTTCACCGTTTGGAAGGTATCGCCTTCGACCGTTATCAGGGTCAGGACCTCGATACCCGGATAAAGGAGAGGGATCGCATCATGCGATGGCTGATGGAGAACGGTAAGGATCTAGTCATCACGGCTGACACCGAAGGTATCATAACCTATCTGAATCCTGCCATGGAGTTGTTCCTGCTCCAACACCGCGAGGTCTTTTTCAACCATAGTCTACAGGACATCATCGGACCTCAGTATTCAACATCGCGTATCAAAGAGATCCTGTCAAAACCTGACATAAGCAGCAAGGTCGTACGCCAATACCATGGCAGAAAGCCGGCTTGGGTTGAATGGACGCTCAATGTGATTCCGTCGGGGGAAGGGTCTGTGTTGTTGTGCATAGGTCGTGATGTCACCGAGGAGAAACAGGCTCAGAACGAACTGAGGAGGATGTACGATTCCTTCTCGATCTTCATGCTCAACGCTCCGGGAGTGCTTTTCAGATGCCGTGCCGATAAAAGTTTCACCATGGTCCAGATAAGCGACGAGATCGAGAACATGCTGGGCTATCCCGCATCCGATTTCATCAACAACTCTGTGCGGGAGTTCGCGAGCGTCATGCATCCTGAGGATGTCCACCTGGCCAATGAGATGGTAAGGAGGGCGGTCGTCAACGAGACCGATATCCTCTACCGTTTCCGCCTGATAGCCAAGGACGGTTCGATGATATGGGTGCAGGAGAACTCCAAACTCGTCACCGGTGATGACGGCATCCTCTATGTGTTCGGAATAATCACCGACGTGACGGAACTGTATCTGATAGAGAAGGCCCATGAGGACAGCGTCAACCGTTATGAGAGTCTGTTCAACAACATGCAGACCGGTTTCGCAGAGCAGAAGCTCATCTTCAATGATGAGGGCGAGGTAATAGATTTGGAGTATGTGGATGTCAACCCCGCATTCGAGAGGGAGACAGGCCTTCCGCGTTCAGTCATAGGACAATCACTGAAGAGGGTCATGCCCAATTTCGAGGATTTCTGGTACAACTCATTCATCGAGGTCGGTCTGACCGGTAAGCCGCAGAAGAAGACCAACTACGTAAAGGACGTCGACCGCTGGTTCGATGTGTTCATGTTCAGTCCGGGAGAAGGCAGGACCGCACAGATATTCCTCGACATAAGCGAGACGATGCGTCTCACATCACGGATAGTCGAGAGTGAGGAGAAGTACAGGGAGCTGTTCGACACCATGCCCATGGCCTTCGCCCTCTGCGAACTCACCGAGGTCGAGGGAGATGACGGGATTAATGTCCTGGAGATGAATCCTGCCATGAGGAGCCTGGCGAAAAGGACTTTTGTGAAGAACTCCAACATCCCTCTCAAGGAAGCATGGATGGATCGGTGGCGGACGATATTGAGATTGAATCAGCCGATGCAGTTCGAGGACATCCTTGAAGATTCAAACATCTGGGTCCAGGTCATCTCGTTCCCGGTCGAGAATTCCCGTTTCGCCGTGTTCATGGAGGACATAACCGATAGGGTTTCGATCGAGAAGAACCTAAAATCCGCCCTGGATGAGAAGGAGCTCGTCCTCCATGAGCTGAACCATCGGGTCGGCAACAACCTGCAGATGATGATATCCATGCTGCAGATGCAGATGTTGAACATGAGGGGCAAGGCGGGCGTGGAGGCCCTGATGAAAACGCAGAACCGGTTGACATCGATGGCCCGTGCATACCAGCACATCTATTCCACCGGTCCGGTGGAGGCGATCGAACTCGGTGGTTTCATGCGGAGCCTGGCCGATGACATACTGGAGAACATGGCCACCAGTGGAAAATTCAGTTTCTCGGTCAATGACCTGAGCATCAATGTCACACTGGAGAGTCTGGTCTACATAAGTTTCATCGTGAACGAGTTGATAAGCAATTCTGCATTGCACTCTTTGCAGGGAAGGAATTCAGCGCACATCGATGTTGAGATATCCATGGTCAATGAGAAGCTGCAGATAACATATCGCGATGACGGTCCGGGCATAAAGGATCTGGAGTCTCTACGCCGGAACTCCAAGAGCATCGGTATGCGCATGGTGATAACCATGGTGGAGAGACAGCTGAACGGGAAGGTCGCCCTGCTTCAGGGCCCATGGGGCCTGGAGTTGGAGATAGGGAACCTTCGCCGCCAGAGCTGGACGTCTATCCTATGAACGGAACATGACGCCCATCGGATCCCCTACCGCCCTGGCCTTCACCTCTATACGGTCGACTTCGCTGGAACCGTCGATGTTATTGAAATTACTGCGGTCGACGTCGACCTCCACGGTAATATTCACTCCGCCGGCCTCTGCGGCGCGACGGATGGCGTTCTCGGTCACCATCTCCTTGGCACGTTCTATGGCCTCATGGAGCCGCAAAGCCTTGACTCGCGATGCGAAACCGCTAGTAATCTGGTAGCCACCGTCTTTCAAGGGGCGTATGGTGGCCGATGAGTACTCCGATATCTTGGAGCAGATAGTACCGACCGCATTGCCGACATCGTTATCCATGGGGATTATGACCTCCACCCCCAGACGGTCCTGCAACGGTGGCAGGAACACATAGGAGGGGCCTCCGAGACCAACCACCGGTATGTTGATGCGAACATCGACGTCTATGAGGTCCATGAAGCCGTCACCGACAGCGGTGCGCAACAGTCTGGACATGGAACTGCTCATTGTTATGTCGTTGGTCTCATCCATCAACACCTTGCGCATGATGCCCATGCCCAGTTCGGAGACTATGCGGTGAAGCGCCTTGTCCATGAACTGTTGCGGCGTCATATTGGCAGCCGAAGCCTCGTGTAGAAGACCGTGGTAAGCAGCATCCTCGTCACCGGGTATGAACCTGCCCTTGACGTGCAGAAGGTCGGTAGGGGTCAGTCCGGTCATGATCACGTTGCCGTATTCCACCAGACGGTCAATGATGCGGCTGGAGGTGACTATGTGCGGATTTCCATCGATGGCCTGCTGAATGGTGCAGGGGGCGTTGTCCCTTATGAAACTGTACATCTCCCCCTCCCTGCCGCCCAGTTTGTCCACCTTGGAGTTGTGGGGTATGAGGAAGAGGTTGCCCTCCCGGTCCCGCAGACGCTCTGTCAACACTGGCAATCTGAGGGCGGCCATGCTCAACGGTACCACCCTATGGGGGCCGATCTCTATCCGATCGTTCTTGCCCCTTCTTATATGGGAGTCGCCGCCCAATCCGATGGTCAATGCATCCATGGCCTTCACGTGGGTGCGGCGGTCCCCCACCACTGCACCCTCCTGGCGCACCGTCGGGAGACCTTTGCGTATGTAGACTATATCGGTGGAGGTGCTGCCCATGTCCACCACGATGCAGTCATCCTGGTGGGACAGGAACCTCCCGCCCAATGCAGAGGCCGCAGGTCCTGACATTATCGTCTCCACCGGTCTCGCCCTGGCGGTCTCGATGTCCATCATGGTGCCGTCCCCACGCAGGACCATCACCTTGGCGTCTATCCTCTGCTTCTTGAGCATGAAGACGATGTCATTGAGGAAATCATCGATTATCGGTAGAAGGCGGCCGTTCAATATTGCCGTCACCGTCCTCTCCCTAACGCCGAGGTCCTTGGATAGTTCGTGGGCGGCGATCACGGGTAATTCACTGTATCCTCGGATAAGAGCTCTCGACCTCTCCTCGTGGGCGGGGTTCAGGACCGAGAATTTACTGGATACCACCAACGCATCGACCTTCCCCTCCATGGAAGTGACCGCTTCCTTGAGCGCCACTTCGTCGAGGCCATGCTCAGTCCTCCCCTTGACGTCATGACCGCCGGAGATGTACATGCTCATATCCGAACCTGGAGACCAATCGTTACCTGGATTCCATCCTATGCCTATGAGCCCTACCCTCCCTCCCTTGCCCTCCAGTATGGAGTTGGTGGCCAAGGTTGTGGACAATCCAACGAAACGCACCTCACGGTTGTCGAAAGCCCTCTGCATCATCAGGTCCTCAAGGGCTTTCATCATCCCGATTATCAGGTCTTGATGGGTCGTAGGTGTCTTGGCCCTGGCAAGGACTGTCCTGGTCTTAACGTCCATGACGATGGCATCGGTGTAGGATCCACCGGCATCGATGCCCAGGCCCAAAGTGCGACTCCCTTCTTCACTCATCTGTACAGCTCAACGCCATAGACCATGAAATACCTTGTCCGAGTAACCAGTCCGATGGACAGTTCAACACTTAATTATAGGTTTGAATGCGTTGGAATAAAGACCAGACGGTGACCTGATGATAAAGAAAGTGGAGAAATTGGTGGAGAGCCTGAACAGTCGTTACAAGGAGAGGGAGGATGAGATATCCGGAGCGCTTCTGGCGCTGCTCTCGGGGGAACATGTTCTGTTCATCGGCCCCCCCGGTACTGCGAAGAGCATGCTGGCCAAGGACATATGCCATTGCCTTGACCAGAGCAAATTCTATTACTACCTGCTCACCCGTTTCACCTCGCCGGAGGAGGTCTTCGGACCTCTTTCGTTGGAGAGTCTGAAGGCCGATGAGTTCCGTCGTCGCACCGAGGGCTACCTTCCGGACTCGAACATAGCATTTCTGGATGAGATATTCAAGGCCAACAGTTCCATCCTCAACAGCCTTCTGACGATTTTGAACGAGAAGAAGTTCCACAACGGCAGGAAGGTCATGGACGTACCCCTCTACTCGCTTTACGGAGCATCCAATGAACTCCCGGAGGAGGATGAGGGTCTGCAGGCCTTGTACGACCGTTTCCTTTTCAGATACTACGTTTCACCGATCAGCGGTGATGAGAACTTCGCCTCCATACTGTCGTCGTCCGACCAAGGCTTCGATCCGCCGGTGCACATCTCCATGGAGGACATACTGTCCAATAGGGAGAGCGCCCGCGGCATGGAGGTAGACGATGAGGTTCTGGCCACCATATTGGCCTTGCGTGAGGATTTCCGTCGTGCCGACCGATATGTATCCGACCGCAGATGGAAGAAGACCGTTGATGTGATGAGGATAGCCGCGGCCTCATTGGGTAAGGAGAGGGTGGACATCAGCATGCTGCCCATACTCCAGCATCTGCTGTGGGATGTCCCGGACGAGAAGGAGTCCGTGCGACGCGGCATTTTCGAGTCCTGTGTGTCCCACGGTGTGAACCTCAGCAATCTGAGGAAGGAGGCCGAGGAGCTGTTCAGACTCGCCGTCTCATCCCGGAACCTCGTCGATGCCGATGCCCGGTTCCCCCGGGTGGTCTATTGTTACGACTGCAACAGTTCGTTCACCAACCTCGAGATATTGAGGAAGCACAATTCCGCCCATCCCAAACACAGCTACATGGATCCGTTCGACGACTCCCGCGGCCGTTCCAAGGGATTCCGCAAGTACGGGTATGAGGAACTGATAAACATGCTGGAGAAGGAGCATGGGTGGAAACTCACCGAGAAGACAGACTCTCCTCAGAGCCGCCTTTACCGGAAAGAGGTTCAGGACCTCCGTTCACGTCAGCAAAAGGCGTTGAAGGGGCACGACCAGGAGAGGGCCTCATTACTGAATGAGCTTAAGGAGAACATATGGCTGTCCCAGAGGGACCGTAAGGACCTCCAGTTGATATTCGACCACCGCATAGTCATCCTGCAGGAGATAACCGTGCTGCTGGATGACATAGAGAAGGTTCTGGACTGACCATGGAATACGACGGCGGCCTGAGGGTCAGTGCATCAGCCCTGATCGAAGCCCAGGAGATCAGGGACCTGATATCCTATCCTCGTCGCATACCGAGGAAGAGACGCGAGGAGATCGCGTTGATAGCGGCCCAGGAACTCCTAGGTGAGCATGAGATAAAGGACCATCGCGCCTTCATAGACGACTATGGGATACTCCTAAACCTCCTGATATCCCTGCGCTCATCGGAGAAATGGCAGAGGCTGAAGGAGATCGCCGGGCACAACGACCTGATGCCGATCGTGATAATGAGGATGTTCCTCCCGTACGTCTTCGATGTCCTGGAGGGAAACCTAGATCTGCGGACCGCATTGCCTGAGGAGGTGGACAGGTTCTTCAAGGCCCAGGAGCAGTTATGGGATGAGGAGGTGGACGAGGATGAGAAGGAGAACGTCGATCCCAGTCAGGCAATCTTCGATGAGATAATGCGTGATTCCCTCAAGGGGAAGCTTTCGGAGATAAACATCAATCTCCAGGCGGACATCAAAGTGATGGAGCTCCTCAGCATGCTCTTCCCTGGCAAGGGTTTCGATTATACGGTGCGTGAACTCCATCGGGAGTTCCTCGGCAATTTGGAGGACTATGCCGACCTGGTGAAGAGGAACGAGGACCTGCAGAAGATAGTGGACATCATTGGCAGGATGGAGTCCGAACTGGGCAGGAAGAAGGAGGCCAAGAGCACCGGGCACTCTGAATTCCACAGCCTCCGGTTGAGCAGTGACATCCACAGAATGCTGCCAAGCGAACTCATGAACCTCATCGATGTGGACCTTGAGCCGGTTTTCTATGCGAAATTCACCGAGAGCAAACTCATGACCTATCATCTGCGCGGACGCGACCAGGTGTCCGGGCCACCTCAGAATAGGAGGAAAGGGCCGGTTATAGCACTTGTAGACACCTCTGGTTCGATGTTCGGTGAGCCGGAGGTCATCGCCAAGGCGGTGGTGCTGGCGATCGTGAGGAGGATGATCCCCGAGAACCGGGACGTGAAGGTGATACTGTTCTCCACAAGGGCCACCGAGATAAGCCTGACCGACCGAAAGAAGATGGGTAAGGAGTTCCTCGATTTCCTCTCCTACAGCTTCGGAGGTGGAACTGACTTCAACATCGCCCTGCGTGAGGGCCTCCGTTCGTTGAGGGAAGGCGAATGGCAGGGTGCGGACCTGATGTTCGTGTCTGACGGATATTCCGTCCTGAACGACCCCGCCCACATGGATGAATGGAGCGTGCTCAAGAGCGCCAATGACGTCCGGGTTTACTCGATAATCATCAACAATGACAATCCCGGCGGCCTGCGTGAGATATCCGACCACGTCTACATACTCGATGAGAAGGCCATCGAGGAGAAGGGCGGGGAGTACGGCCGTCTCATCGGTGACCTGATCTGAACTTTTCCATCTCATCAACCAGGTGCGAGGCCATGGACGGACGGTTTCCGAGATGGAGATGGGTGTAGGAAGCCAGCGTGTTGTTCTGGATCATACCGTCCATACCATCCTTTATCCCGCGACCCCTGGCCATATGGTATGAGAATTTGACGACCCCCGCTTTGTTCACATGGGAGTAATGGAACTCATGTCCGCGGAAAGTCTCGCCCGCAGACGCCAAAGGACCATCCTCCCGGACATCGACCTGGACATAACCCAATGCCTGTAGCTTTGTCGTCATGCTGACCTCGGCATCGAAAATTCCACACATCCCGTGCTTCCGTCCCTCAAGGTCAGACATCCCCCTGGTGAGGTACATCATACCGCCGCATTCAGCGTATATGGGCATCCCTGCAGACGAGCAATCCCGTATCTCTGACATCAGGCTGTCATTGTCAGATAGGTCCTGTGCGAAAAGCTCCGGGAAACCACCGCCGAAATACAGACCGTCCACATCGGGCAGGGTATCCTTCAACGGTGAGAACTCCACTATCTCGGCACCGCGGCTGCTGAGTATGTCCAGATTGTCCTGGTAGTAGAAATTGAAAGCGTCATCCTTGGCGACACCCAGTCTGACAGTTGTTTCCCGCTCGCCGAATATCCAATCATCCGCTATCTCATCAAATTCAGGAGCGGATCGGGCAATATCGATAAGAAGGTCCATGTCCAGATTTTCCTCGATCAATTCTCTGATAGCATCATAACGGCCTTCAGAGAACTGTTCCTTTGCGGGCACAAGCCCCAGATGTCTGCTCTTCAGACCGACGGCCTCACTACGCGGCAGGCCTCCGATGAAAGGCACATCGCGTATGGAGTCCTTCACCATCGACTCATGGTTCTTGGAGCCAACCCTGTTGGCGATGACTCCGCCTATCCTCACATCGGGATCGTAGCGCTTGAAACCCTCCACGACGGCACCCACGCTGCGGGCTGATCCGGAAGCATCGGTGACCAATATGATCGGAGCATCCAAAACCTTCGATAGATGGGCGCTGCTGCCATCCTCACTTCGTCCGTCAACGCCATCATACATTCCCATGACGCCCTCGATCACAGAGACGCCGGAACCGATGCAGGACCTCTGAAACAGCCCTTTAACAGCCTCAGGGAACATCCAGGTGTCAAGATTTCGGCATTTCCGGTCCAGCATCATGTCATGGTGCATGGGGTCTAGGAAATCCGGACCCGATTTGAATGGTTGAGGATCCAAACCCATCTCCTTAAGGGCCAAGAGGATTCCGACGGTCACGGTCGATTTGCCTATTCCCGAACGCTCGCCGGCTATGAGGACGCGCGGTGCCTTCATGAGGTTGGATAATTCATCCATCTAATAAATAGTGTCCCGATTACTCTTCCGGACATTCTCTCTGGGGAATGATATGACGAAGCGTGCGCCCTCGGCCCCCTCCTCCCATATCTTCGCTTTCGATATCTCTAATATCTCCTTCGTCAGGAATAGGCCGAAACCGGTGGTTCTCCCATAACCGTTTCGGAATATCAGTTCCTTCTCATCTTGAGGGATGCCGGAGCCATCATCCTCGACGATAATGAAAAAATCACCATTGGAATCGAACCATCCGGTCTTGATGGTGATGTTTTGCGCACCCTCGGCGTGAGAAGATGAGTTTTGAATGATGTTGTAAATCGCTCTGCTTATCAGAGCATCGGCGTAGACATCTACATCCTCTATCTCCGTGCTGACTTCCATAAGTTGCCCTATGTCCGCTTCCTTCAAGGCCTGTTCAATCACTTTTGGAAGATTTATCCAATCCAACGAGGTCCCCATTCCCTTGTAGCTACGGTTGAAATTGACGATCCCTTCGGCTTTCAAACATCCATCCAGGATCTTCTCCAGATATCGCATCCTTTTGTCCTGATCTTCCACTACCATTGCAAGCTCCGCGTAGCCATGGATCACCGTCATATGGTTCAACATGTCGTGACGGCTTATGCTGTTGAGCAACTCCAATTTATCCAAGGCTATCCTCACTGAGTCATGGTAATGCATGACATCGGTGACTTCCCGGAACATGAAGGCGGTACCTAGATCCCTACCGCCGTTACCCCGCAAAGGGAACCTTATGACATTGAATGTCCTGAGCTGACCATCACTCTCCAACTTGATCAAGTCGGTTCTTTGGTCATGTCCCATGGCCCCGAGGCATTCTGGAGGGAGCACATCCTCCATCCTCCCTCCTCGCATTTTCTCGAAACAGGATGAGAAAAGCCTCTCCGCAGGGAGGTTGGCATATGCCACCTTACCCTCGGGATCGATTGCCACGACGACATCCATCATCTCATCCAGCCCTGTGCTGCAGATACAGGGGTCATAATTGTGGATGTTCAAACGTATGGATGCCATGTAGATGATTATCAGGAACACCGTGTACAATGACAGGCTTACGAATAGGGGGTCCCCGTCAATTATATCGAAATTGAGGTAGAAAGAGGCCAGCAGGAGGATGAAACCCCCTGCGCTGATCAGGGTGAGTGTCTCGTGGTATCTGCTCCTGGAAGATGTGAAGGCCTGGAATGGGAGTATTATGGTGAAAAGGGAACAGATAAGTGCGAAGAGTATCAAGGCTCCAGCCAACCACTCCATTTCCGGCATCACGTAAGAGTATCCATCCTCCACTATCGAATAATCGGAAATGTAGGCTCCCAAGGGATTGAATATTGCGACAGCCACGATTATCAAGGCTATCCCCTGCAATAGTCGGACTCTACCGGCCTCCCATCGGTTCGGCCTCTGAGAGTAGTCGATTGCCACCAACAATGCCAAAAAAACGAAGGCATACCCGATACCGTCCAGCAATCTGTACATGATCTCCTTGACAGATGTAATGTCGGAGAATACCATCATCAGGTATGAAACGAATGAGATGACCAGGAGTATGGCCATGTATTGTACCAGTTCATGGGGGCTCCCCCATCTCTTACTCAAGGCCGCATAAAGTATGGCAAGACAGGCGATGAGCCAGACCAGCGATGCTGCTGAAATGAAGGCGATACCGACCAAACTCATCAAACCCACTGACTTATAAGGTTCCTGAGCTTATATCTATTTCGTTAAAAATATTATCCAGTGAATGTATTCATTCGAAGCTTCGAGTTCACACACACCGTGTGGTAACTTTTATCTATTCTCGATGGGATGGACAGACGATCGATATGGGCCAGGGACTGAAGAACAGGGGTTATTCCCGAGAAGATGTTGATGAGAGGCGTAAAGCCGTCGAGGACTTCAGCTCCGCCCGCCTTGGGTCGGTCGGCGATTATGCCATCGAACCTGAAGGTGCAAAGTCCAATATCGAGAACATGATTGGCTGTACCCAGATACCATTGGGATATGTTGGCCCGGTCATGGTGAACGGTGAATATGCTGAAGGTGAGTTCCTGGTCCCGATGGCCACTACCGAAGGGGCCTTGATAGCCTCTGTGAACCGTGGCTGTTCCCTGATCAATTCCGGAAACGGTGCCAATGTAAGGGTCATCGGTGACAGCATGACGAGGGCACCGGTGTTCCGCGTAGATGGTGTGGCACATGCAATGGACGTCATTGATTGGATAGGTGAGAACATACAGGCTTTGAAGGATGCCGCCGAGTCCACAACCAAGCGGGGCAAGCTCCTCGGCATCGAGGCGTTCCCCAACGGCCGTAACCTCTTCCTCCGTTTCTCATATCACACCGCGGACGCCATGGGAATGAACATGTGCACCATAGCAACCGAGGCGGCATCCAGGGTTATCGAGGAGAACACCGGGGCGGTGATGATATCCGTTTCCGGCAACATGTGCACCGACAAGAAGCCGTCGGCCATGAATATGATATCCGGTCGTGGCAAGACGGTCATAGCTGACTGCATAATACCCGGTGCCGAGGTAGAGAGTCGCACCAAGGCCTCCGTCGATGCCATTGTGGAGACCAACTACCGTAAGAACCTGGTAGGGAGCGCCATGGCCGGCACACTGGGGCAGAACGCCCATGTGGCCAACATGCTGGCGGCGATGTTCATCGCCACAGGTCAGGACCCGGCACAGGTCGTGGAGGGAAGCATGACATCCACCCTTTGCGAGAAGGTTGAGGACGACCTCTACATCTCAGTACGTATCCCTGCCCTGGAGGTCGGTAGCGTTGGAGGCGGGACCAAACTACCCACACAGTCCGAGGCCCTGGACATCATGGGCTGTCGCGGCGAGGGCAAGGCCTTGAAGCTGGCGGAGATAATGGCCGTGGCAGTTCTGGCCGGGGAGCTGTCCACATTGGGAGCTCAGTCCGCTGGACATCTGGGCAAGGCCCATGCCGAGTTGGGTCGTTGAGTCCGCGGTGGATATATTTAATAACGGATTGTGCAATCCGATGAAGGATGCCAGTCATCAATTTCAACTACCAGGACCTATGCCGCTTGATGGGTGAGGACGTCCCCAAGGACATCCTGACAGAGCGGATTCCCATGCTGGGGGCTGACATGCAGGACACCACAGACGGTGATGAGATGTCAGTCGAGTTCTTCCCTAGCCGTCCCGACCTCTTCAGCGTCGAAGGGGTGGCCAGGGCTTTGCGGGCCTTCCTCGGTTTTGAAAAAGGACTGAAGCATTACGATGTCGAGGAGAGCGGTCTGACACTCAAGGTCGACCCCAGCGTGAAGAAGGTCAGGCCGGAGATCGCCGCCGCCGTTGTCTGGGGCGTCGATATTGATGACGCCTTCATACGTTCATTGATGGAGGTCCAGGAGAAGCTTCACATAACCATCGGTCGGAAAAGGGCCAAGGTGGCCATAGGTGTCCATGACCTTGACAGGATCAAAGCCCCATTCCTCTATGCCGGTGTCGATCCCGAATCGCATTCATTCATCCCGTTGGGTAAGACGGAGAACTGGAATCTGCGTGAGATTCTGCAGAATCATGAGAAAGGGAAGGAATACGCCCATCTGATGGACGGCATGGAGGTCTATCCCTTGATCACTGATTCCGAATCCAATGTGCTTTCCTTCCCGCCCATAATCAATGGAACTCTGACAACCGTGACCGATGGAACCCGGAATCTCCTCATCGATATGACCGGTACCGATAGGAAGGCCGTCGACGGGGCTATGAACATCCTTGTGACCGCCCTCGCCGAGAGAGGTGGCCGAATAGCGACTGTGAAGTTGGAAGGCGAGGATGCACGCATCACGCCGGACCTCCGCCCCATGGCCCTGACTTTGGATGTTGCGCGGTGCAACGAGTTCCTGGGGACGAAGCTGACTCCTGAAGAGATGTCGGACTGCATGATGAGGATGGGTTACGATTCCCAGGTGTCAGGCGATTCATTGCAACTGAAAGCACCAGCGACAAGGTTGGACCTACTTCATCCGGTGGACCTCATGGAGGATGTGGCCGTGGCATACGGGTACGAGAACTTCGGTTCCACTCCGGTGACGGTGCAGACATACGGTTCGGAGATGCCGTTCACATCCGTTGCCAATGGCATCCGAGACATCATGATAGGCCTTTCGTATTTCGAGGTCACGACACTCATTCTGAGCAACCCCCATGATGAGTTCACACGTATGGGCATGGAAGGGGGCAGGGTCGTCCGCGTGACCAATCCCATCAGTGAGGACCACACTTGCATGAGGGCCAACCTCATACCGAGCATGATGCGCGTGTTGAGAAGGAACAAACACCGTGACCTGCCACAGAGGATATTCGAGGTCGGGGATGTTCTGAAGTGGACCAGGACACACCGTCATGTGGCGGCTTTATGTGTTCATTCAAAGGCCAGTTTCACCGAGATGAAGTCCATAGCCGAGTCATTGATGAGGGAGATGTCCCTGGAATACGAGCTCACTGCCAGTGACCATCCGATGTTCATCCCGGGACGTGTGGCATCCATAGTAATCGACGGGGAGGAGAGGGGCCACTTCGGTGAGATGTCCCCCGAGGTCATAGGCTCCTATGAGATAGGATACCCGATAACCGCCCTTGAAATCGACCTGGGGCCCAAGTTGAACTAGTGCAAATTATATACTGCGACGCTTTTCCATGGCTGAGCAGAGGTGGCTGAGCCTGGACCAAGGCGCCGGTCTTGAAAACCGGTGGTGGTGACACCTCGGGAGTTCGAATCTCCCCCTCTGCGCCATCATTATCGCAACAGGGTGACCTGATGGATGCTATACGGATTCCCTTTTTCGAGCTACCGGACGAGGGTGGCGAAGTTTTCCGAAGCGAAGGGATGCAGGGGCTGAAATGGATTTTGGCACATGTCTCTGGTGATCGCCCCGATCTGCTGCAGATCCTCGAATCCCGTCATGCCAAGGCGATGATGATGAATGCCCCGATCATCGTCATCTCCGATCTTTCCTGTGATGCAATGGTATCTCTGAGGAAAATGCTCGCCAGCAGGATGAAGATGCTTTCTGATGAGGCCTGTGGGGTGATCGAATCACTGAAGAATGATATCGGGGGTTTTTCCCTGATCGTCCTGGACCGGGACCACAGCGCGGTATCGGTGTACCGTGAGCTTGACATACAGACCCTTGACCGCGCGCTACGCAAGGCGTCAAGGATATGAGACCTCAGATATCGGCGGCTTCCTCTTCATCCAATCTTTTCAGAAGCCTCTGTAGGAACTCACCGACATCACCTATGATGCTGACATTGGCTATCTGATGTATCGCAGCGCCGGGGTCGTTGTTTACTGCGATTATATTCTGCGAACCCGACATGCCTGTCTGATGTTGAATCGCACCCGATATCCCCAGGGCAAGGTACACCTTGGGTTTGACCACGTTACCGGTCTGGCCTACCTGGCGGTCCTGATCCATCCATCCCTTCTCCACCACGTTACGGGAACAGGCCATCTCCGCCCCCAAACGATCGGCGATCTCTTTCGCTAGTTCGAGGTTCCTGAGGTTACCGATACCTCCGCCAACGGAGATTATCAACTCCGCATCCGTCAGACACGCCCCCTCCTCCGATGCGATACTTTCCACAGGTTCTATATGCGGCTTGGGGTTCATCGGCCAGTTGATGACCGTCCCCTGCCTGTCCTCCTCAGCTTCAGGCACGGGGAATGCCCCCGGTCTCACGGTTGCCATCTGTGGTCGGGTGTTGCTGATTATGGTCGCCATCAGCTTACCCCCGAACGTGGGACGTGTCATTCTGAGGACACCTTTGTCCATCTCCAGGTCGGTGCAGTCTGCGGTGATGCCAACCCCCATCCGGGCTGCCGTCCTCGGGCCCAGTTCCATACCCTCATCGCTGGCTGCAAGGATCAGGGTGTTGGGTTTCACCCTCTCCGCCACTGCAGTCAGTCCGGCGGTGAAACTCTCGAGATTGAAATCGGTGAATGAAGGGTGACGGACATGATAGATGGTGTCTGCCCCGTAGGAGAAAGCCTCGCGTGCGGCGTTTCTGGCACTCTCTGGACCGAACAGTATGCCGATGACCCTCTGATCATCGAAAGACCTGGCTTTGGCTATCAGTTCCTTGCTGGCCTCTTTCAATTCCGGCATGCCTGTGGAATAATCCAATTCGACCCATACCATATGGCCTTCGGTGGTGTCGGCGTCAAGGTCATACATCTCCGCCAACTCGGCCTCGGAGCGTTGACAGCCTCCGGCACAGGATGATTTTGTCGGGCAGGTTGAGCAGGATTCTTCCTTCATTGTCCTCGCCTCCTTACGGACCTTAAGACCGTATCTATGGCACATGATGTATCGTCCAAGTGTAACTTGATACCTTCCCTCGACGATGATAGGAAATGGATGTTCCTCACGACCGTGTGCGATCCCTTGAGACCGCACTCGTCCCTATTGATTGAGAGGTCCTGGCGTGTTAGAACCGTCAACTCCTTCCTTCTCGCGTTCAGGAAGTCACTCACACTCGGCAACCGATGGACGTTGCAACCCCTCTCAACCGCCACGAGTGCCCTCGGTCCGAGTTCGTAACGCTCGATCCTACCCGACCTCTCCCGCCAGGCATGCACAGAGCCCGTTCCCTTCGCTAGGCGGTAGCAGGCCCCTACCTGTGGAACGCCTAACAATTCGGCAACCATTGTGGGTACCTGTCCCGTCTCACTGTCCGCCGCCTTCTGGCCGCAAAAAACGTAATCGAAATCAGACTCTCTTTCCAAGACCAGACGGGAAAGGGTTTTGGCGGTGGCCCATACATCGGAACCAGCGAAATCGGGGTCGCATAGATGATAGGCCCGGTCAGCACCGAGCTCGAGACATCTGAACAAGGATTCCCTCGCCGATGGAGGCCCCATGCATATCGCGATCACCTCGTCGCCCTCCGACTTCAATAATGTCGCAGCGTCCAGGGCGTATTCGCATTGGGGGTTTAGCACAGACGGCCCTCCCCTTGGTACCTTACCGTCCTCCATCCCCGACACCGAGACATCCGGAACCTGCTTCACCATGAGCAGGATCTTCATCTCCTTGCCCCCAGCATCACTCTGGGGTTCAGTACCCAATTCCGATCCAGTTGTCTCTTCAGTCCCAACATCTCTTCGATCTGGGATTCATCGTACATCATCCCCAGGTATCCTCTCTTCAAACGCCCCACACCGTGTTCGGCGCTGGGGCAGCCCCCCAAACGCACAGCCGCCCTTGCCAGGTCATGACACAGATTGTCCGCTTTCGCATAGTCATCCATATCCTCTATCAATAGTTCGAGGTGGGGGTGGTTGTCACCCAGATGGCCGAACATCACGGCCTTGAGACCAGATGAGGAGATCGTTTTGCGGTAATATGCCATCATCTCCCCTGACGACTCCTCCGGTACGCTGATGTCAGTACCCATCTTGTGCATCTGGGGATGATGCAATTTGCGGGAGGCGATGTAGGAGAAAACAGCCTCGGGTATGGCATGTCGGAATGAACGGAAACGCTCCCTCTCCCTCTCCTCATGGGCGCACCATGTGTTACCGAGATTGGAACCCAGGGAATTGAGCAAGGTACCGATCTCCTCCATCCTCGGCTCTATCGAATCGTCCAGAGGGAGGTCGAACATCACTGCAGCGGATGGGAACAGGGGGAATTCAGGCATGTTGGAGAACAGGCACCCTTCTTCACGTTCTTCCTTGATCATCCTGATGCCATTCGCATCGATGAACTCTATGAGCTCCGGCCCATCCTCGAGGGTCTTGAGATGGTCTATAAGACCCAATGCCGCATCATCATCCGGTAGGAAGGCCATGCAGGAGAGCATAGGCCTCCAAGGTATCAGACGCAACTCTAGCAGCGATATCACGCCCAGTATGCCCTCGGAACCTATGAACAGGTCGATGGCGTCCATGCCCTCTGTGACGAATATCCCTGCCGAGTTCTTCACCCCGTTGTTGAATTCGTAACTCGGTATTGTCAACACTCTTTCTTTCCCCGCGCCATCCAATATGAATGTCCCGTTCTCCGCGAAGACCTCGCCCCTTTTTATGTCCAGGACGGAGCCGTCAGCAAGTACGACCCGCAATCTCCGGATCCAATCCCGTGTAGGACCGTGACGGTATGACCTCGAACCCGACGAGTTGCAGGCGGCGTTGGCTCCGAGCGATGCATTGGATTCGGTGGGGTCCACAGGATATAGATGCCTGCCCATATTCTTGAGGCGCGACACGGCGTTGGCTGTGAGGTCTTCGAGGCCCTCGTATCTCCCGTATCTCAGAACATCATCGATCTGCCGCAATGTGACGTTGGGCTCCACCTGGATGTAGAAGCCGTCATCGTCCTCTCCTATTCCGACAACCTTATCCATATATTCCAATGAAAGAACAACACCTCCCTCGGGGACAGCGCCACCGACGACCCCTGTCCGGCGGGCGGCGATGGTCACAGGGACATCGTTCCCTGTGGCGTGGTTGAGAACGGAGGATATCCCATTCTCATCACTGGGGACGAGTACCTTCTCCGCAAAGCCGGTCAATTTCGACTCGTCCTGGAGGTACGCATCGACCGCACTTCCGTCCAGTACCCTGACCTTTGAAAGGTCGTGGTTGGGAGTCTCCAAGGTCAGTCTATTCCTCGTCATACAGGTCCTTCCTGATGCGGGGGACCATCGCTGCCAGAACGGACTGTTCGGTCAGCCGCTGCCGGTCAAGGATGCCCTCGCTCAAGAAACCTATCGCCCCTTTGGAACGTCCCAGGGCCTCGGTCCCATAGACCTTGGGGAACGCCTGACCCACCGGAAGGCCTTTACGCACCTCGTCCGCCACACGGTCGGGGTAACGGAAGGCGGGACCGGAGCCGTATGTGAGGCGTCCGTCACGGTCGACGATGGCACAATATTGGATGTCGTAGAGGCCGTCCAGCATATCAAAGACACCGGCCTCGATACCGACTCCGAGGTCGTTATCCTGTAAAGCAGCCAATGCGCGGTTTCGGGCGCCTTCGATAGTCTCTCCATCAACAGGCTGGTCACCTATGCCGTTGTCGGCGGGGAAGCAGCTCAACTCGAACGGCCCGTATATCCGTTCCATGACAGCACGGACCGCCTGGACCTTGACCGGGTTCTCACTTCCGACACATATCCTCAACCTCGCTGACAATATGGAACTGGAGCTGATGCGTTCGCCGCCCTTGTCGGTGAGCATGGGGACGGTCTTGATCTGCAATGGATAAAGACCCTTGCTCAGCCGGAGGGCATTGATGGCCTTGGCATTGTCCTCCGTCTCCTCTGAGACCACGATGGCATCGAGATCATCCATCTCTGCGGCGGGGCCGTATGGGTCATCGATAACGCATATCTCATATCTTCCCCCCCATGCATCCAGGAAGGCAGCCACGGCATCCATCCTAACCTTCAAAGGATTGACCTTGCCGCGACTGCCGGAAGCGAACTCGTCGGAGCATATGCCGACGAAAAGACAGTCAGCAATCTGGAACGCCTTTTCAAAAAGGGTGATATGGCCTGCGTGCAGGACATTGAAGGTTCCGCCTATCGCGACGTGCATCACATCACCCAAAGTACGGCCACTAGGACCAGGGCAGATACACCCCACAGCATCATCAGCTGTCGTTTCTTGGATTTCACAACCTCTTTGCTCTGCCCTTTGCAATCATCGTTGCAGAAATCATCATTGCCTGTGAAAGCCCTGCCGCAGCTGTGGCAGTGGCGGTGTTGTGGTATTCTCTCCACCATCGCTATCGCAACGACAGGATAGCTTAAAGTGTTTTCTTGTTCAGACCCTGCGGTCCATCTCGTTCTGGGCGATGGTGATGCAATGGTCGCTGTGGTATGATATCGGACCGAGGCAGAGGCTGCGTTCCGCATGATCCCTCAGGACGCCCTCCTCCTCATCGCTGAGGTCACGGTCGTCACCGAGTACGAATATGATATCATCCGGGAGGTCCGCCTGCCTGATATCCTCTCCCTCCTCCTTCAGATACACGATCTCACCGGATTCAGACAATGAGGCTAACACCTCGCGGAGACCGCGGCGGGACACGTATATCCCTGGAGAGGCGTTTATCTCTGAATCGCCGAGTTTCTTCAGCAAGGCGTTGCGGACCAGTGAGGCGGTGCTTCTCTCGTCAGGATTTAGGTAGCGCAACTCATCCCCTTTGAAACGCAGAGTCTTAGGAGCATCCTCTCCGCCCTGCAGTATCAGAAAGGCCTCCACATCCTTACGCAATGAATGCGACAGGAAGAAGGATGAGTTGATGCACCGGATGAGGACATCCATGCGACCAGCGCCACCGCAGATGTCATCGAGTTTGAAGTCCCCGGTTGTGGAGGCGCGGTGGCCGACTATGACGAAACGTCTCATGTCAGAGCCCCAGGTCACCGCTCTGCATCTGTTTCATCAGCTGCTTGCGCATCTTACGGTTGCCCATCATGCCCTTCATCATCTTCTTGCTCTGGTTGTACTGTTTGATGAGTTCGCGCACATCGCTACCATCGACACCTGCCCCGACGGCGATACGCTTGACACGGGAGGCTTTCAGGATCTTAGGGTCATCAAGCTCCTCATCGGTCATGGAGTCCATGATGACCTTGTACTTCCTCAGTCGCTCCTGGGAGTCCTCCATGTCCATCTTGTCCTCCACGTTGCTGAAGCCCGGTATCATGGACATCACTTTCTTCAGGGGCCCCATCTTGTTGACGGCCTCCATCTGATGGTACATGTCCTTGAGGGTGAACCTGCCCGACATCATGTTACGGGCCGTCTCCTCGACATCGGTGTCGCCGACGTTCTCCTTTGCCAGCTCCAGCAGTGATTGTACGTCTCCCATGCCCAGAAGACGGGATATGAAACGATTGGCATCGAACGGTTCAAGATCGCGTATCTGCTCCCCTACGCCGAGATAGACTATGCGTGCCTGGGTCTGGGAAACTGCTGATAGCGCACCTCCTCCTTTGGCGGTGCCGTCCATCTTGGTGAGGACCACCCCGGTGACGCCCACGGCCTCATGGAATGCGGCTGCCTGAGGGCCGGCCTGCTGTCCCACCTGGGAGTCGAGGACCAGAAGCCTCTCGTCGGGTCTGGCGACATCGGAGACGTCCTTCAGCTCCTGTATGAGTTCGTCCTCGAGTGCATGACGCCCGGAGGTATCGATGATGATGATGTTCTTCTCTTTGAATTTCCTAAGCCCGTTCTCAACTATCTGGGGTGCGTTCTTGCTGCCCCTTTCTCCGTAAACCTCGACGCCCACCTTCTCCCCCAATTGTAGAAGCTGGTCATAGGCTGCGGGACGGTGTACGTCAGCAGCTATGAGTCCGACCTTGAAGCCCTTCTTGGAGAATTGCCAGGCTAGTTTGCCGGTGGTGGTGGTCTTACCTTGTCCGTAAAGACCGACCATCATGATGCGCTGGGCCTTCATGGGCAATGGTTGACCCTTGTTCAGGACTCCCACTAGTTCATCGTAGATGATCTTGACGACATGCTCCTTGGCACTCTTTCCTGCCGGAGGCCTCTCCTCCAAAGCACGGGACTCCACCTTCTTGGTGATGGCCAGAACGAGTTGGACGTTGACATCAGCCTGTAGAAGCGCTCTTTGCAGATCCTTGGAGACTTCTTTGATAAGGTCTTCGTTGATGTTGCTGGCGTCCGTTATCCTACCCAGCACCTTACGTAGCGACTTGCCCAAACCCTCCAGCACCATGGAAACGCCTCGGTTTTACAATCGATAGGTGGTATAAAGTCTTTAAGGAAAAGCGGGACAGGGCTAGCCAGTCAGAAGGGATGGGATGCACTCTATGAACTAGCCCCTATTTTCCCACATATATACAATTAATCGAGCAATATATAATGCTTATCAATACAAGAAAAGTCGGAATAAGGAGTTTGGGTAGGGGCGAAGCCCCGATGATGATTTCAGAGGTATCCGGACTTCTGAAGGGTCATCAGGTCT
>PWNH01000056.1 GCA_003557905.1 Methanomassiliicoccaceae archaeon | reverse complement strand
TTGCTACATGCTAACACCCTGGGAGATCTCTCCATTAACGCCTCTGCCGCGCAGCTCAACCTGACTTCCAACACGATGGATGATATGGTGGTCAACCTGAGCGGAGGTCTGAACATCGACGCTATGAACGACAACACGATGTCTTCGCTACTGATACAAGCCGCGGAACTCAATATCAACACATTTGTTTTCAACACCATCGCCGGGAACATGGCCCTCGAGGTCTCCTCCGCCATCGCCATCGGTTCGATGGATGACAATCTTGTCGGACGCCTGAATGCCAGTGCGCATTCCATAGTGATATTCTCCATGGAACGGAACTATTTCACGGGCAATGTGAGCCTCATTGGCAATGAATCGGTACACATCGCCTCATTCCGATACAATGAACTTAACTCACTTCTGGTGGAGAGCGATGGACTCATCGACTTAACCGAGCTGAGAGGTAATGTCCATCATGACGTCCTCGGTTCAGCTGTGCTTCTGACGGCAGATTCCGTGCAGATCGGAATCCATGCCGAAAACATCCTCCACAGCGGCACACCGCAGCATTTCCTCCATATAACAGCGTCCTCATTGGATATTGGTGCGCTATCGTCCAACATTGTCAACGTCCCCTGCTCATCGAGCGCTGTTCTCTTTAACATCAGCGGCGACGTCGACATCGGCACCATGGACGGCAACACATTGAACGGTGCGTTGGAGGTCCTTGCCACTGGAGCATTGCTCACGACGGCCATCGAAGGTAACTCCATGACGGGCATGACCCTCAGCGCCGCGAATGTCGTCATCGGCACCGTGGACGGCAACACATTGGTCGACGACATCATGATCGACTCCGGCGCTAATGTTGAGATCGGCACCATGGACGGCAACTCGTTGAGACACATACATGTCCTTGCCGCTTCTCTGTTGAACATATCATCTATCAGCGCCAACAACCATTATTCTGTCGCAGGCGAGGTCATCCGTCTGCAGGCCATCGGGTTGAACGTCACGACGGTGGCGGACAACACCGTCCACAGCGGCGCTCCGGACATATTCCTGACCATACACGCTGACACCGCCCGTTTCATCTCGGTCTCCGGTAACTTGATGCCGATGGAGAGTTCCGCCGAGGCGCTGCGTCTGGTCACCGTATCATCCCTGGTTTTGGATGACCTCTCGCGCAATGATGTGAACGGCATCGTAACGATACAATCCATCGAAGTGCGCTTAGGCGTCGTTGACGCCAACCGCGTGGAGTCCCTATCCATATCCGCCGACCTTCTCGTCATTGACAATGTCACTGGCAACTACTGTGTGGCGGGCATGGTCATTGCAGCCCCCTCCCTGGAGCCGATTAATGACTTCTCCGCCAACACCATGGCCTTTTTGACCATCGAAACCGTAGGCAATCTGACGATCGAGGTGTTCTCCAGTAACGTCTGTGGCGGTCAGGTTTCGCTGAACGGTAACGCCTCGACCACCATACGGCTCGTATCTGACAACACGGCCTCGTTCATGGACATCCGCTCCGATGGAATCATGTCCTTGGGCCCAATCACAGGTAACGATATCGGCATGATGAACATCACCGCCTCCGCCCTCGAGGCCGGTGATGTTGCAGCCAACGTCTTCGGCGACATGAACATCGATGTCACCGGCGATTCTTCCATCGGCGTCATCACCGCCAACACGATGGACATACTGAACATCTCATCTGCTGACCTGCGGGTTCTCTCCGTGAACGACAACGGCCGCCTGGGCGTCCTCGTGTTGAATTGTGAGCACCTGGTCATCGTCGATGGCATCAATGGGAACCACATACCGGGAGGTATCTTAGTGGAGGCAGCATCGGCCGCTGCACTGGATATCAGGAACAACGTGATCGATGCCGCCGTCATGGATGCCGTGAGCATCAACGTCACAGCCGGTGTCGTACTCAACCATGTGAACAACGTCCTCAGCGACTGCGGACGCCACGGGATTCACCTGCAGAGCGGAGTGGACGTGGAACTAATCTCATCAGGGGATATAATCCATGCCGCCGACACCGCCATAATGATCCGTGCCGATGGTGAGGCGTATCTGACCGTCTCATCACTGGAGGCCAATGGGGGACACGGTATACACGTGTCATCTTCCGCCATCCTCGCAACGATCAACGACTCGACGATCTCCAGTGGAGGTTATGCCGTGTCCTTGCAAGGGCCTTCGTCCTTGAGCGTTGATAACATCACCGTGACAGGCCTGAACGGTATCAACAGCCCTGACAATCTACAGATATCTATCATCGACTCGCATCTCAACACCGCCGCCATCGGCGTCAACGTCACCGGTGGCAACGTGGACGTCAGTGGCAGTGTATTCGAAAGCAACGGCCTGGCACTGCTGATCGACAGCGCCGCTCTGACCTTCGAATACAACGACGTGTTCAATTCGAACAGCGACGGCCTCAGACTCATCAGCTGTGACCAGGTCGTCGTACGTTACAACAGTTTCATCAACAACGCCGGCTTCGCCATAAACGCCAGCGGATGCACCTCTGCGTTACTGGTATGGAACGAGTTCCGCGATAACAACGGCGCCACCGCTTCATACCACCCGGACAGGGCGCAGTGCCGGGATGACAACAACAACACCTGGAGCGCATCGAGATACGAGGGTTCCGGTGGCACCGAGGGCAACTACTGGAGCGATTGGCAGTCGCCGGATGAGAACAACGACGGCATAGTCGATTATCCTTATGTGCTATCCGGGGATGCCATGGATGAACATCCTCTGGTGGGACTGACGGATGTCTACCCGCCCTATCTGCGGATTCTGACACCGGAGGATGGAAGCTACCACTCATACGATGTTTTCCTGCTCAGCTGGGAGGCGATGGACAACCGCAGCGGCATCTCACTGTATGGCGTTGAGGTGCTGGTGGATGGAGTGTCCTTCGCATCACTGCCCTATGATCAGACCTCACTGGACATCAATCCCCTGGACCTCGATGAGGGCTACTGCATCATCACCGTGTCGGTAAGGGACAACGATGGCAACTACCGCAACGAATCGGTCACGATACTCGTGGACCGTTCACCGCCTTCCATAGTGATAACACACCCATCCGACGGCGAGGTCCTGAACACGCCCTTCGATCTGCAATGGGATATCGAGGACGAATACGACCCGGCGCCGCGCACCGACATTTCTTGGGATGGGATCACCTGGATCATGGACATAAACAGTCCGTATCAGATAGACGGTCTGGACGACGGCGAATACACCATCTATCTCCGCGGCGTCGACCATCTGGGCAATGAGAATATCACCCAGGTCACATTCATCGTCGACAACACCCTTCCGGTGGTGCACATAACATCCCCCGCCGACGGCGATTTCATCAACAGTAGCGAGGTCATCCTGACATGGACGGTGGAGGATGAGAATCCTGACTTCGCCGAGGTCTCAAGCAACGGTATCGATTGGGTCTTGGCGCAGGACAGTCACACCTTCACGCTCGATGATGGTGAGCATACCCTGTATGTGCGGGCCACCGATATGGCCGGCAACGTGAACAGCTCCTCCGTGACCATCACCGTCGACACCGTGCCGCCGCAATTGGAGATTTTCAGTCCCGATGAGGGTGAGTATCTCGACAACGGGGATGTGCTGATGATCTTCAACGTGACCGACATCAATCTTTTGGACGTGCAGGTCTCCTTCGACGGCGAGGTATGGGGGCCACCGGACGAGGAGGAGAGCCATCTCTTCGCCGGCCTAGATGACGGTGAGGTCACGCTGTACCTGCGTGCCAGCGATAAGGCCGGGAACATGAACATGACCAATGTCACCGTGACCGTGGATACCGTAGAACCATCAATCACCATAGACTCACCGCTGGACGGATACCACAGCAACTCCACATCCCTCACCGTCGAATGGACGGTGATCGAGTCGTCGCCGTATGTGGTGGAGGTTTCCTATGACGATGTGGAGTGGACCACGGCCCTCGAACCCGATTATCATGTGTTCGAACTTATCGGCGAAGGGGAGCATGTACTGTGGGTGAGGGCAACGGACGCTGCCGGCAACCAGAACAAGACCAACGTCACCGTCGTCCTGGACATCACCGACCCTCAGGTCGCCATAACCTCTCCGGACGATGGAAGCTACAACAGCACCGGCAACGCGCATCTGACATGGGACGTGGTGGAGGAGAACCAATGGACCGCTGCACTATCCATCGATGGTTCCCCGTGGCAGGACCTCGGACAGGTGACGGAATACGCCGTGACCGACTTGGAGGACGGGGACAGGGAGATCAGCGTGATGATAACCGACGAGGCAGGCAATCATGACATCGACACCATAACGGTGCATGTCGACAGCATCGAACCCATACTGATTATTGTTTCACCGGAAGAAGGAGAATACATAGCATCTGAAGATGTGCTGGTGGAATGGACCGTCGAGGACGATTCCCCCGTTGTGATGGAGGTGTCCGATGACGGTGACACCTGGATTGTATCGGACGACCCCGGGCACCATACCTTCACGGGTCTCGATGAGGGTGACCATCAATTTTGGGTGCGGGCCACCGACGCCGCCGGTAATGTGAACGTCAGCATTGTCAACGTCACCGTTGACACCGTGGCGCCGGAACTGACCATAGACTCCCCTCCGGATGATTATGAGACTGATGAGGGCGAAGTCCTGGTGGAATGGACCATCATTGAATCGTCGCCTTATGTGGTGGATGTGTCCTACGACAACGTGACCTGGTCATCGGCCGACACTCTCAACAATCATACCTTCTCCTTACAGGAGGGGGAGAATGAACTCTTCGTCCGCGTGACAGACGCTGCCGGTAATATCAACATCAGCAGCGTGACCGTCAACTACGATCCGATAATTCCCCTACTATTACAAGCCAGCGGAATTACGACGGAACACGCCATCGTCGGCGTGGCAGTGATCGGTGGAGCCTATATTTTATTAAGGCCCCGTCTACTTTTATGATGTCGGACATACGTTTGTCAATAACGTGAATAGTGTCGGACATTTGTCAGATGTTATTTATAGCGGGAATAAAGATTCATTCTGTGCATGGCGATGAGGGCTGCGATCTACCTCCGCGTGTCGACGGAGGATCAGGCCAGGGAGGGATATTCCCTGGAAGCTCAGCGTAAGCGTCTCACTGCCTACTGCAAGGCCCGCGGCTGGGATGTCGCGGACGTGTATGTGGACGACGGCCATTCCGGCAGGGACGTCAAGCGTCCAGCCTACGCCAGTATGCTGGATGAACGCCAGTCCTGGGATCTCATCCTGGTGTTGAAGATGGACCGTATCCATCGGAACTCGGTGAACTTCACACTGATGATGGACTCCCTCCGCGCCTGGGGCAAGGAGTTCAACTCCATGCAGGAGAGCTTCGACACCACCAGTGCCATGGGGCGCTTCGTGATGGACATCATGCAACGTATCGCCCAGTTGGAGAGTGAGCAGATAGGGGAACGTGTCCGTGTGGGCATGGAGCAGAAGGCCCGGAAAGGAGAGGGGATAATGGGGTCTGGCCATCCCTACGGATACGACATCCACGATGGCGGCCTCATCGTCAACGAGGAGGAGGCCAAGGTCGTACGTGCGATATACCGCCTCCGTACTGAGGGACAATCGCTGCAGAGGATAGCCGACCACTTGAACTCCATCGGCGTACGCAGTAAGAAAGGTCTCGATTGGAAGAGGCAGAGCATATCACGGATACTGCGGAACCCATTGTACTGCGGTTGTCTTCGCTGGGCGGACATCATACGACCGGGGTGCCATCCTGCGATCGTTCCCTTGGAAGAGTTCAGCGGTGTGCAGACGCATGACCCGCAATCACCGGAGGGCGTGGCCTGATCCAAGTATCCAACGATGGATCGCGCCCCTATGCATAAATTTTCTCAGGGTCACGGTCCGAGATTGTTTTCCATAAACAATTGAACAAAGATTTACACCATGTTCATTTTCACTTAAGCCTTATTACCTTTAAATAGTCATCAAAATCATATATGGCCCATGTATAGTCAATTCAGGCTATCCGGAAAACTCTTGGCTGCAACCATAGCCTTGGTCCTGATGGTCTCGATTGCCGCTTTTGTAATTGTCCTACCTTTTGACAGTAAAGCTGCAGCCGGG